>CAYUKM010000100.1:0-11136 GCA_964445255.1 uncultured Acidimicrobiales bacterium
GCCGTAGCCTCAACTGGAGTTACCGGCGCAGGCATTGCTTCCATCGTCGGAGCCGGCGCAGCGGCGTGAGCAGGCACAGGATCTACGAATTCTGTCGGTGCGGCCTCTACTGGAGGTGGTGGTGCAAGGTCGAACACGTTGCCCGGTGCGACCCCTTCCGGTACCTCAGCACTTGGTGCACGCTCGTGGAGTTCACGCAATGGCAGTGACTCGTCCTGGGAGTCGGTTGCGTTGGGCGGCCATTGGGTCGCCTCAGCTTCTGCTGGCGCAAGGACCGCTTCCGGCGCTGCCACGGCGGCTGCGGCTGCAGCTGCTGGAGCAACGGCTGGGGCTTCGGGGGTGATCGGCGGCGCCATCGCGGGCACTTCTGGCGTGGCCGGCGCATCGATAGTGACACTCGGGAAGGACGGCATAGCCGCTTCGACCTCGGTCATCGTCGGGATAGCGGCCTCGGCGAGTGCCGCTTCGGCAGCTGCCTGAGATGCACCAAGATCGGAACCGAGCTCGGCTCGAACTTCTTCGCCAAGACCTGGGTCGACATCGATGGTCTGTAGTGGGGTCGGGCCGTCGCCGGTGTCCTGTGGGATCATCGACGCTGGGAGCGTTACGGTAGCGACGGTACCGACGCCAGCTTGGCTGTCGAGGTGAACGTCGATGTCATGTTCCTGCGCCAGTCGACCGACCACGAAGAGACCGAGCAAGCGGCTTGGCGCTTCATCGAGCTCTGGAGGGTCGGTGATACGACCGTTGAGCTCGACGAGGTCAGCTTCGGCGATACCGAGACCCGTATCGGCGATTTCGATCTGCATACCGTCAACGGTCTCGTGACCCGAGATCGTCACCGTGGTGGTGGGATCGGAGAAGTTGGTCGCGTTGTCGAGTAGCTCTGCGAGCAAGTGAGTGACATCGGTGACGACCGAGCCACGAATGAGCGCATCAGGGATCTGACCGATCTCGATGCGATCGAAGTTCTCGACCTCTGCAAGTGCCGAGCGCATGACGTCCTCGGTGGATACCGGACGACTCCACTGACGAGGCGAACGGTTACCAGCCAACACGAGAAGGCTCTCCGCGTTACGACGCATACGAGTCGCCATGTGATCGAGACGGTACAGACCCTTGAGAACCTCAGGGTCCTGCTCATCTCGCTCAAGATCAGAGATCAAGTTCAGCATGCGGTGGTTCAGCTGCTGGTTACGACGGCCGAGGTTAACGAACATCTCCGCCACGTTTCGGCGGCTTCGAGCCTGATCGGTCGATACCTGCATAGCGGTGCCCTGAACCGAGTTGAAAGCGTCTACCAAAGCACCGATTTCATCGTCGGTTTCCTTCGGAATTTCACGGATGGTGGGAGGCGCATCATCGGCACCAACTCGACGGAGCTCAGCTACCGCACGAGGAAGGCGCTTCTGGGTTACTGCCTCTGCCTCGCCGATCAGACGGTTCAACGGACCAACGATCGAGCGGCTGATCACGAAGATCAGTACGGCGAGGAGGAAGGCGGCCAGCACAGCGAGCAAGGTGAACAATGAACGTTGGGAATCGGTCTCGGTGAGCGTGTTATTGATGTCTGTCAGCAGAAACTGCGAGCCCTGTTCTGCTGCTTGATTCCACTCGATGCGGTTGTCCCAGAGCAGGTCGAATACCTCGGACCCCGCTACGTCGGGAGCTCCCGCGGTGCTAAGGGCCCGCAAGACGATCGTCTCGAGCGCAAAAAGTTCACTGGCTGGTTCCGACCGAGTTGGTGGCAGGAAGAAGCTCAGCCCTGATTCGGTCGTGAGTGTGGCCGCGTCGTTTTGTTCATCGTCAGCATTCGCAAAAAGTCGGGAAACTTCGGCGATCGAGCCCGGTTCCCCTGCTTGGATGAGCCATACGGAGGTCCATGCCACTTCTTGTGAGTTGACGGCCAACCGGGCTTGCCCGAGACCTTGCAGTACCGCAACACCGTCAGGTGAAAAGCCACGGATGGACAGACCGGAGGTGAAATCGTCGATTTCGTCTAGTGCGACGCCGTACTCCAGAAGGCGAGTTTCGCCACTGCTCGACCGCGCTGCATCGAGGTTTGCCTGGGTGATTTCGGCAAGAGCTCCGAGTTCAGCGGACCCGTTTGAGCTTGCCGCTATTGCCGCATCAGCAGCATCTGCGATCTCACTGAATTCCTCGACCGGGAAGCCCGCTTCGAAACCGAGGCGTTCGGCACCGACTGCACGGCCCATTCGGTCGGCGAGAATGGCGTCCTCGGCGGTCGATTGGGCGTCTTCGAGCAACTCGGAGTCTGCGCTCAGGTTGGCGAAGCCGAAAGCGGCGACGAGCACGAGCGCCACAAGCGGCACCGTGAGCATCAAGATAAGTCTGTTTCTGATTGTCATGATTTCTCCTGGCGCTAGATCCGGTCGAGGATCTCAGCACGCTTGGCGTCGTATTCGGCTTGAGTAATCAACCCGTCGTTAAACAAGTTGGTGAGTTTCGAGAGCGCCTCTTTCACATCGGCGTTTCCGCCTGAATTTGAAGAGGTGGAGCGACCGCCGCCTCCACCGCGGCCTCCGCCACTTGGGGAACCGGGGGCCCGGCCACCCCGACCACCACGGCCCGCAACTGGCTGACCTCGGTACATAATCCCGTTGTCGCGGCCAGCGGGGGCGTCGTTTTGCGAAGGAGCATTTCTGCTGCGTTCCACCGCTCCCTTGAGAAGCTCCAAGTCCCGGCTTCGCTTGTCTTGATCGGACATGTTGTGTGTATTTCCTCTCTGCTACAAGCTCTGGCGGGTGCGTTAGGCGGAAACGTCGTCGGCGAACAGGTCTTCGATCTCGTCTGCGGCAAAGAGTTCTTCCTCGTACTCGACGTAGTCGTCGTTGTATGCAGGGAGTGCGTGCTCACCGAGGTCGAGGCCGACCATCTCGTGTTCGACACTGACTCGGAGCCAACCGAGGGACTTGAGGAACAAGAACATGCCGGTCGATGCGAGACCTACGAAGGCCACTACAGCGGCGACACCGATCGCCTGGGAGACCAGCAGCCCTGGGTTGCCGTGGAGCAGACCAGCTGGGCCACCGCCACCGATGACGGCGTCGGGGTCAGCAAAGATACCGACTGCAAGGGTTCCCCAGATACCGGAGAAGAGGTGCACGGGGATAGCGCCGACCGGATCGTCGATGCGAAGGCGGTCGAGCAAAAGCACACCGGTGGTAGCGATGATGCCACCGATTAGGCCGATGATCATTGCGCCGAAGAGCGACACGTTGAGAGCGCCAGCGGTGATGGACACGAGGCCACCGAGCACACCGTTACCGATCAGGGTTACGTCAGGAGTCTTAAGGGTGAGCCACGACGAAACGGTACCGCCCATGCCGCCGAACGCGCCACCCATTGCGGTTGCTGCGGCGATCGAACCGATCTGGATACTAGCGGAAAGAAGCGAGCCAGCGTTGAAAGCAAACCACGAGATGAGCAGGATGAAGACGCCGAGAACAGCGAGCGGCACGTTGTGGCCTGGGATCGGGTTCGAGCGACCATCTTCATCGAAGCGACCGATGCGTGGGCCGAGGATGATTGCGCCTACGAGAGCAGCGGTTCCACCAACGGTGTGTACCACGGTCGAACCAGCGAGGTCGACGAAGCCACCGTTTGCGAGCCAGCCATCAAGGTTCCATACCCAGCTCACGACGATCGGGTAAATGACAGCGGAGAGACCAGCGGAGTACACGAAGTACGCACGGAACTGCACACGCTCAGCTACCGCACCCGAAACGATCGTTGCAGTAGCAGCGGCGAACGCCATCTGGAACAGGAAGTGGACGGGAAGAGCCAGGTTCGGTGCGTACGGCGCAGCTGAATCGGGCGAGTCCCAGAGCCAGGTGAAGCCGAACCATGCGGCTCCAGAGAATGCGATGTGGTAGCCGAGGAGCGCGAAGCCCGACGCACCCACCACGAAGTCGAGAAGGTTCTTGAGCATCATGTGTGCTGCGTTCTTCGCACGGGTGAGGCCAGCCTCCACCATTGCGAAACCCGCCTGCATGAAGATCACGAAAATCGCACAGATCAAGATGAAGGCGTTATCTGCAAAGACGCCCGGCTGACTGACGTCCACCGTGTCCTGCGCCGCTACCGGAGTGGTCCACAACAGGACCGGTAGGGCTGTGGCTAGTGCCATCCACCGTTTCTTCATCGTTCTAGTTCCCTTCGCTGGTGATGTCGTACATTCGACGACGCCACGGATTTCCCAATCCGTTAGGCATCTATTCGTCACTTGTTTCGGACGTTGCAATGGACCGCTTGACTCATTCGGGCCATTCAGCTGCAGTGATAGGGTCGACGTCAGCGATGTGACGGCTCTAGCAGCGCAAGGAAGGGACTGCGCCGCAGGTAATTAGTTGCTTCAGACCTCGCAAGCGAGCGAGGCGGTCTAGTCCGTTCGTGGTCGGCAGAGGCCGTCGTCAAAGGCGGCCGCATCGCGGTAACGGGCTCGAATTTCGGCGCCCGTTTCTGGGGCTTCCGGCTCGGTAGCATCGCTGGCATCGACACCCCATGCACCAGCGAGATCGTCAAGGTCGGCACTATTGGCCACCGCAGCGGCCTGGAGGGCAGCTCCAACGGCGACGGTTTCATCCACTTTCGGAACGAAAACGGTCTTTTCAGCCAGGGTCGCGAGGCGTTGTCGATAAGCCGCCGATTGGGCTCCTCCACCGACGAGGAACAGCCGTCCATCGTCACTTGCACCCGCATCCACGAGGGCCTGTGCACCTTCGAGTAGACCGCACAACACACCATCGTGCGCGGCGCGTGCGATCTCTTCGCGGCTCACGTCCGTAGTAAGCCCCACCACTAGTCCGCGAGCGTCGGGACGATTCGGCGTGCGCTCACCATCGAAGTAGGGCACGACCGTAGGTTCAATAACGTCGGTCCCTGCTTGCATAGCCAGATCGGCCAAGCCAGAGGCATCGGTGCCAAGTAGCCGTGCGACGGTATCGGTGACCTTGGTCGCGTTGAGGGTGCACACGAGGGGCAAGAACTGTCCCGTCGCATCACTAAAGCCCGCTACCGCGCCGCTTGGATCGCTAGTTCGCTGGGCCGACCGGGCGTACACGGTTCCCGATGTACCGAGCGAAATGACCATGTCACCCTCGCCGAGACCGAGTCCGAGCGCCGCGCCCATGTTGTCACCAGTTCCGGGCCCGATGACGACATCGTGAGCAAGCCCGAGTGCGTCAGCAACTTCTGGGTCGATCGTGCCGACGACTTCGGTCGGTCCGAGCACCGCCGGTACCTTCGCATCCCAGTCGCCGCTACCTAGGGCGTCACTCAACGCATCGCTAACGGTTCCGCTGCCCAGCGCATCGAACCAGCCGCTTCCTGAGGCGTCGCCCCGGTCAGTGACGTGCTTTCCGCTCAGACGATAGGTGAGGTAGTCGTGGGGCAACATGACCTTGGCGATGCGATCCAACAGTTCTGGCTCGTTCTCGGCAACCCAGGCCAACTTGGTGATGGTGAACGCGGCAACCGGCACACTGCCCGTTTTGTCGGTCCACCATTGCGCTCCGCGAGCTTCGACCAAACGGTCGGCATTGGGCGCTGAGGTGGTGTCGTTCCACAACTTGGCCGGTCGGAGCGGCTGATCGTTCTCGTCGAGCAACACCAGACCGTGCTGTTGGCCCGCGATCGAAACCGCGGCAATGTCCTTGCGGGCATCCCCGAGCTGACCCACCGCGTCCGCGAACGCATCCCACCAGGCCTGAGGGTCCTGCTCGGATACCGGTGGCGTCGTTGGCGGATGACTAGCTCGACCTGTGGCGATGAGGTCGCCGGTCTCGGCCACGCGGGCCTCAACTTTGACCGATTGGGTTGAGGAATCCGCACCAAGAACCAATTTCATGATTGATGGTTTAGCAGTTGAACGCCTCGAGTGATCAACTGAGAATATGAGCCGGTGTGGTGCGCCCTATGGACACACCACACCTAACTCCATTTTCGGCTCGCCTGGGAACCGCCGCTCTTTCTAGCCTTCAGCTGCCACGAAGCTCTGCGTCGAATACTGCTCGATGGGGAGCGGAGCGATGACGCCATCGACGTCTTGTTCGATGTAGTCGATGAACGCCTGGGCGTAGTCGATCAACGTATCCTCGGAGCGTCCATCTTCGGTCACCTCGCCGAAGGTGATGTACCCGTCCTGACCGCTCGCGATGAAGCTGTTCGTCGCGACGGTGTAGGTGGCGGTGTTGTCGAATGGAACCCAAACACCGCCTTCGTCGAACTCAAGGTTCGAGATGCGCTCACCTTCCGGCGCGGTGAGATCGATGTCCCAACGAAGACCGGCTGCATATGGGTAAGCACCCGTCGATCCGTCAGGGTCGATGGCGAAGCTGATCGCTTCTTCGAGAACCGCTTCAACTTCGACACCGGTCATCTCAAGGTTCACGATCGTATTTGCGAACGGTAGGAGCTCGAACACATCAGCGATCGAAACCTCACCGGCAGGGACGTCGATGCGAACGCCGCCAGCATTCTGGAGCGCGAAGTCCGATTCGAATGCTCGAACACGGAACGCCTCGGTGACCAGCTGCTGAATGTCACCGCCGTTAACCGCAGTGTCGGAGACATCACAGAAGGCGCTTCGACCTTCGCCAGGGATTCGCTCAAGGCAGAGGTCTTCGGTCGCCTCACCAATGGCGATTGCACTGAGCTCCTCGACCTGTTCAGAGAACCCGTCGAGAACCGCTTGGGCGTCAGCATCGGGGGTGACCACGGACAGTTCGGGGGTTTCGTCGATGTAGTCGAGAATGGCTTGCAGCTCGTCGCCGACGAGTGGCTCGCGATCGGCGTCTTCTTCAGGCTCACGCTCGAACGTGTCTCCGAGAATGAGGTGCGGAGTGCCATCACAGCTGGTGACAACACCGTCTTCGTCGAAGTTGACCTGCAGCTCACCGACGACAGCGGAGAACTCCCACGCTTGGACGATGCACGTCGGGTCGCCATCAGCGTTCGACGTACGGACCGGGTATTGGTCGACCGGGTTCAACCCGAGATCTTCAAAGTCGCCGAGAAGGCTGTGGCTATCACCGCCGACGATGACGTCGACACCGCTCACCATCGATGCCAGGTCTAGGTCGTTGTCGAGACCGATGTGGGTAACGAGGACGATCTTGTTGATGCCGTTTGCGGTCAATTCGTCGACCACTGCTTGGGCGGTGTCAATCTCGTCGAGGAACTGTGTGGTTGGAAGTGGACTCGACGAGTTCTGCGTCTTACCCGCAATATCGATGCCGACGTAAGCCACCTGAGCGTCGCCGTAGTTGATGATCTCGTAGGGCTGGAACGGGATGAAGCCCGACTGGTTCAACGGTGTGCCAAAAGCCGGTATGACATTGGCCGCGACGGTGGTCGTCGAGCAATCGTCACCCGATCGCAAGTCGCCGAGGAAGTTCGCCAGCCCCTGGTCGCCATTGTCGAACTCGTGGTTTCCGAGGGCGAAGATGTCGAAGCAGGCTTCGTTCATCAGTGCGGCGTCGGCTTCACCTTCGAACAAGCTGAAGAAGAGCGTGCCGGTGATCGCGTCACCAGCGTGGATCTTGACGACATTGCCGCCTTCGGTGGCCTCGCTCAGTTCGTCGAGCTTGGCTACGACGCTCGGGAACCCACCGATACTCACGCGGGTCTCGCCACCGGGGAGCTCAAGGTCTCCCGAGTCTGGACTGAGATGGGAGTGGTGGTCGTTGACGTGCAGGACGGTCAGCTCGAAGTCGGGCTCGCAGTTGCGGATCTCCGTGTTCGATCCCCGGTCGGTGCAGATGTCGGTGCCAAGGCCACCTCGCAGGTCGTCGGAGACACCATTGCCGCCGACGAGGTCATCGTCGCCGGGACCGCCGCGTAGGAGATCGTTTGCTCCACCGCCAGCAAGGCGGTCGTTGCCGTCATCGCCGTTGAGGAGATCGACTCCAACGCCGCCGCGCAACAGATCGTCGCCATCGTTGCCGCTGATTACATCGTCGCCTTGTCCGGCGTTGATGGTGTCAGCACCGGCGTCGCCCATAACGAGGTCGGCGCCCTTGCCGGAGCGAATGAAATCATCCCCGTCGCCACCGAAGATGATGTCCGCGTCGGGTCCGCCCACGAGGTCATCGTTGCCAGCGTCTCCAAAGATGACGTCCTCACCGGTGCTGCCGAGGATGAAGTCGTCGCCATCGCCTCCACAGATCGTGTCGTTTCCACCAAGGCCGCGGATGGTGTCGTCACCGGGTGATCCGACGATCACGTCGTCGCCTTCGGTGCCGTTTACGAGGCCCGGGCCATCGAGCACGATGGTCGCTTCACGGCCGTCGCAAAACACGGTTTGCAGGTCGTCTTGCGCGCCGATCGTCGGTACCGCTGCAATCACTGATGTGAAGAGCGCTACGACGGTAGCGATGCAAAGAGCTAGTGGTCGCCGCACTCGATGCCTTCCTTGTCGCGACATAGTTCCCTCTGACATTGGTTTTCCTTTCGATCAACCGACGTGTTGTCGGTTCTGACCGCCGACACTGTCGACCTTGGGTTTAGCAGAGATGACGCGCAGATTGCTCAGAAAAGTCGATTTTCCCACGCTCCGTTAACGTAACGGTGCGCACGCGACGCACTTGCTTCTACCGGTGTCTAGTTAATTGCGAGGCTATGCGAGGCGTTGAGGGCGGGCTCGGGTAGTGCGGGGAGGTCGAGCAACTGCAAGCTGAGGTTCGCCGCATCATGGCCGCGAATCGGCTGAGGCCCTTCCTTTTCGATGCGGTCCACTCCAGGGTCGGCGTAGTCTGCTGAGTCCGCATTTGCGGCGTATAGATCGACGCCGCTGCCCACTCCCGCGCCCCACACGATGAACGGAATGGTGTAGTTCTCCGGATTCGTAGAAGTCGCGTGGCTGAAGTCCCCGGTCGGTCCCCCGTGGTCCGATGTGATGATCACCGCGGTCGTGTCGAGGAGGCCCTGGTCAGCAAGACCCGAAATGATGTCGCCGACCAAACGATCGCTGTCGTTCACCGACAAGGCGTACTCGGGAGTTGCCCACCCGAAGAGGTGTCCGAGCTCGTCTGGTAGGCGGATGTGGTAGAAGGCATACGTGATTTCGTCGGCCCGAGAGGCCACGTCCTCTACGAACGTGTCGACCAAAGTCTCGGGTGCTCCGCGGACGAACTGGTCGATCTTGTCGGTGCCGTCGTTGGCACCCGTTACGTCTGCGGCGCCGGCAACGCTATAGCTGCGCTCGAGGTATTCGAACTTTTCCTTGCCCGCGTAAAGCAGAGTGGTACCGCCGTTGTCGTGAACCACATCGAAGACCGACGGAATGTAGAGCCCGGCGGTTTCGTGGACCGTCGTGCCGTCATCTTCGTTGAAGGTCGTCCGATGACCACCGTCCCCCCAGACGAAGCGGCCGGTCAGCTGGGCGGTGTGGTTTGGCAAGGTCCTCGTCTGGGCGGGGTCGGTGCGGGCGTTCAGCGTGGAGGCTCCGTCGGACATCAACATGTTGAGGACCGGGGTGGTCTGGGCGTTGACGTGATCGGATCGCAAGCCGTCGATGCTGATATGGATCACCCGTTCTGGACCTGCGGTCAAGGCGTCGTCTGCGGGGACGGTCTGGTCAAGGCCGTCGATTTCGCACCCCTGGAACGCGGTGTTCGAGCCGCGGTCGGTGCATACGTCGACTCCTGCGCCACCGGTTAGGGCATCGGCTGGGCCGTGCCCTCCGACGATGTCATCGTTACCCACGCCACCACGCACGACATCGTTTGCGCCACCGCCAGCGACGCGATCGTCGCCCTCGTCACCGTTCAGCAGGTCTGCGCCGATACCGCCGCGGATAAGATCGTTGCCCGCGCCACCGTTCACGACATCAGCGTCTTGGCCGCCCGAGATTTCATCGTCTCCCGCGTCGCCAAAGATGGTGTCAGGTCCTCGCGTACCGCGAATCCGGTCGTTGCCATCGCCACCATGAATCTCGTCTGCGTCAGGCCCTCCGACGAGATCATCGGCTCCGGCTTCGCCATCGATACGATCCGTTCCGGTACTGCCGAGAACGATGTCGTCGCCATCGCCAGCGCAGACCAGATCGTTGCCAGCGCCGGACCGAATGGTGTCATCCCCGGGTGTTCCAACGATGACATCGTCGCCATCGGTGCCGTTCAGGAGGCCGGGGGTGTCCATGACGATCGTTGCGTCCTGGCCAAAGCACTGGGGACCTACTTGCGCGTCCAAAGGCGCCGTAGCCACCACCCCCGCGACGACGATTGCGAGCAACGCAACCTTGGACGACAAACGTCGCCGGTGGCCGCCGCTGGTTTCTCCGTATGCCATACCAATCGCTTTCTACACCAAATCCTCACTCAGAGAGAGAATGTGCCGCACCCCGCAACACGTTTTTAACAGCCCTGAACCCGACCGACACAGCGGGGCAGGACGCAAGGCGTGCGTTTGGCCACATACTTGGGTCGTGACCGAGCCAAACTCTGCCGCGGCCAACGACGATCTGCGGCGTGTCCTCAGCCATCTATACCCTCCGGTGACCGTCTCCTCCGACAACGCGGCACGACTTGTCTCAGGATTCGCAACCTTCACACCTCAACCCGAACACGCAGGCGCACCCGAGTGGATGCAGGGTGGACTGTCCGCGACGGTGCTCGACTACGTAGCCGCCAGGATTGCCAACCAGGCGTTGTCGAGCAAAGTGGCGACCGGAACCTTGGACCTGCGCTATCGCCGACCGGTACTGCTGACTGGCGGACCGTATCGCGTCGAAGGCTCCGCTCCGATCGCCGGTGGTCGCACCACGCGGGTACGTGCCGCCATCTTGAGCTCCGACGGCCGACCGCTCGTTGAGGCTTCAGCGCTGTTCGTCGCAGTCGACGTCTAGAGGTTTTTTAGCGCTTCGCGTTTGGAGAGCCCGGAGAGCGATTCCTCGTTCTCGGCCACAAAGGATCGAACCGCGTTGGGATCTGTGCGGGCGTAGTGGCGAAGCGCCCAGCCGATTGCCTTGCGTATGAAGAACTCGGTGTCGGCCATGCGCATCTCGCAGTAGGTGAAGAGCCGGTTCGTATCGGTCCGATCTTTGAACATGAGCTGGTGCAGGATCGCGGTGCGCGCAATCCAGATGTCGTCAGACTCGACCCACAGATCCATCTC
>CAYUKM010000101.1:0-10979 GCA_964445255.1 uncultured Acidimicrobiales bacterium
GCGACCGAACGAATCCCGTCCCCGATTCTCGACGCGGCGGGCAAGGCGTTGATCGAGGGCGTGGACCGTGCGGTGGTCGCTCGTTGGGACGAAGCACAAGAGATGGCCATACAGGCAGCACCGGGCGCGAGCCCCGAGGTCAAGGCGCGCGAAATCGCCACGCCGATCAAAAAGGCCATGACCGCGCTGGGCGCAGCTGCCGGAGCCACCGCCGCTGCCCCGGGCGTCGGCACGGGAATCGCAGTCGGGGCCTTAGCGGCCGAGTTGGGTGTGGTCGCTCTACGTACCACCGACATGGTCATGGCGATCGGCGCCGCGTACGGACACACCGACGCTACCCCCGATGAACGTCGCGCATGGGTGCTCGCAGTGCTCGCATTCGGCGATGACGCAGCTGAGGAGTTCACCACTTTGGCCCGCGACATGGGCCTCAAAGTCGGGAACGGTAAGGCGATCGAAATCGCTGGGGAAGCCATCGGGGGCGGCGCTGGCCAAATGGCGACCATCGATGCGCTGCGCCGAATCAACTCGCAGCTGGTGGCACAGGTCCTCAAGAAGTGGGGTACCCGTCGCGGTGCGGCAACCGTCGGCAAACTGTTGCCCTTTGGTATCGGAGCAGCCGTTGGCGGCTCAGCAAACTACGTCATGTTGCGCGAGTTCGCGAAGCAAGCGACTCGGTTCTTCTCTTCATACGATCGTGACTTCGTGCTCGGCGTGCGGCCACAGTCCAAAGTTAGTGACGCGATCGACGCCACCTCACGCGAAACACCACCGCCGCCGCCACCACCTCCACCACCTCCGCCTGCGTGACCACGGCGCGCGGTTAAAGTCGCAGCGGCTCGCGGCCGACATAGCGCTATGACCACGAGTCGACCTGAACAGACCGAGCCGATCCGTGGAAAAGCTCGGTATTCGATCGCCATTCCGATGATCATCGAGCTTCGCAACGGGTTCTTTCGCCAGGCTGATCGCGTTGAGGCGTTCTTGGTAGATCTCTCAGCTGGTGGCGCTGCGCTCGTGACCCGCGCCGATCCACGACTCAAGGTCAAGAAGCGCTATCGAGCCGCCATCGACGACTATGCGGGAATCATCGAGGTGCGCAATATCTCGACCAGCGACGAGGACGGTGTAGTCCGTCTCGGTGTGCAGTTCAGTCGCCTCGGGCTCGAACTCCAAGAACTCGTCGAGGACTCACTCGACGAAGCGCGGACTGCATCGACCCGTTTGGGTGCTCGAGCCGCTTAGAGCGGATCGGTAAAGCGCTCGCCTCGCTCTTTGACGTATTCGGTCCAGCGATTGCCATCCCAATAGCGCAACTCATGTCGACCCATGGGGTCTTCAAAGAAGCCTGGAATTCGAACAGAAAACCCAATGCGAGCCCCAGGGCCCGTTTCGGCCAGAGGTGCTGCGGTCGCAACCTCACCAGGCGCCATCCCGATCGTCCGAGCCGCCAGCGCGTCGACCGGCTTCGGTTGTTCGACTTCGGGTCGCCCCCGGAGCTTCGCGGCACGAGACGCGAGTTGGGCGCTGAGTTCGGATTCGTCGACTTCGTCGACTTGGTCGACCGCTGGGGAAGGCATCGCCGTTCGGAGATCGATGACGTCGCTGGTCGGTTCCTCATCCACGTCGTCGCCACCCGACTCGCCCAACACGATGACGTGGCCGCCTTCGCCCTGCTCGGCATCGTTCGCGGCGCTAAGGGGGATGCTCGAACCTCCACTAAAGATCGGACTCGGGGCACTTTCGCAGCCCTCGATCGAGTCGGAGACGTGACGGGGTTCTCCGGAGGCAGCATGGACTGGTCGATGATCATTCAAGTCGACGACATTGTCCGTAATAGCCCCTGATGCATGAGCCGGTTTTGTCTCCGCCTTTTTCGCCAGGGTCTCGGCCGTAGTCGAAGTCGTGGCGGCGTGTGCATAGCCGTTTCTCGGCTCGGAGGTGCGGGCCCTAGACGTGGCGTAGGCAAGCACAGCAGCAGCGGCGGCACCGGCCAAGAGCACGGCTGCAAATGCCAGCGCAATCCAGTCGATGAACGCGAGTTCGTTAAACATAAGTGTGAGCCTGCTAGCGACTCTCCGTCTTAGCAAGATCGCTCTACGTGGTCGAACGGCCGAATTATCTACACCTTGCGGGTCCGGGAGCGGTGGGATAATGCGCCGACACACAAATGTGACGAAACTGGCGAATTCCCCACGGACAGTAGTTCACAACCGGTGGTACATCCCTGAAAAAGTTTGCGTGGATCTCGGGCCTGAAAACACGGCCGAATCCCATCAATAATTTTGCTATTTGCTCATTTCGAGAGACAACTTGCCGACGTCCGGAAGTAACCACGTATTACAAATCTCGAGGAATCCAATGAGTCACGACTCGACTGACGAAACGTCGATGGACAACTTCTGGCCGGAACTTACAGCCGACGCTCCCTACACCCAGTCCGTTCCCCGTTCGGTCACGCTAGATACGGTTCGGGCAACCTCCGACGGCAGGATTCTGGAGGTCTCCTCTCAGCTCGACCTCATCCGTACTCGCCTCAACTCGCTAGAGCAGTTCGTCCTCGAAGCGCCGCTCAACTCGACGATCGATGCGAACATCCAGGACCGGATTGCTGAAATGGAACTGTCGATCATCTCGACGTCCACTCGATTCGACGAGCTTGCCAATCGGCTGGTCGAGTCCGATGAAACCGTCGCCAAGACCGTGGTGTCCTCCGTCGACGGCTTCGATACCCGAATCGCGCTCATTGAAGACGCTCGCCTGGGACAGGCAAGGGAACTCAACGAGCTCACCGGATACCTCGAACAAGCCTTCACGCGGATCACTGAACTTGCCGAGATCATCGAGACCAACAACGAACTCCATACATCCCGAATCGCCGAAGTCGAAGGACAGCTGGAAGATACGCAGACTCGGGCATCGCTATCGGCGTTGGAGACCACCGTCGCAGATATCGAGAGGCGTTCCGGAGAGTCCGACATCAACTTGCAACAACGCCTCGCGGACCTGCAAGAAGCAGCGACCGCTCCCCTCGTGGAACTCCAAGGTCGAGTTGAGGCTCATGCGGACCGCCTCGTCCAACATGGCGAGCAGATCCAGGGCGTAGAGGCTCAGACCCAACAGCACTCTGAGCGCCTCGCCAAGCACGAGGAAGAACTCGGCCTCCAATACCAAGACATCGCCAGCCTCCAGTCATTTGAAAAGGCGACCGTCACACAATTCGAAACGCACACCGAAACCCTCGAAACCCTAGGCAACACCCTCGAGACCCACACCACCCAAATCGAGACCAATAGCCAAGAGATCGCCGAAATCCACTCGCGACTGGACGCGTCACAAACCGATCAGCAGCAGGTCGAGACTTCCAAGACCGTTGATGATGTTGCGACGCTCGCTCGAAATAACGCTGACCGCCTCAGTTCTCTCGCTCACACCGCCGACGTCATGGGCCAGCGCATCGATCTCACCGAAAGCGCCGGCCAAGAGACAGCTCAGCTGGTGGAATCACAAGTCGAGGCACTCGATCAACTAGAAAATCGACTCGACCAACTCGAGAACGACGGACCCACCGTGCAACCCGTCGCCGATACCGCGCAGCTTGAGGCAACACATTCCCGTATCGCCGAAGTGGAATCCAAGACAAGCGAGCTGAGCGACGCACTTCAGACCGAGAGCGATTCTCTGCGCGACGAGATGAGCAATCTCAGCGAGCGCATCGACGACTTGGACACCAGCAACGACACCGCTCCGACCCTTGCGGCCGCTCCGATAGCGAACGAAGATCGGGTCAACGAGATCGCAAATTCGGCACAGGAAGCACAAGCGCTTGCCGAGAGCCTTCGGGTCCTCCAGGCCCAGGTTGTACAGACCGTCCAAGGCGAGCTGAACACGCAGGAGACTCGCCTGGCAGACGTCGAGAAGTCCCAGAGCGAGGCTCTCGAAGCCCACGAGTCCTTCGCTTCGGCTGAGCGACTTGAGCAGCTCGAAACCAAACTGGTCGAAGCACTACAGACAATCTCGCAGCTCACGCAGCTGCAGCGCCGCCACACCGGGGTTGAGACGCAGCTCGCTGATGCCCTCAGTGCATCCAATCAGGGGATCGAGCACACCCAGCAACACGTCGTGCTTCTGCGCTCCGAGTTGGAGAAAGCAAACGTCCGCATCGCTCATCTCGAGCATGCACTTTCGAGTGTCACCGGTCAGCCTGCGCCTGCGCCAACAACCACGGCGACTCCTGCCGCCAGTACCCAAACCGCTGCGACTCCTCCCCCAGTACCTGGGTCAGCAACTCCCGCGACGCCATCGACACCACCAACGGCGCCGACCCCGAGCGACGCAACAGTTGATACCGGGTGGTTCGACGAGTCCTACGACCAACGCCAAGCCTCCTAAGCTCTCGGCGCTGTGCGAACTCGCGTAGAGCCCCTGATCTAGCGGTAGCTCAACGAGCGCTGTGCTCAAAGTTATTTGCTGTGGGAATTCGGGCCGCTAACGCCGAGGTGCATCGCTACCACTTACGAACGGTCTTGCCATTGTGTCCATGCCTGCTCCGGCGAAAGTATCGGCGAAGCCGCCAAGTTCGTTGTCAGGCTCAATGCCTGTAGTGGTGGTGTTTGACTGGAAGGCGTGGGAGCTTGGCGTCAGCGCTCTAAAGGACCCGACGCATAACTTTCAAAACCACGACTTGGTGACCCTGTGCAAGCTGATAACGACGATTCTTCGAGCGGAGCGATTCACCGAAGGTTTCCTTCCTCGTAAATTCGAGGATGGATCAGTTATGAGGATCCTCGATGCAATTGCTGCGCATATCGAATAGGCGCCAGAGCACTACTCACACCCTGGATCAGGTCTTGAGCCCGAGAGCAGAATCGAACTGCTGACCTACTCATTACGAATGAGTTGCTCTACCAACTGAGCTACCCGGGCGACGACAAAACGGTAGCAGCTAGGGGGTCGGGTTCCGACCAGCGTCCTTACCTTGACCCGATTGATGACCGATGATGGAACTATGAGTGGCGAAGTCGTCAATCTGGTTCCCGAGCCAGAGCCAGATCACGCCGAATGGCTCCTCCGCTTTCGTGCTCGGGTTTCCACCGACATCGCCGACAATCGGCGCACCGACATGATCTTCAGTGACCTCCTCGCGGCCCTCGACGATCGTCTGGAAGGATCTCGGAGCGCCTTCGTCACCATCGACGAAGACGCGATCCAGGTACAGGTGTCGTCGCTCCCCGGACGCCTGTCGGGATTGATGCAGGCAGCCAAGCGACGGACCTGGTTCGGGTCATGGGCGGCCGCAATTTCGCGCCAGACTCCCCTGACGCTCGTAGACGTCGCCGAGAGCAGCCTCTACCGCGAATACCGGCGCTACATGGTCGACAGTGGATTGGCCGCTGCCAACGCGATTCCTCTCCGTGGCAACGATCAACGCATCGCCGGTGTGGTGGTCACCTATCTGTCTGACCCGCGCCTCCTCACAGAAGCTGAGAACGATGTCTTCGAACTCGTCGCTGAGCTCGCTGGACTTCTCATTCGACGTGATGGTGCCCGCCAAGCACTCCTCGACCGGATCCGGTACGACGCACTCACCGGGCTGGAAAACCGAGATGGGCTGGAGGAGATACTGCGGCGAGCCTTGGCCGCGGTCGACGACGACGGACCGGGCGTTGGCTTGTTGTTCGTCGATATCGATGACCTGACGTTGATCAACGACTCGCTCGGCCACCGCGCAGGCGACGCGGTGATCGCAATGACCGCTGGCAGGATCAAGAATCATCTCATGAACAGCGATACCGTCGTCCGCTTCGGCGGCGACGAGTTCATCGTGGTGCTCAACCGGATCGAGTCCTGTGCAGATGCGCGTCTCGTGGCAGAACGGATCCGTCGTGAAATCGCTGAGCCGATCGAGATCGATGGCACTAGCCTCACCACGACCGTGTCGGTAGGTATCACGCTCGGGCATGCACATACCGATCCCCTTGAGCTCATCGATGAAGGCCACGCCGCGGTAGTACGAGCGAAGCAGAGTGGCCGCGGCTCGACCGCTGAGCACGACCGCGTGCTCGACACCGGCGCAAGCGAACGACTGAGTCGCGAAGTTGAACTCCGCAACGCACTCGCCGAAGGCCAGTTCATCGTGTTCTGGCAGCCGAAGGTTTCGGTCGCCACCGGAGAGATCGCTGGAGCTGAAGCGCTCGTTCGTTGGCAACATCCCGACAGCGGGATTATCAGTCCGGACGAGTTCTTGCGAACGGCCGAGCGAGCGGGGCTCACCTCGGAACTCAGTACGTGGATGTTGCAGACCGCCATCAAGGAAGCAAAGGCTTTCGTTGCTGTCAATCAGGAATTCACCGCTGCGATAAACCTGCCGGCAACCGAGATCGGGCGACCCGACATCATTCCCGTCGTCGAAGGAGCTCTAGCGGAGGCAGACCTCGATCCTCGTCACCTCGTTATCGAGTTGACCGAATCGGTTCTCGCCCAAAAGCCGGCGATCGGCCAGCTGTTCGAGTTCCGCAATGCGGGGATACAGGTCGCGATCGACGACTTTGGCACCGGGTACTCCTCGCTCGCCTATGTCCAACAGCTACCGATTCAGATCGTCAAGATCGATCGGGCCTTCCTCCACGGTCTCGCGGCTGATGGGAGCGGCGCGCCCGTACTTGCAGCAGCGATAGCGATGGCCCAAGCGTTGGGCCTAGAGACCATTGTTGAAGGCGTAGAGACCGAGGCACAGCTCAAGGGGCTGCGTCATCTCGGCGCAGATTGGGCGCAGGGCTACTTGTTTTCGGAACCGGTTCCCGCGCGAGGGATTACCGACCTGTTGGCTAGCGACGCCGAATAAAGAGCTTGTACCACCGGCGCTCCAAGATGTGCAGCGCTGCAGCCACCGCATCATCGATGGCGTCGGAATCTACGTCGTAGTCATCGGAGACGAAATCGCCAGCGGCCCAGATGAGGTCGACCGTGGTGAACACTCGGGAAGTCGCAGTATCGATCTCTGCGCGTACTTTGCCCGGCTTAGTGACGTCGTCTGAGACGAGTGAACGAACCACGGCGAACGCCGCATCGACGTCAGTCACATCTTGACCCCAAGACATCTTGATCTCGAGATGTCGGCCGATCGCATCACCAGCCGCGTTCACTTGGTCGAGCGGAATGATCTCGACCATGACGAAACGGCTGTCATTCGCAGACTCGAAGAGCACCTGATGTTCGGTTTCACGAGACGAGAGGTCCATGGCCACAAACCCGCGCTCGGTGATTGCCGCGATGCAGCCGCTGAGGAGAATCTCGTCTACCTGGGTGGCCCATTCGAGGCGCCGCTGATGCTCTTCGGACTTCTTGACCAACGCCTCGAAGTGCTCTTCGTGTTTCGAACGTTCAGGCTCGTCGGATTCTTGAACCTCTTCAGGCTGTGGCTCCGCGAGGTTGGGAATCCCCTTAACGGGGTCCTCAACAATTGGGCCTTTGGTTTCGGGGACCACAACACCGGCGGTTGCGCTATCGGTAGGTTCGGCCAGCGCAGCTGGACCAGAGAGCGCAGCAGCCAAGGTCTTGTGCCGTGCCTCGGTGATAGCTTTCTCCCGCGACTCTGCGGTGGCGAGGAGCGAACGGGCCGACACGATCGCCTCGACGGCGTTGCCGGTAGGAGCCGATTCTGTACCCTTCAGTCCGTTCTCTTGACGGGCGGTGGCGCTGAACAATCCAGTCAGCGAAGGCGGCGTGGCCGCTGGGGCGTACGACGACGAAAGACTTGGCTCAACGATCTCGGTCTTCGGCGACGTGACGGAGTCGGTTTCAGCGAGCAAAGCGACCAGTTCATCGTGGGCATCAAAGCGCTGCCACTGCGAAGCTCCATCCCACCAAACCAAGCTGTGGGCGTCACGATCGTCAACGCGCATGCTGGCGATGATTGCTGCCATGGGCATCGGTCCAACGGCCTCACCATCATCGACGACGAAGGAAACAGGGGCGTCAAGGTCCGGAAGCGTGTCAGCCATCGCTGCGCAGCCTCCGGTTTTTGACAGATATCACCATTCGTCGCGACTCTCCTGTTAGGTCCCGTCGAAAACAAAGAACCTCTTAAAGTCTTAGTTCCTATATCGGCCTACATCGTGCGAATTCTGAGGGTTCGAACGCCCCAATTCTCGTAATTTGTTACCGGTTCTGCCGTAGCCTGAGCGGTGTGATTCCTCTGGTTTGTATCGATGTAGACGGCACCCTTGTTGGGACGAGTGGCGAGGTCACCGAAGCGGTCTGGAAAGCTGTCGATGAAGCTCGCAGCAGGGGTCAACATCTGGCGCTGACCACCGCACGCGGGGCTTTCGGGGCCTCGTGGGATATGGCCCAACGCCTCGACCCGAACGGCTGGCATGTCTTTCATGCGGGCGGCGCTGTGGTTCACGCCCAAACGGGCGAGGCACGGGGAGACTCGCTCGAGTCCGCTTCCCTGGATGCCCTCGTCGACTATGCCAACGAACGCGCCTGGATTCTTGAGCTATACGCCCCCACCGCCTACTCGGTGGAAAGCACTGCCACACCATCGGTAGACCACGCAGACCTCATGGGAGTACCGTTCGTTGTGGGCGACTTTTCGGACTTTCGCAACGACCACGATCGCATCGTCCGAGCGCAATTCGTCGTCGATATCGCCCACATCTCTGACGTCACAGCCTTCGCCCAACCCCTCGGCCTCGAGGCTACGTCCGCAACATCGCCGATCATGCCTGGGATCGCGTTCGTCTCGATCACCCCTCCGGGTATCACGAAGGCAACGGGTATCGCTCAGATTTCTGACTCACTGGGGCTGTCGATCGATCAGGTCATGATGGTCGGTGATGGCCTGAACGACCTGCCCGCCATTGAAGCTGTCGGCTTCCCCGTGGCCATGGGCAATGCCGAGGACGCCGTCAAGAACGCGGCCACCTACCTGGTGCCCGATGTTGAATCCGACGGACTTGTTGATGCGCTCAAGCTCTCGGCAAACCTGGGATAACGCGGCGAGTCGTTGGCACAAACTCCCGCTCCGGAGCGACCCTGGTGACTACTATCGGTCACGATGGCAACCGAAGCAGAAACCACACCAACTGCGGAGACCGAAGCACAACCGATGCCCCGCTGGGTTCCACGAGCGATCGGACTCTTCTGGCTCGGTTTGATCGCCATCTGGGTACTGCAACGCCTGTTTGAGAGCCTTTCAGGGTTTCTCGTCACCGTGCTGATCTCGCTGTTCTTCTCATTCGCTCTAGAACCAGCCGTGAACTGGCTCGAGCGCAAAGGGATGCGGCGTGGCCTGGGCACGCTTGTCATGTTCGCGGTCGTCATAGTCGCGGTCGCCGTTCTCAGCTTCGTTGTAGGCTCAGCACTTACCGAACAAATGCGCAGTTTTGTAGCCGATGCCCCCGAACTAATCGATGACATCGAAGTCTGGTTGCAAGAAAACATCGACGACAGCATCGAACTCACCCAAGCGCGAGACCAGTTCCTCAGCGATGACGGTCTGGGGCAACAGCTGACCGGGTTCGCAGACAACGCCGTCGGCATCGGTGCCTCCGTTGTCGGCTTGATCTTCGACCTCTTCACTATCGCGCTCTTCACCTTCTATCTCACCGCCGACGGACCTCGTCTGCGGCGCACGATCTGCTCACGGTTGCACCCAGATCGCCAGCGTGGCGTGCTCGGAATCTGGGATCTCGCGATCCAAAAGACGGGCGGCTACATCCTCAGCCGCACCGTGCTCGCCTCGATCTCGGCCCTGGTGACGTGGATTGCGTTCTCGATCATCGGTGTGCCGTTCCCGCTGGCGCTCGCCGTATGGGTCGGGATCGTCAGCCAGTTCGTGCCGGTCGTCGGTGTCTACATTGCCGGTTCGCTTCCGGTGATCTTGACGCTTCTTGAGTCGCCACCGAAGGCGCTGTGGGCACTTCTATTTATGCTCGGCTACCAGCAGATCGAGAACTACCTGCTGGCGCCACGAGTCGACTCTCGGACTCTCAAGATTCATCCCGCGGTCTCCTTCGGGTCTGTACTGGCTGGTGCCGCTGTGCTCGGCCCGGTCGGAGCCCTACTGGCCCTCCCAGCAGCGGCAACCGCCCAGGGTCTGATCTCGGCTTCTGGTGAACGACACGCGATCATCGACGGACCGTTGACTCGCCTTGGTCCAACGCAGAGCGAACCACAACCAAACGTCGTCAAGACGACGCTTCCTGTCCGCGAATTCGAAGGAACCGACGACCCGCTACACGACGATAGTGATCCCGCCGAGATGTCGAGCGATGAGGAACTCGACGGCGTCGAGGACGAATAACCGCTAGACGATCACGCAGGTTTCGTTCGTGACACCGCTGCGTCGAATGAGCCAACCATCGTTGAGGTACCCACAGCTCAGAACGATTCGACGAAGGTCTCGGCGAGGGCGCCTTCGTGTTCGCCCAACTTCGATTCCCCCTGTAAGTCGACCTGCTGGGTGTACGAAAACGATACGAGCCCGGGCCTAGGCCCCGGGCTCGCTCATTGATCTGTAGAGCGTTAGCCCCTATTGGATCTTGATCTCGATATCCACACCGGCCGCGAGGTCGAGACGCTGGAGCGAATCAACCGTCTTCGGCGACGGTTCAACGATGTCGAGGAGACGCTTGTGAATGCGCATCTCGAAGTGTTCGCGTGAATCCTTGTCCTTGAATGGACCCCGGACCACCGTGTAGCGATGCTTCTCGGTAGGCAGCGGGATCGGTCCTCGAACGTCGGCCTGGGTGCGACGCACCGTTTCAACGATCTGCTTGGTTGCTTGATCGATTTGGGTGTGATCGTACGCCTTCAGGCGGATTCGAATCTTCTGAGATGCAACAGCCATGTGATCTACTTCGTGATCTTCGTTACGGCGCCAGCGCCGACGGTGCGGCCACCCTCACGGATAGCGAAGCGAAGACCCTCGTCCATAGCGATAGGTGCGATGAGCTCAACGGTCATCTTGGTGT
>CAYUKM010000102.1:0-10943 GCA_964445255.1 uncultured Acidimicrobiales bacterium
CGGCCCAACGTCGGCGCCTTCGTCACGAATAATCCGCCCGACGGTGTCATCACGCTCGACTTTCGTCCGTGGAACGAAGACCGGCTCGAGGAGCTGATCGATCACGAGATCGGGCACCTGCTCGACTTCGCCCTCTGGGAACCCCGAGAAGAAGCACGCAAGGGTGGCCTCGGAACCGAAGCCTGGGCGGAGTGCGCGGCCGTCGATCAGGGCACGCGGCGCATCGACCAACGAGATCCTGGCGGCGAGTACCACTGTTTCGATGCTGAATACGATCTGTTTCGTGACACGCTGGGTCCTGTGAGCGAACTGTGTAAGCGTTGGGGAGACCGGGAATGTCGACCATTCACGCTCGGAGAGTCCACGCAGTGAACAATTCGCGTCGCGCCATCGTCATGGTCGTCATCGCATATATGTGGTGGGGGTTGTCGGCTCTTTTCTGGCGAGAGCTCGGGTCGGTAGCGCCACTCGACCAGCTCGGATTCCGCGTCGGTTTTGGCGCGTTCTTCTTGTTGTTGTGGGCGGCGCTGAACCGCATAGCTCCCGTCTCCGGGGTGACGTCGCGCCACATTGGGTACGGCGTCTTCTCCGCGCTCATGATTGCGACGAACTGGGCCGTGTTCCTTTGGGCCATCGCAAATGGCCAAGCGGTCGAGGCCGCCCTTGGCTACTTCCTGATGCCATTGTTCTCCGTTGCCCTAGGCGTGGTGCTGCTCGGGGAACGGCCGACGACCGACCAGAAGATCGCCCTCGGGCTCGGCACGATCGGACTGGTGTGGACCCTCGCGGTGCTCGGGTCGATTCCCTGGGTAGCGCTAGCCCTCGGTGGAACATTTGCCGCCTATGGGTGGGCTCGCAAGGTTGGCCCGTGGGAGGCGGTGAACGGTCTAACGTTCGAGACGATGTTGGTCGCGCCGATCGTGGTCGGCATCGTGTTGTGGCGAGCGGGAACCGGGGTCGAGGTCACCGGCGACGGGGAGCTTCTGACCATGGTGCTCATCGTGACGACCGGGCTAATCACCATCGTGCCGTTGTTGTTGTTTGCCTCGGCCGCACGCCAAGTTCCGCTCACCACCGTCGGGCTGTTGCAATACATCAACCCCACGCTGCAGTTCTTGGTCGGATGGCAGATCTTCGGTGAGGACGTGCCCGCTGGTCGTCTTATCGGCTTCGCTTGGATTTGGGTAGCGCTTGGCTTCGTGGTGCGCTCGGAACTTCGAGCCGCTAAGGCACGCTCGGCTAGTGCGGATCCTCCGGAGCGAAGTCATCCCAATTCGGACCTTGATCCAGCCCCTCAGCCTCAGGCGATTCGGTCGGAGGTAGCACCGCTGCCGCCAGACCCGTCGTAAGCGGTACGGCGGCGATCAAGCCGATCGACCCGCACAGTGTGCGGACGATCTCGACGGCGATCACTTCCGAATTGGCGACGATGCCGAGGGATTGGTCGGATGCTGCGAACAACAGCAACACGGGAAGGCTCGCTCCGGCGTATGCGAGCAACAGGGTGTTGACCGTGGCTGCAATGTGGTCGCGGCCAACCCGGATACCCGAGGCGATGAGTTCGCTGGCGGCCATGGCCGGGTTTCGGTGACGGAGCTCGGCGACAGTGGCGACTTGAGTGACGGTGACATCATCGAGAGCACCTAGGGCGCCAATCACCGCGCCGCCGAGGAGCAGCGAGCTCACTCGGAGGTCTTGGCTGAGGACGGGGAGTAGGAGGGCTTCGGAGTCGGCGAACCCGGTGAACCGGCTCAAACCGAAGAAGATCCACGAGAGGACAAGCGTGAGTCCCAGCGCACAGATCGTTCCGGCGAGGGCGACGGCTGTTGTCGGAGTGAAGCCGTGGGACAAGAACAGGCTCACAAAGGCAATGACGATAGCGGCTACGACCGCGACGGCGATCGGGTCGTTCCCGTCCAGCACGCTCGGAGCCACGAACCCGACCAGGACGACGACCGTGGTTGCCATGGCGAGCAGCGCGAGCGCCCCGCGCAGACGTGCGAACGCGATCACCGCGACCACGAAGATGATCGTCAAGACGATCAAGCTGCCGGAACGCTCGACGTCCTCGTAGAAGTACGTGTCGGTCGGTTCCGCGAAGCCGAGGATGATCGTGTCGCCAGGCTCGAATTCAGGGAGGCCACGCTCGATCTGCAGGTTGATCTCCGGAAGGGCAATCGTCGACCCAGCGTCGGGGCCTTCGAGGATGTTGAGGTCGAGTAGCCGACACTCGATTGGACGCTCGGGAGTTGCAAACGAACAGGTTTGGGTCGTTGAGGAGACGACGTCGGCGCGGACCCGGTCGGTGGCGAGGCCGATCTCATCGGCGGATGCAATCGCAGCTACCCGGCCCTCGCCGGTCGGCCATAAGACGATGAGCCCGACGACCGCGACGATGAACGAGACAACCAGGATCGCAAGCACACCCCGCAGGCGCGGCGAACGGAGCCAGAACTCCCAACCGCCACCAGGAAGGCCGTGATCGTGACCGTGACTATGTCCGGCACCCATTATTTCGCTCCACGCCGTTCTCTAACCGAGTTCCTCGCCCGGGGGGCTCGAAACGTCGAGATTCTGGAGCTGGCGAGAGTCATAGCGACCAATCCACGGGGTCGAGACCAGCGTCGGTGAGGGCGGCGTTGGCTTGGGAGAAGGGAGCCGAGCCGAAGAATCCCCGATGTGCCGACAGGGGAGAAGGGTGAGGGCTTTCGATCACCACGTGCACATTCTGGTCGATGAGCGCCTTCTTCTTGCGAGCCGAGGCGCCCCACAAGATGAACACCACCCGTTTGGGCTTTGCGTTTACTGCCTCGATGACCCGATCGGTGAAGGTCTCCCAGCCGCGCTTTTGATGCGAGGCCGCCGTCCGTGCCCGCACCGTGAGGGTGGCATTGAGCAAGAGCACTCCGGATCGGGCCCAAGCCTCGAGGTTGCCGTGTCCGGGCGGCGCGAGTCCCAGGTCGGATTCAAGTTCCTTGTGGATGTTGCGCAGGCTGGGTGGGATGTCGATCCCATCGGCGACCGAGAAGGCGAGGCCGTTGGCTTGGCCAGGACCGTGGTAGGGGTCCTGACCCAAGATCATCACCCGAGTGTCCCCGTACGGGGTGAGGTGTAGGGCCCGGAACACCTCCTCGTGGGGCGGGTACACCGTGTGCTTAGCGCGCTCCGCGGCGACAAAGGACTGGAGCTCACCCCAGTAGGGTTGCTCGAATTCTGCGCGCAGAATTGGGTTCCAGTCAGTTGTGGGCGCCATCGCAAGCACAAACTAGGCGGTCACGAGTGACGACGTGAGGAGTGTTGGGTTGAGTCCTCGCCACATGGGCGCAGTCGCGGGACTAGCGTTGAGCCATGGCTCTCACGATCACCACCGCCCGTTCCGCTCCTGCCGCCGCAAAACTCGTTGGCGTAGGCGTGTTTTCCGATCTCGATCGCCCCGACACGTTGCCTAGTGACCTGCTCGATTCGCGTGGGTTTGATGCCGGTCTCGGCAAGACGATGATCGTCGATACCGACAAGGGAATTCGGGCCGTCGTTGGGCTCGGAAAGTCCGAAGACTTCGACGCTGCCGCGCTTCGTCGGGCGGGCGCGAGCTTCTCCCGGGCCGCTCGCCGCCACAAGACTGCAGCCACGACGCTTCTGGCTGATGCAGTGGCCGCGATCGACGGCATCGATCAAGGCGCATTTGCCGAGGCTCTCGCTGAGGGACTGCAACTCGGCAATTACGACTTTGAGAAGTACAAGGGCAAGGCTGCTCGCAACGACCTCACAAAGGTGACGGTTGCCGGTACTACCTCGGCTGCGGTGAAGAAGGGGCTGGAGGTCGGCTCCGCGATCGCTGCTGGCCAGGCCTTCGCTCGCGACCTGGTCAACGAACCGGGCGGAACGTTGACCCCACCGGAGATGGCCAAGCGGGTGCAGAAGATGGCCAAGACCGCTGGACTGCAGTGCAAGGTCATGGACCTCGCCGCGATCAAGAAGGCGAAGCTCGGCGGCTTGCTCGGCGTGAACCGCGGGTCGACAAATCATCCACGCTTCGTAGAGCTCACCTATTCACCGCCGAAGCCCACCGGAACTATCGCGTTCGTTGGTAAGGGCATCACCTTCGATGCCGGTGGCCTGTCGATCAAGACCGGCAAGGGCATGATGACGATGAAGGGCGACATGGGCGGTGCCGCCGCGGTGATCGGCGCGATGTCTGCGTTGAAGGCTGCGGGTGTGAAGGCTCGTGTGCGTGCGTATCTGCCGATGACCGACAACATGTTGGGCGGCGATGCCACCCGTCCTGGCGACGTGTTGAAAATTCGAAACGGCAAGACAATCGAGGTGCTCAACACCGACGCCGAGGGGCGCCTGATCCTTGCTGACGCGCTGAGCCTGGCTTCGGAGGCGAAGCCCGACGCGATCATCGACCTGGCCACGCTGACCGGCTCCGCCATGGTCGCGCTCGGCCCCGACATCGCCGGGTTGATGAGCAACGACGATGACTTCGCCCGTGCGGTGATCGACGGGTCAGAGGCTGCTGGCGAGCGACTGTGGCGACTTCCGCTGCCCGACGACTATCGCAAGATGATCGATTCGCCGATCGCCGACATGAAGAACATCGGCGGCCCATACGGCGGCGCGATTACTGCAGGGCTCCTACTCAAGGAGTTCGTAGCCGAAGACATCCCATGGGTTCACCTCGACATCGCCGGCCCAGCGTTCACCGACAAGCCCAACGTCGAGACCCGCAAGGGCGGCACCGGCTTCGGCGTCCGCACCCTGGTGGCGGTTGCCCGCAACTTCTCCAAGTAATGGGCGGACGTGGACACCAAGTCTGGCGGTAGGTCGTCGCTGCCGTGGGTACTCTCGGCTGCGGTGATCGTGGTGCTTCTGGGTGGCATAGCCCTACTCGCCCTACGTCAAGACTCCGAGCCCATAGCGAGCGATCCCGCTGGTTCCGTGCTCGATCCCACTGTCGAGTCCACCGACTTTCCCGAGATTCGCAGCGCCCTGACGACGGCCCGCTGGGTTGACATCAACAGCGCCCCTCCCGAAGCCATTGGTGACGACACCGTCCAATTCTTCGACGTCGTCAGCGCCGATGGCGTGATCTGGGCGGTGGGGGAGGTCGTGCGAACCGCAGATGTGGAGAGCTTTCGCAGTGTCGCCGTAGCGCGACCAGGGATTTGGCGGTCGGAGGACGGAGTCGACTGGGTGGCAGTGGATCTCGGTCTCGGACCTCTACTGGACCCCGCCGAGCCGGTCTTCGATAGGACCTCGTTAGAGCATGTGTTAACCACCGACGACGGCGCCGTGTGGGCTTTCGGCCACTCGAGATTCTTTCGCCAAGACAGCGAGGACTACATGGAGATGGCGGCTCCGATCGCCTATCGAACGATAGATGGGGAAACTTGGGAAGAGCTAGAGATTCCGTCCAGCGATGACGCCCCAACGACCGTGGATTCGGTGGATTCCGCGGGCGACGAAGTGCTCCTGAACGTAGTGGAAGCCGACCTAATCTCACCGCCAGACTTCGAGGCGCTTTGGCGCACACTGCGGACGACAGACGGCGCCGAGTGGAGCGTGGTGTCCGAGGATCCGGGTGGGCGGACGGCAATATTTGAAAATGGTGTGATTCGACAGGTGCCTGCTGAGGAGGTCGTCGGTGGCAGCACCGCCATACTCTTTGACGTCGGCCGTGGACCGGGCTTCTCGGTCGCTACGGGTGTCGACGACGGCTTTGCGCCAGACGAGGTAATTCCCGAAGAGGACCTCTCCAACCTGACGAGAGAGGTGCGAGTATGGCTCTCAGTCGATGCTGAAACGTGGCGGCCGCTAGAGCGCCCAGAACTCGTGGGGTCCGATGAGTCTCCCCGAGGCCTGTTCGCGCATAGCGAGGGAGTGCTCGTCCCGGTCGGCGACTTTAGTGGGGACCGTGTCGACCTCTGGAACGTCGATGGCTCCGGAACGGCCACCAACCTCGGCCGGCTGCCGGTTTCGTTCCTGCTGGCCGTTTTCGTTCACGACGGCCAACTATTCGTGATCGGGCCGCCTGTGGGCGCCAATGCTCAAACGTGCCACAAGGTGTGGGTCGCAGACTTCGACGCTACCGATACCCAGGCGGACCAAGACTCGGAGTAGCAGCCGGCCAGGGGCTATTGAAAAAATTGACCACGGTTGTGGTGCAGATCTCTCATAGCTGCCCTTAGGAGGGTGTGAGAGGGTATGTCCGTGAACGCCGCTGACGCGTTTGAGCAGTTCTTCTGACCTCACGCAGAGGACATGGTGCTCGCAGCCATGTCCTCTCGGGCCTTGTTGGCCCAGGCGTGGTCGACGGCGGTCTTCGCGAGCTGTCGTTGCACGCCCCAGGCGACGAGTTGTTGCTCGACGAGGTCCGGGCTGTCGCCGAGGCGAAGCAGTGTGCCGGCGACCTTGGTCGATCGGATCAGGTCTTCCTCGGTGGGCTGGGTTCGTTCGTTAACGAACCGGTCGTGCTTGCGTCGACGGCTCGCCGTGAGGCGGCGGATCTGGCCGCTGTGTAGCGGCGGCAGCAGTCGTCGGACGGCGATCGTGGTGTCGTCCACGGTGCGAGCCATTCCGAAGGTGACGATCCGGTTGATCGACCGGTGAAAGGCGCTGTTGCGGCCTTGACGCGAGCCGATGCCCAGAGCGTCGGCGGTAGCGGTGATATTGAGAATAAGCCCATCGGGTTCGGCTTCGAATCGCATGGCGATATTGCGAAGCAGGAGCAGGGTGGAGGGTCCGAGGATGGGGAGCCAGAACGTTTCGGCGTATTCGCTTCTGGCATCGAACCCAGTGTCGTCCATGGCGGGGTCTTGCCACGGGAGAATGTTTACCGCCTCAAGGCCGACGAGATCGGGGGCGCTGGGATACATAACAACTTCCTAGTGAATGAGCGGAGTGCTCGTGAGATGCTCGGGGAAGTGCTGAATATATTTTCAACATATTGAATTACGAAAATAAAGTCAAGTGCGATTGTCTAGACGGGAGGCCAACTGATCCGTGAAGGTTTCAGAGTTTGGATAAGTTGGCAGTGATGGCGCGAATTCTCGTTGCGACTCCCGAACCCGTTGGCCGTCGAATGGCCGGGCCTGCAATTCGCGCGGCCAATATTGCGAGGGTGCTGAGCGAGGACCACGACGTGACCTTGGCGTCGCTGGCTGGCAGCGGAACTAGCCCGGTAGATGGTCGATCCGTCTTCGGGCCCGAAGCAATCACCGGCAACTACGACGCTGCGGTGGTGCAGGGGAGTGTGCTGTTGCGTCACCCCGACCTAGCTGAGTCTTCGATGCCCCTGGCAATCGACTGGTTCGACCCGTTCCACGTCGAGGCGCTACACCGAGGTGCGGGCGACCGGATTCGCCGGATCGACGGGATCGACGGCGCGAACGTCACCCTTCGAGAGCAGGCAGAGCGGGGCGACTTCTTTCTCTGTAGCAACGACGAGCAACGCAACCACTGGCTCGGCTGGCTCGCCGCGGCGGGTCGGCTCAACGAGCGCACCCACGACGAACACCCGCTGTTCGAATCGTTGATCGCCTCGGCACCATTCGGTGCTGAGCACCAGCCAGGCCCACGATCGAACCCGGTTCGGCCAACACCGATTCGCAATATGTTCTCTGCAATTGGTCTCCACGATCCCGTCATGGTGTGGGCAGGAGGTCTGCACGACTGGCTCGACCCGCTGTTGGTGATCAATTCGATGCCGACGGTTCTGGAGGAGAACCCGGACACTCGTCTCGTGTTTCTGGCGGGGCCGCACCCGAACACGTCGATCGAAACCATGGGTATTCGTGGCGAAGCGATTGCGCTAGCTCGACAGAAGCGGTTGTTCGGGCGCCACGTCTTCTTCGTCAATCAATGGGTTGAGTATCACGAGCGTCTGGCGTGGGTTGCCGACGCCACGATCGGTGTGATTGCCGATCAGTTGCACCTGGAGAGCCGGCTCTCGCACCGAACCCGACTCCTTGACCACCTCATCGTTGGACTGCCCACGGTCACCACCGAGGGCGACCCGATGGGAACCGCCATGGTCGAGGCTGGCGCGGCCGTTGCTGCCGACCGAACCGAGCACGCGTTCGGCACCGTGCTCGCGTCGCTGATCAACAACGATCAACGACTCGGCGAGATGGGTCGCTCGGCGCGGGCCATGGTGGCAAGCCTGAGTTGGGAGGACACCCTCCGTCCGCTCGTCGAGTGGGCGAAGGACCCGAAGCCGGCGGTCGATCGAAAGCGTCCACGCTCCGACGGTTCAAACCCCCTTGGGCGAGTCGGGGATCGCATCAAATTGCACCTCGACGACGGCGGCGCCAAGCAGGTGCTGCAACGTGGCTTCGACGCAGGAAAGCGACGGTTCGGTAGGTGATTCGCGCTGACGCCCGACTGCGGGTCGTGCTGGTCAATTACAACGGGGGTGCTCTGCTCGAGCGGGCGGTTAATTCAGCGCTGGTATCGCAATGGCCCGGTGAGATCGATGTCGTGATTGTCGATAATGCCTCGACCGACGGCAGTCTCGATGCGCTCAAAGACCTCGCTGGTGTCCACATCATTCTCAACGAGACGAACGAGGGGTTCTCCGCGAACAACCAGGGCGTCGCCGACCTGATCGGCGATGAGTTCGCCTTGAAGATCCCCGAACCCGAGGTGGTGGCTCTGCTCAACCCGGACGCGGTCGTGCGCCCCGAAGCGTTCCGACGTCTCGGTAGCTCCTTGGAGCCCGACAAGATGATCGGTGTGGCATCGCCGACGATCCTCTTCGACCGTCCCTTCATCGAGTGCCACGTCCTCGCAGGCGACGACCCACTGGTGATCTCCCACATTCACTGCGAGGACGAGGACTTGGCTTCGCAATGCCACGGCGTGAACGGCGCCGAGCGTTTCCCAGGGCCAGACGGGCCGGTATGGCACTGCCCGCACGGTTCCATCCTGCGGGTACCCGTCACGGCGCTTGGTGCGCAACTCGAACTCGGCGTCGAGCGCGGCGAGGGAGTCATCGATGGTGAGGCGGTGTCGGCGGGGATGCTCTACACCTCGCCGGTCGCTGGTCGCCCATCGCTGCGCATTGTGCAGAACGCCGGTGTTCGCATCGATAGTGCTGGTGTGGGGCACAGCCGTGGGTTCGCCAAGCGGGTCGAAGAGCCGCTCGGCCCGGCTGCCGCGTTGTGGACTGGAGCGGCGGCGGTATTTCACGCTGACTACTTCCGGACCGTCGGCGGCTTCGACCCCGACTACTTCCTCTATTACGAAGACGTCGAGCTGGGTCTACGAGGGTTAGCCCAGGGTTGGACCACCGCCCACGTTCCCGACGCGATCGTCGAGCACCGGCATTCGGATCGAACCGTGCAGGGAAGCGAGTTGGTCGAGGTGCTACAACACAAGAACCGCCTGCTCACCCAAGTCCGTCACGGGTCGCGCGTCGATGTGGCCAAGGCATTCGGAAAGGCGGCCCTCACGCCGGTGTCGCTCGCCGCATCAGCGCTTCGATCGCCCGGTGAGCGCAATGAGCGGCTGCGGCTGGCCAAGTGGCGAGCTCAGGCGCTGCGCGATGCGGTGAAGGGTTTGCCCGATGCCCGAGAAGCGCGGGATCTGATCGACCAAGGCCGGACCGTCGACCCCGATGAAGTGCAACGGATCGCCCGACGTGAACGCTGAGCCCGGCGCAGCCGCGATGGACGCCGGACGCGAGCTCATCGCTGCCGCCAGTAACATTGCGGTGCTGACAGGCGCTGGAATCTCAACCGATTCGGGGCTGCCGGACTTCCGAGGCCCGAACGGGATCTGGACCAAGAACCCTGAGGCGGAGAAGGCCTCGACCATCTCGAACTACGTGAACGAGCCCGAAGTGCGCAAGGTCAATTGGAAACTGCGAGCTGACGGCAAGCTGTGGGCCAACGTGGCTCCAAACGATGGTCATCGTGCCCTGCTGCCTCTCCAGGAGCGAGGCGTGCTGCACACACTGGTAACGCAGAACGTCGACGAGCTGCATCAGATGAGCGGGATCGACCCCGACCTAGTCGTCGAAATCCACGGCACCACTCGAAAGGCCGGCTGCCTCTCGTGTGACTACCTAACCACGATGGACGCCGTGGTCGACCGCGTACGGGCCGGCGAGGAAGACCCCGACTGCCCCGAGTGCGGCGGCATCATGAAGTCGGCCACGATTTCGTTCGGTCAGGCCCTGATCGCCGCCGACCTCCAGCGGGCACAACAAGCCGCCGACGCGGCCGATTTGTTGTTGGCTATCGGTTCGAGCCTGACCGTCAACCCGATCGCCAGTATTGTGCCCCGAGCGGTGCGAGGTGGAGCCAAACTCGTCATCGTCAACGGTGAACCAACCCCGTTCGACAGCATCGCCGATGCCGTCGTCAACGCGTCGATCAGCGAAGTCCTTCCGAGCCTGATCGGCTAGCGAACGGCCGTTGGGACTTTACGTCAGAATTCCTGACGCAAAATCACCAAACTCAGCGAATAGCCCCACACCTGCAACATGTTGGGGTCGGGTCTCAACAGCGAACAACTCCGTGTCTGACTAGGTGATACGTCGCGACTGCTGATGTGGTGTTTGCTCATGACCCCGAGACCGGTGAGTTCGGTTCTCGAAGACCCAGGCCAATCGGTGACTCGTCACAGCTCTTAGCGAATTCTCACCCATCATTGAGACCGTTCTGCTTCGATGAATCGTCGTCTGACGGTAGCGTTTTGAGTGATGGAGAAACCGACGACCACGACCGACCGGAAACGGCAACTCGTCGTCTTCGCTGTGGTGCTGTTGGCACTGAGCGGCTTTGCGTTCTGGCCGAGCGGAGACCCCATCCAGACCGCGGCAGGCGAGCGAGTCGACCCGCTCTCGGCATACAACCCGGTGCTCGCCGGAGAGTCCTTACCAGCTGACTTCGGTGCGATCTTGCCTCGTGATCCCATCCGCGCGGTCTACGCCCCGA
>CAYUKM010000103.1:0-10925 GCA_964445255.1 uncultured Acidimicrobiales bacterium
AGGTGCTGCCAGAGCAGCGGGTCAGCGCCGGCTTCGGTGTTGAAGAAGTTGGCGTTGAACAAGCGGTCAAAGGTGAGCTGGAAGAGTGCGATCGAGATGACCGGAATAGCAAAGAGCAGCAGGAACTGCACCACGAGGTTCATCCAGGTGAAGACCGGCATGCGGAACAGGCTCATGCCCTTCGGACGCATGTTGAGCACGGTGGTGATCAGGTTGATCGCCGACACGAGCGATGCGATACCGGTGATCTGTAGGCCGAGTGCGTAGAAGTCGATGCCATGCGTTGGCGAGAAGGTGACTGAGCTGTTCGGTGCGTAGTTGAACCAGCCACCATCGGCGCCGCCGCCAAGCAGCCACGAGGTGTTCAGGAACAACCCACCGAAGAGGAAGATCCAGAAACTGAGGGCGTTCAGGCGGGGGAAGGCCACATCTCGAGCGCCGATCTGGAGCGGAAGTAGGTAGTTCGCAAAGGCTGCGGCCAACGGAACGATCACCAGGAAGATCATGGTGACGCCGTGCATGGTGAAAACCTGGTTGTAGACCTCGGGGCTGAGAAGCGTGCCGTTCGGGGTTGCTAGCTGGATACGAATCAGCAGCGCCTCCGCTCCGCCGATCACGAAGAAGAACATCGCGGCGACGCCGTACATGATGCCGATCTTCTTGTGATCGACCGTCGATAGCCAGTCCTTCCACGATCCGGTCTGCTGCGGTCGGGTCAGGCTGCCAAGCGGGCGCTTGACCGTCTCGGCACCATCGCCAGGGCCGATCGCTAGTGGTCGTTCAATGATTGCCATTTACTCGACTCCGGTCTCTTGAATTACGAAGTCCGACGGACGTTCACCGGCGGCCTGCAACAGGCCGACAAGGTCGTCCACCTCTTCGGTGGTCAGGTTCAGATTTGGCATGCCTCGCAGCCGAGGGTCGTCCGCGGAGACGGGCTCGGTGAAGTTCGCCTTGACGTCGGCTGGGTTGCGTAGCCATGCACGCAGATCGTTCTCGTTGAATTCGCCGGTGTCTGGGTCGTACACGTTGACGATGCCGCCAGCGAAGGTGGTACGGCTTGCGAAGTGGGTGAGGTTCGGGGCTGCGCCCGAAACGAGCTGCTCGGCGACTCGTTCCGCCGACCAAAGGTCGTCGGCGACACCTTCGAGAAGGTGACATGATGCGCACTTGCCTCGGAATGTTGCGACCGCACGCTCCGAGCTGTTCTCGGGAGCTGGGGTTGCTCCGGAGACAAGTTCGTCGACGTAGGCCTGCGTCTCGGCATCGAGTGCGATGCCTTGCATCTGTGCACTGACCCACGCCTGGAACTCAGGCATTTCGAGTGCGATCACCTGCATACGCATACGGGAGTGCGACAGACCGCAGAACTCGGTGCACTGACCGAAGAACACGCCCGGCTCGTCAGCTTGGATCTTCCACGGCGCACTCTGGCGGCCAGGCACGGCATCGCGCTTACCGTTCAGGGCGGGAATCCAATGCGAGTGGATGACATCTCGGCTGGTGACCTCGAGTTCGATCTCTTGACCGACCGGGATAACCATTTGGGTTGCAGTGGTGATGTCGGCAACCGGCAAGTTCTCAACGCGCTGGGCGGTGAGCTCAACGTCGCCGAAGTGGTACTGGTACTCCCACCACCATTGCTGGCCAACTACGACGATCTCTGGCTCCCAGTCGATCGTTTGTCCAGCAACATCGACGGTGATCGGGTTGACGTCGTTTTCGCCGTTCAGCTCCCAGTGCAGGAGGAAGGTGAAGAACCCAACGACGACCAAGATGGCGAACGGGATGCCGTTGAAGAGGATCTCGGCTGTGGTGTTGTGATCGACCTGGGCGGGGAAGACGTCGTCCTCGTAGTCGTCACCCTTGACTCGGTAGCGACGCCACGCTTCGAAGGACACGAGCATCACCAGCGCGAACACGACGTAGGTGACGATCAGGATCCACGTCGTGAAGTTTTCGATTTGGATCGCTTCTGGACCGGCAAGATCGGCTCGGGTGTTGAGCTCAGCGTCGGAGGCACAAGCCGCTAGCACAAAGGCAAGGGCCGCGAAACCAGCGCCACGCTTGAGCCAGCGGGCGGGGGACGTGCTTTGCATGCGTTTACTTTCCGAAGTTGTAGGCTTAGTCAAGCGAGCTTGTGAAGCCTTTCGCAAACCATCGGCGAACGGCAAGTTGTGCGTGCGTTGGTCGGTCATTCGATCACCTCAGCAATGGCCGCTTCTTCGACCTCTGAGCTGCCCTCTTCGCCTTCCTCTTCATGGGAAATGGTCGCAAAGGACCACGCGCCGAAGATCAGGATGAATAGGGCGAAGACACCAGCGAGCGTCGGGGCAAGGCGCTTTGGCAGCTTGTCCCCCTGGGCCAGGATGATCGCGATTCCCAAGATGGCGATCGAAATAAGCGCACCAAGAATAACGGCGCCCGTACCAGGGAAGCGCAGGAAGATGCGGGAGGCAGCAAGGACCAGGACGCCACCGCCCAGCAGCCCGAGAAGCGGAACTTCGAAGGGGCCCATGAGCTGGTCTCGCAACGCAATGTTGGTCTCTCGGTCACCGGTCGCACGATCGGCCCATGCGGTCATGGTCCACTCGAACCCGACGATGGCAAGAACGACGAGGCCGATGCCGGTGAGTGCTGCGCTTACAGCCATGCCGACCATCACAAAGCCGACCCCGAATCCGGCGACGATCGGCCACACGGAAGCCTCAACGGGCCGTTGACCGACCGGAGCCGTATCGGCACCCAGGGCTTTGGCGATCTCTTCGGCGTCAACGTCACGGAAGTATGTGAGCATGCCGCCCACGATCAGCGACACGAATGCAACGCCCGCGAGCACGGAGTAGCTCACGTGGTCGCCGATGCCACCCTTGAAGCCGGAACTGATCGGGCCGAGCACCCCACCACCGCTGGTCCAACCGCCAAATATGGCGAGACCGGCAGCGGCGAACGCTATGCCGAGGTAGAGCTTGAGGCTGGTTGGGATCAATCCAGTCATCGCAACCTCACTTCGTGATCGTGATCAAGTACCACACGGGCAAATACACGATGATTGTCGAATACCAATAGATTGCGGCCGCTTCGATGCCGTCGGCGTTCTTCGAGTTGAACTGCCCGGCGATAGCGCGAACGCCCATAAGCAGAACGAAGATGATGGCGACAGCCAAGTAGACGATGTAGCTGCTGTAGATGACGAACAGCATGAGCGCTGGAACTGAGCGGTCGATCGGGAGACCGAAGTCGCCGATGGCAAACACCATCTGGTTGATGACCGCTGCGCCCATCAAGATGGTGAGCCCCATGGCGACGTAGGCGTTGCGGCGGTCGTCGTGGCGGATTGCTTGAACGGCCCAAGCCATGAAGAGTCCGCCACCCCAAGTGGTGAACAACATCATGGTGCCGGGGGCAATCTGTACTGCGCCTTCGGGGAACCACAAACCGCCGCCAAGTCGATTCTCGACGAGGAACTCGTTGTTCTGGCGAATCGCGATGTAGACGGCGAAGAGCCCAACGAAGACCATGATCGAACCCATGGCGCCGAACGCCGAGCCGACTAGCAACGTTTTGTTTCGGGCTGCTTCGGCGACCGGTGGGGCCGCCGGGGCGGTGGATGTCGCCATTAGAGGACCTCCAGTTCATCAAGAAGCGGTTCGGCGGAGCGCACCTTGGCGATGGGCTCGACGAAGTTACCGACGGGCGGTGGAGATGGGGTGGCCCACTCGAGGGTTTGGCCGTCCCAAGGATCATCTGGGAGCAGCTCCGAGCTACCGACGGCAGGGAGAACCAGTCCAATAATTGCGAACGCACCGCCGGCCATCATGGCCACGCCGACGAGCGCCAGAACGTTCATTGTTTCGATCGTGCCGTTGTTCAGCTCCATAAGGCTGACATCGGGCTGACCGGCAAAGGCCGAGACCAAGTCTGCGAGCCCGGCGAGGGTGGCTCCTCCGAACAGAGCCGTAGCTCCGAGAATACCGATCGAGTCAGCGGTGAAGCCGCCGAAGAGCTTCGGAGCCCAATAGGCGAGGGCCCCAATCCCGGCAGTGATCACGGCACCGAAGACCAAGGTGAGCTGGGCGGTCGATGAGGACAGAAGGACGTGGTTCTCGTCGTGCAGCGCTTCCCAGAAGAACGGGAAGGCTCGGACTTCACCAGCGACGACAGCGAAGAGCAAGAGTGTGGGGCCGATCATGGCTCCTGCTAGGCCGGCGCTCGGCTTAGGAACCTTACCGCGGCGGATGGTGTCAGCCATGCCACCGAGCAGACCAAGGAGCGGGACGGCGATCGCCAGTGCGAAGAGGACGAAGAGCGGCTCCTCGTAGATGAATCGACCCTGTTCGCTCTCGGGCAGGGCTGGATTTTGGAAGACGGGGTCAGCACCGCGGGAAAGTGCGCTCTGTGCCCAAGCACCGAAGCTGAGCAGACCGAACAGACCAATGAAGGTAAGTACGAGGTCTCGGCCCGGCTGGCGTTGCTTCGCCAAGGTCGGTATGACCTCGGCCACGACACCGAGCACCGGGATCGCGTAGGCGTAGATCTGTGGCTGGGCCCACGCCCATTCGAGGTTGGTCCAGAGAACGTCACGGTTGCCAAAAGCGATTGGCTCACGGCCTTGGAGGTCGGCGTAGGCGAAGATCAGGTTGGCGATCAGAACCGGTAGCGAAAGCATCCATACCGATGTGGCGACGAGCATCGACCAACTAAAGACCGGTACTCGCTGGAGGTTCATGCCCGCAGGGCGAAGCGCGATGATCGTCGTTGCGATGCACACCGACGCTGCGAGCAGCGCAACGATGATGAACCCCAGCGAGGTGATCGTCATCAGCGTGCCCTCGGTTCGAGTGGCGTTTGCGGGGCCGAGACCGCCATCAGCACCAAAGATCGAGATGATGTGCACGATCGCACCGACGAACCACGTCCAGAACGACGCAGCGGCGAGTCGAGGGAAGGCGACGGAGGGTGAACCCACTTGGAGTGGAACGATCGATGTCGCTATGCCGATAAAGAGTGGCAATGCCACCAAGAAGATGGCGCCGGTGCGGTAGAGAATCCAGCCTTGGAAGTAGGTGGCGTTCGTGCCGAAGATTTCGGCGCTCCCGAGCGAAAGGCGCTCGAGGTTGGTCACGATTCCAAGGATCGAGATCAGGACAAGGAAGAGCAGCGATGCTCCGATCCACATCCGTCCAACGTTCTTGTGGTCGTTCAGAGCAAGAGCAGCGGCAGCGTCAGGGACAGCCTCGGCGGGCGTGTCCATCTCTCCATGAACTTCGTCTTGCGTGTCAGTCGCAGTCATTACTAATTGTCACCCTTGGGCGGTCGTCACCTGTGGCGGCCACGGGCGCGAACCCGTTAGGGCAACGTCGTGGCAGTGTCGCTCCATCCAGCGACCCCTCGATCGTATTCGCGAAGTGACCCGATGCGGTGTTAAATCACCGACTATTTGGCGCGCGGAGCGGACTCGAGAGCCAAGACCCCGACGACTGTCACATCAGTTATGAACGGTCACGCGCTATGAGTGGTCGTTCCGCTTCCTAAACATCACGTCGTTCTGAGCCAGATCGGACCATTCCAGTCGGCCCGTTTCCGGGTTCGCCGGAGCGGCAGCTCTCGCACTAGGCGGCGAGGGTCAAGCTGGATTGTTGGTCACTGAGACGGGCTGGCCGCACCGCCATGTAGGTGATCGCCGTTAGCACAAAGGGAAGGGCGATGAGCGCAAGAAGTACGAACCCAGGGAGGAAAAAGCCGGTGTCTACGACGAAGCGGAGCCCGGTGCCGGTGAACAATCCGGCGCCGACACCAACAGCTGCGATGGTGAACGTGTGAATGGCCAGGAACTTCCTGGCGAACGCTCCACTAGTGCCGAGCAGCGCGACCAATGCCATCTCGCCCCGCACCTCCTCAGAAACCACCAGCGTCACCATCCCGATCACGAACGCCGCAACCAATACACCGATCGCCAAGAGAATCACTTGCACCTCGGTGTCGCTGGGCCCGCCGAAGTCGTCTCGCTCAATTCCAAGACCTCTATCAACCCCCACAATGAACAACCCCTCGTCATTCACCAACTCGTCAACCTCGGGTTGGGGCAGATCGACCGGATAGATCAGTACCGAGAAGTCGAAGGCGGGTGCGCGCAGAGATGACGCCGACGATCGGTCCCCCTCGACGAACGAGGACAGCTCGAGCCGCACCCCACCGCCTGTTGAGAGTGTGTTGTCGATCGTCGCTATAAGACGCCGATCCAACTCGTCAACCGGGCGAGCCTCGAGATAGCCAAATTCGGGCGAGCTGAACGCAGCGAAGTCGACTCGCTGCTCCGGCTCGCCCACTCGACTGACCACATCGGCAATGGCAGCCTCGCGCCTCACAGCATCGGGCGAGTTCACGTTCACGAATACACCGGATTGCAAGCTCACACCTTGCATGCGAAAGGACGAGCCATCCTCGGTGAAGATCGCCGAATCGTTCTCATTGCTGAGGACCTGATCAGTACCTCTAGGCCCATTGCGAGTCCCAAGCTCTATCTCTTCTTGCGTGTCGATGGCGCCCGCCCATACCCCGGCGATGATCGCACCGATGCCAAGAACTGCTGCAGCCGACCGGCCCGCGTGACGCGCCATCGATCGAAGAATGAGCCGTAGCGTCACTGGGGCGTATGGCAAAAGGACTCGGTGACCGGCCACTCGAAATAGCGCTCGCAGGATCGGGAGCGCGCCAACCGCCAGAGCGATGAGCCCTCCGCCACCGAGAAGGAGCTGCCGATTGCCGCCGTCGCTAACGGGTGAAAGCGAGGCGCTCAACATGAATACGCCGATGACCATGAGGAGCACACCAACGATCGGGTTGGCGACACGGTCGTTCGGCTCCGGCAAGCGTCCGTCGAGCGAAGCGGCGAGGGGAGCGCGAGCGACCTGTCTCGCTGGCCACCACGCTGCGATGGTGGCTGCCGCGATGCCGATCGCGGTTGGGAGCACGATCCCGAGGACCGGGAAAAGAAGACTTACGCCTCGTGACGCCCCATCCCAATCCCAGCCAAAGGGCCTCACGAAAAGTACGGCCGCGCCCAGAACGATTGCGACGACCGCTGCGGCAAAGGCAATGACGAACCCCTGAGATGCCTGGAGGGCCGCAAGTTGCGAACCGGAGGCCCCCGACGATGCGAGCAGTCCGGTTTCGCGCAGACGCCGCGTCGCTGAACTCCTCCACGCAACAAAGGCCACCGCACCCGTCGCTATCGAGAGGCCGATCATAAAGATGGTGGCCCCCAGGACGGCGTCTGGGTTTCCGGAGGAGGAATACTTCTCGATCTCGAGTTCGCGGACCGTGCGGAACTCAAGACCCGCGAGGTCCGACCCCCCAATCGCCTCAAACCCGAGAGATTCGTCGGGAACAAGTTCCTCAGGAATCCCCCGATCGCCCCAGTCCACCAAGGTCTCGCGATTGCCGACCTCCAGTTCGCCTGGCGCAAAGAGCAGCGATGCCTCTTCATCAACATCGAAATTTGGTTCGAGAACTCCAACGACTTCGAACGATCGATCGCCAAAGTTGAAGCGGTCGCCGAGCCCTAAGCGGTCCCCTAGTAGCTCGAGCGCCCGAGGCGAGGCCGCTACTTCATCGGCGCCGGTGGGTAACGCACCCTCGTCGAGCGTGCCGGTGCGTTCGGCCTGAAAATGGCCCTCGACCAAGGGATCGCTAATCGGGATGTCGGAGATCACCACACTCTGGCTTCCGACCCGATGCCAGACGCGATTCCAGGTGACGATGGTCGGGTCGCCGGGCAATCGCAATAATTCCGGCGCCTGTTCGCCAAAGTAGAAGGCATCGGCCTGACCGAAGTCGCTTTCCGACTGATCCGATGGATTGAACGCAGTGTTGTCTGCAACGCTGACTACGGCCAGGAAGTACACGAAGAGCAACGGGACGAACGTCAACAAGAAGATCCCCGCAGTACGTCGTTTGTTGCGGGTGATATCTCGCCAGACCAACCGGCGTATCGCCGAGCCGAAGATCGGTGGGCGCCCCGCGCTCATCCCCACAGCTCCGAGAGTTCGGTTTCTACATCCGGACGACTGACCACGGAACTGATGACACCGTCGCGTAGTTCAACGACACGATCCGCAAGCCCTGCGAGCGCTCGGTCGTGGGTGACCATCACGACACCCGCGCCGGCGTCGGCCTGTGCTCGAAGCAAGCCGAGGATTTGGGCGCCGCTTCGTTGGTCGAGAGCTCCCGTCGGCTCGTCGGCCAGAAGAATCTTTCTTGTACCGACGATGCCTCTGGCGATCGCTATCCGCTGGCGTTGACCACCGGAGAGTTGATCGGGGAACTGGCCGCCTCGATCGCCCAACTCGACTCGGTTAAGGGCAATTTGGGCTTGCGCGTTGGCCTCGCTCACGCTGACCCCGTCGAGTTCGAGCGGTAGAGCGACATTCTCGAGTGCAGTCAACGAAGGCAACAGGTTGAGCTGCTGGAAGACCACACCGATGTGGTGGCGTCGTGTAGCAGCCAGGGTCGCGGGCGTCGCCTTCTCGAGTTGCGTTCCCGCCACAGTCACCGTTCCGCCGTCGACAACCTCGATGCCAGCACAGACCTTGAGCAGGGTCGACTTGCCCGATCCCGAGCGTCCGGTGATGGCGACCAACTCACCCTCGTGGAGGTCGAAGTCGACTCCATCGAGCGCGTGGATTACATCGGTGCCGTTGGGGTAACGCTTCTTCGCTTCTCGGATAGAGATGAGCTGTTTCATGTCGACTCCTTCGCCTTGGTTCCCGTCGTTGCGGTGTGGGTCGTGTGTTTCGGCCTGCGCTTTGTTGAGGCCAGTCGTTCTTCAACGTCGTCAAGCCAGCGGAGTTCGGCTTGACGCAGGAGAATCAGACGATCGAGCTGCAGTAGGAGCGCGAGATCGGCGGAGTTCTCTTCAATGCCACTTCGCAAGCGGCTGTACTCCTGCAGGTTCGCCATGGTGGCTCGGCGCTGTTCATCGATTACTTCAACGGCGTCGACGGCATCGGACACTGTTGCGAGGAGCACCTTCATCGCCACTTCATCGCGTTGCGGAACAGGCCGCTGCTCTGGGGTGGTCATCCAGTCCCGATACTCCCGAGTCCCCGATTCGGTGAGGGCGTAAGCAACCCTTCCCTCTTCGTCGGTGGTGGTTTCGGCGACGTAGCCATCTCGTTCGAGTCGTTGCAGCGTCGTGTACACCTGACCGATATTCAGCGGCCAGGCTTCACCGGTGGCCTGCTCAAAATCGAGCTTGAGCTGATAACCGTAATTGGCCCCGCTGGCCAAGAGCACAAGAAGTCCCTCTCGAATCCCCATAGATACCGAGTATGCATACCCAGTATCTAAACGTCAAACCGGGTACCACCGGTCGACAAGACTTAAGCCTGCCCCAAGGGCCAAAATCAGACGGTGTCGAACAGACTCAGCGGCTTCGATGGTTCACCGCAGAAATAGCAAGAAAGAGCAGCCACAGGCACCATCGAGCCGCACTCACAGGATGAGGCTGTACGACGACGACGTCGATCACGCCAGCCGTCTAGTGCGTCGAGTTCCTCAACCCGCTGCTCGAGGTCGCTAATTTCGAGGTCGGTGCGCTCTGCGATGAGTTGCCACATCGCCTCGCAAATGAGCGAGAGCCGTTCGATACTTTCCTCGATGTCACCCGCATTGCGATGCAATCGGGTGTTGACCGCCCCAATTTCATTCGCCGCCTGACGCGAGTTTGCTGTAGCGCTGCGCCGATTGGCGCGATTTGCATAGCTGAACACATTCGACATGAACCAAGTATCGACAGACGCGAGCCAACGCCTTAGGGAGGATTGCGACAGCGAGAGGGCGACGCCCGGGAAACTCAGCTGAACGGGACTAGCTGGTCGACGGCCATCGCGATGAAGAGCAGCGTTAGGTACGTCAGTGAGAAGGTGAAGACCTTCATTGCCCGCTTGTTGTTCGGGTCTCGCAACAGTTGCACGGAGTACAGTGTGAACATACCGCCGGTAATGATTGCGGTGGCGAGGTAGATCCAGCCCATGTCCGCAATCGGGGCGAAGGCGACGCCGGTGGCCCATACGGCAACCGAGTAGGCCACGATCTGGCGAGACGTCGACTCAAGGCTTGCAACCGAAGGCATCATCGGCACGTTGGCCGCGGAGTAGTCGTCCTTGTACTTCACGGCGAGCGCCCAGAAGTGCGGTGGGGTCCACAAGAAGATGATGGCGAAGAGCACGAAGGGTTCGATCGACAGCGTGTTGGTGACGGCAGCCCAGCCAACGAGCACCGGCATGCATCCAGCAGCGCCGCCGATGACGATGTTCTGTGACGAAGTGCGCTTTAGCCAGAGCGTGTAGATGAAGATGTAGATGCCAGCTGCGGTCAATGCGAGAACCGATGACAGCGGATTCACAAAGCCAGCAAGCCAAATGCCAGCAATTGCCAACAGACCGACAGAGAAGACCAGTGCGTTACGTGGGGCGATCTCGCCGGTGACGATCGGTCGACCCTTGGTGCGGTTCATGATCTTGTCGATGTCTCGATCGACATACATGTTGACGGCGTTCGCTCCGCCCGCTGCGAACGCGCCGCCGATCATGGTGGCAGCGATGAGCCACAGGCCCGGCAAACCCCGTTGGGCCACGATCATCGTGGGCACAGTGGTGATCAGCAGCTGGACAATAATGCGCGGTTTAGTCAGGGCTACATAAGCCGCAGCGGTCGACCGGGCAGCCGTTGAGCCCGAGGCGAGAGTCGTCACAAGAGGACATCGTAGATGGCATTCCGCTGTTTCGGCTATCGGAACGGGGCGTATCGTTGTCACATGTCCTTAGCGGCCCAAACCTCGGTCTCGCCGACGCCCTCGTCGCGTTCGCTGACCGTCCTTGGCCGACCCATCGGGTTCTGGACTCGCTTCGCCCTGTTGTGGC
>CAYUKM010000104.1:0-2238 GCA_964445255.1 uncultured Acidimicrobiales bacterium
GCTTTTCGTAGGTGTCCTTGATGGCGTCGGGGATGTCGTCCCAGTCGTCCTTCACGCCCTCGGTAGGCTTGATGTAATAGAAGATGTCGTCGAAGTAGATCTCCGACATATCGCCGCCCCATTTGGGCATCGGGCGCTTTTCGAATCGCTTGTAAGACTTCAGACGGAAGTCACGCATCCAGGCGGGTTCGCCCTTCATCCACGACATCTCGTTGATGATGTCGGTGTTCAGGCCCTTTTTGGGCTTGTAGATGTAGTCCTCCGCGTCGGACCACCCGAGGTCGTACTTGGAGAGGTCTACACCGATATCTGCATTGGTCATGGGCGCCCTTTCACCGAAGAGGAAGCTGTTCCCAGGCTACCCGCTAGTGACCGTAGTCAGGACTGCTCAGCGGGGTGGAAGCACTCGACGAGGCGCCATTACGACTGTTCAGCTTCAGAGTGCCCCCATCGCCCGCGACGCTCGAACTGCCAGCTGCCCGGCGCCTCGGGCTCTGGGAGGTCGATGATGTCGGCCGGATCGGAGTGCTCGGCGACGCTGCGTTCGACATGGTTTAGGCGTTCGACAAGTTGATCGATCTCTGTGCGGAACTTCTTGTCGACGGTGCGGCGGCGCTGCCCCTCGCTCACGTCGTGTTCTTCGAGCACGTTGAGACGTTCGGTTTGGGCTTCGTGTTCTTCGAGATATGCCGCAATGTGATCTTCGTGATCAGCCCGTATGCCGTCGGCATTGTCAGCGGCTGACTCAGCCTTGTCAGCGGCCTTGATGGACAACTCGAGGGTTTCTTCGGTGGCGCTCAGCAATGCCTTCGACTGCTCGCGCAGATCGGATTCGACCGCCTCAAGGTGATCGGCAACCTCATTGTGCTGCTCATTGAGTGACGCTTCGGCGTACTCGATCCGGTCAAGCAACTCGTCATGGCGAGAATCGACTGTCTCAAGGCGTGCGACCAATGCATCGTGGCTTGCCGAAGCTGAAGTCTCGTTGGCCTCAAACTGCTCGACTAGTTCGCTGTGGCGTGCGTCGGATGCAGTCGTTGCTTCGCTCAGCTGATCAATGGCTCGGTCGGCGAGCAACCGAGCTTCGGTAACTGCGAGCTCCAACTCCTCAGCCAACGTCGTGACACTGTCGTACTCTGCACGGTCGACGACGTCGCGGCCCGACACTTCTTCAATCGCTGACCGAAGCTCAGCGATTACCCCATCGCTGACTTCAAGACGGTCGCCCAGCGACGTGACGTCGGCTCCGAGTTCGCCCGCCTGCTCTGCGACCAGACGCTCAAGGTCCTGTCGGACCTCGTTGCGGTCAACGATCAGTGCGTCAACCCGCTCTCGAATCAATTCGTCGAGTTCGACGCGTAGTTGGTCTCGTTCTGCCACAAGGGCAGCAACCTGCTCGGCCACTACACCTTCGATATGGGCACGATCGCTCGTCAATGCATCGATTCGCTCATCGAGCGCCTCTAGTTCGGACCGATCCTGTGCGCGCTCTGCCGACATAGCCTGCAGGCGACCCGATATCAGGTCCTCCAACTCCGAGCGATTCTGCGCCAGTTCGGAGGACAACGCACCGACAGCCTCGAAACGCTCCCGAGACGCAAAATCGACCGCACCGACGCGCTTGTCGATAGCACCGAGACGCTCCATCAGTTCCGCATCCACTTCGTTGAGGCGAGCGTCGAGTTCGGCAGCGACGGCCACCAGACCTTCGAAGTCGTCGGCCTCAACCTCGGACTTTCCGGAGATCTCGTCAATCGCCGCACGCAGTTCGACCAAAGCGGTCTCGGAATCGCCGAGACGTTCGTGAAGCACCGCCATGTCCTCGCCCATACCATCGACCTGTCGAGAAACCAGAGCATCGAGCTCGGCTCGGAGCGCGCCGTGTTCTTCCCCGAGTGCATCCACTCGGAGCGCAATAAGCGCCTCTAGCTCTTCACGGTCTTCGGTCAGCCCCTTGGCGAGCGACTCGAAGCGTTCGGCGATAAGGGAGTTGATCTCCTCAGAACTCGATTGCGCTTTTTGGCTCAGGGACAGAAGGCGTGTGTCGACGGCACCGAGGCGGTCTTCCACTTCCTCGGTGAGGTCGTTCAGAGCTTGGTAGTCCTTGTCGATGACGGTTCGTATCTCGTCCAGCGCCTTATCGGTGGTCGAACTTTGCTTATCGACTAACACTCGAGCCTCGGCGACGGAAAGCTCCAACTCCTCAGTCAACGCCTCCAACGCCTCAAAGTCATCACG
>CAYUKM010000104.1:2338-10925 GCA_964445255.1 uncultured Acidimicrobiales bacterium
CAGAAATCAACTCATCAACCCGCACCCGCTCAGCCTCACGCTCAGCAGCCGCAGCGTCAACGGCGGCATCAGCAGCCTTCACGCGCTCATCGTGCTCCGCGCTCAATCGCGACACCAACTCATCTAGCTCAGACCGCAACCCATCCCGGTCACCCTCAACCACCTCAGAGCGCGACAACGCCTCATCGGCCAACACACGAGCCTGACCGACGGAAAGCTCCAACTCCTCAGTCAACGCCTCCAACGCCTCAAAGTCATCACGATCGACCGCATCACGACCAGCAACCTCAGCAACCGCCGCCCGCAACTCCGCGAGCGCATCATCGGTCGCCGACACCCGCCCAGAAATCAACTCATCAACCCGCACCCGCTCAGCCTCACGCTCAGCAGCCGCAGCATCCAACGCCTCGGTTCTACCGACGTGTTCGGCGTACACGGCCTTCGCGTTTTTGCGAGCTTCGTCTTCCATCTCACCGAGTCGTTCGTCGACGACATCGACTCGATCCCACAGTGCGGCGTCTACGGCGCCGATTCGGCCATCGAGCTCGCTCGTTCGCTCAGACAAGGTCTCGTACTCGGCTCGGGCGACCACGTCACGATCGGCCACTTCAGCGACCGACGCTTCGATGGCCTCGGACCGCGACAGCGCCTCATCGGCGAGCACATGCGCCTGCCCGACAGCCACTTCCAGCTCTTCAGCGAGGGCGACCAGCAGCGCGTAGTCATCGGTATCAACTACCTCGCGACCAGCGACCTCGGCAATAGCCGCCTGCAACTCCTGCAAGGCATCATCGGTTGCCGATGCTTGTGCAGAAACCAACTCATCGACACGTGCTCGGTCGGCCTCGCGTTCAGCGACCGCCGCCCGCAACTGTTCCAACGCATCATCGGTCGCCGACGCCTGTCCAGAAATCAGCTCTTCAAGCCGTACCCGCTGAGACTCACGCTCAGCGACCGCGGCCCGCAACTGTTCCAACGCATCATCGGTTGCGGAAACCTGTCCAGAAACCAACTCGTTAATCCGCGCCCGCTCAGCTTCTCGCTCAGCAGCTGCCGCCTCGGCAGCATCAACGCGGGCGATGTGCTCAGCCCGCAAACCCTTCTCGGTCTCACGGCTCCGTGTGACAACCTCATCGAGCACATGATCGACGTCGGTCTTTATCGTTTGCGAATTCGCCAAGGCCTCGTCGGCAAGGGCGCGAGCCTGACCCACGGCCAGTTCGAGCTCCTCAGCGAGGGCGACCAGCAGTGCGTAATCATCTCGGTTGACGACATCACGACCGGCGACCTCAGCAATCTCCGAGCGCAACTCCGCCAGCGCATCATCGGACTCAAGAAGGCGCGAATGCAGCGAAGCCACGTCATTTCGCACATCCGCCACGCCATCGTCCACCAGTTGGTTCAGATCTTGGCGAAGGGCGTCTCGTCCCTCGACCAGCGCGTCGACCCGCTCATTGAGGGCCTGCTCGACACGTTCGCGTTGCGATGTTCCATCCGCGACCACGAGGTCGAGTGCAGCGATGCGGTCTTGGTGTTCCTGTCGCAATCGATCGGCGAGTTCGGCGAGTTCGACGGCAGCAGCATTGGCAGCTTCACGGGTGTCGACCTCGTAGTCGTGTAAATCGGCGAGCAGCTCGGTCGTGTGTATGGCGTGTCCGTTGGCCATGTCGGCAAAGGCTTGATGATCGGCCCGAATCGCGAGGAGCTGAGCAGAAGTGTCGGAAGCACGATCCTTGAGGTTGCGCAGATCATCCTCGAATCGTTCGACGGCGGCACGAACGTCGGAATCGATACGGCCCTCGAGTCTTCCGATCTCTGTCAGACAGAACTCGAAATACTCAAGGAGTTTGGCAATGTCTTCATGGGCTCGGTCTCGCCCAGCGGTAGCCGCGGCAAGTTCGGCGTTCAGCAAATCGAAGCGGCGTTCAAGCCGTTCAAGACGTTCGTTAGTTTCCTGGGGGTAACCAGCTATGTCACGATCCACACCAACTCCACCTCGATCGAAGAAACCCCACTCCCCTGATGTACCACATTTTGGGCAATCGACAGAACGCGGACGGACCATCACTCTTAGTGATTCCTATTGCCAGTGTGATCTCTGTCCGCGTAGGGTACGCATACGGCGACTACTGTATGGACGAGTTCAGTAGTGATACTCACGTGGGAGTGGTCATGTTCAACGTTCGGCGATTTGTACTTCTAGCGATCGGTGTGCTGTTCGTGGCGCTTGCCGCGCCTGCTGCTGGACAATTGCTGAACACTTCGGATTCGGGCGTATCCGAGACGCCGCGGCTCGATGTCTTGCAGGTAGTCGATGGCGAGGTGCTCGATAGTGCAGTCATTGGCAACCGTGTTGTGCTCGTGGGCACCTTTACGTCGGTCCAAAATCCAGGCGGCACCGAGATCGATCAGCCATACATCGCCGCGTATGACATCCGAACGGGCGCGTTCGACGACGGATTCCGAACAGAACTTGACCGAGCTGCACACGCCGTCGACACCGACGGAACACACCTCTATATCGGCGGCATCTTCAACAACGTCGATGGCAACGGCCACCGAAAGCTCGCAAAGCTCACCGCCTCCGGTGATGTGGTGAATGCATTCGCTCCTCAGTTCGACGCCGCGGTAGACGACCTTGCGATCGCCCACGGCAAGGTGTACACGACCGGCAACTTTGCGCTGATCGATGGGCAGCCCCGGCGTGTGCTCGCAGCGGTCGATACAGCGACCGGCGAACTCGACGACGAGACGAACTTCGACTTCAACTTCAGCGTGCGTGTCGGAGGAGGTATCGCAGGCAGGTCGCTCGCCATCACCCCAGACGACTCAAAATTGTTCATCTCTCACACCGCGCGCTTTATCGGTGACGAAGAACGCACTGCCATCGCCCGATTCGATATCGCGCGCAACAGCACCTCACTGTCGACATGGCAGACCGATCTCTACGACGACGAACTCGACCGATTTGCCGGCGCACTTCGGCCTCGTCGAATTGCTGTTTCACCTGATGGCACGTATTTCGTTATGACTAACAGCGGCGGCGACCGTCCACCCGCCGGAGATACCGCTATTCGATTCCCGGTTGATGGTGGTGCTGGCGTTGAGCCCGACTGGATCTCTCGCCATTTCGACACAGTGCTTGGAGTAGCAATCTCTGACGAGGCTGTATTCGTAGGCGGCCACTTCCTATTCCAGGAAGCTCCCGGCTCCGACGACCCCTTTCCTGGCGACCCGTTCTTCAACTACGGATTTGGCACCGGACAAGGACCCGCGCAGTTGGGCGATCAGGTTGTTGCGCGCAACCAATTGGGAGCTCTGAATCCCGAAACCGGAAAGGCTCTCGAATGGAACCCCGGTTCCGACTCGTTCCTTGGGCCGCAGAGCCTGACGTTTGTCGAAGGCCATGGCCTACTCGTGGGCCATGATGGAAATCGTTTCGGTGGCGCCAACATCGGTCGTCACGCCTTCTTCCCCCTTTCTGGCGCCGCTGCTCCAGCACCTGCTCCAGCACCTGCGCCCGCACCCGCACCCGCACCCGCACCCGCAGGCAATCTGGCACTCGACCAACCGGCCACCCAGTCATCAACCGCTTTCGGCGGCGTCGCGGAACGAGCCGTCGACGGGAACACCGCTGGCGCATTCGTAAGAAACTCGGTGACCCACACCGCCTCCAATTCCTCACAGCCATGGTGGCAAGTGGAACTCGCCGCATCATCGAGTATTTCCGACATCGAACTATGGAACCGCACAGATGGCTGCTGCACTAGTCGCCTCAGCAACGTGGTCGTCTTCGTCTCTGATCAGGACATGACCGGCCGCTCGCTGGCACAGCTCGAAGCCGACCCTGCCGTCGACTCCTTCTCGGTCAATGGAACTCTCGGCCGGACGACCACGATCAACACCAACAACGCGACCGGACGGTTCGTGCGGGTGCAACTCCGGGGCAATCCCGCCGTCCTCTCGCTCGCCGAGGTCGTCGTCAACGGCAGCGTGGCGACAGGCGCCCCTACCCCTGCACCGCCTCCCGCGATCGACGGGTTTGCCTGTTTCGTAGAAGTGGACGGAGCCGATGCGGTAATCACGTTCCTCGGCGAACGCGGCGACAGCGAGCAGCTCCGTCGCAACGGCAGCTGGGCCGGAACGGTAACCGGCCGCGATGACTTCACGGTTTCAGGCGGTGCCAACGAGGACTTTGCCGTACGTGTGCGCGGCGCAGACTTTGATAACCCATTCTCGCAGATTGCTTGCACCAATGGAGCCCCAGCAACTCCGACACCGACACCGACACCGACACCGCCGCCAACTCCAAGCCCGTTGGTACTTGACACATCCATCACTTCACCGACCAACGCCGAGGTGGTAGCTCTTGACCAAGTAATACTGTCCGGCGAGGCGACGGCGCCCGAAGGGATCCGTCGGGTGCGCCTTGTCGTCCAGCGCTCGGTAGACCGCTTCTATCTGAACGAAGATGGCACCTATACCCCAGAGTGGGCTGCCATTGATCTCGATTTCAACACGCCGGACCAGTTCCTTACCTGGGAAACGGACTTGCCAATAACCGACAGCGGCGAGTACTCCGTTCTCGCTCGAACCTTCGATAACAATCGAGTCAGAGACGAGACGGTCGCCGAAGTCCGCTTCGTAGTGGGTTCAACCGACGACGAACCGGCAGTAGTGACCGTAACTGGACCCGCTACACCAGCAAGCGAAGATGCTGTGATTGTGGAAGGAATTGCTACCGACGACCTCGGTGTACAGTCAGTTTCCTTCACGGTCCTTGAGCGAGACTCGGATCTTTTCTTGCGACCGGACGGCACGTTAGGAGAGTCCTTCGTCTTCACGGCGCCACTTAGCAATCCCGACGGTTTGAGCACCGAGTTCAGCAGGGCTCTTACGGGTGTTCCTGCGGGCCAATACACGGCACGGGTCGAAGTTCGGGATGTCTCGGGGCAGCGGACTGTGGCAACCCGAAGCTGGGCGCAACTCGGCGCGGCCTCTCCACCACGAATTGAACTCGCCTCCGGTGGAGATGCGAAGGCTCCCGAAAACAGCCAATTTGCGTTCTCAGGTTCCGCCGAGGCTGAAGCGGGCGTCGAGAGAGTGGAGATCCTCATTCGTAACGCTGTTACATGGGAGGGTGTAGGGCTCAACGGGGCCTTGGGTCCTGTAGCCGCCTATTTCCCCATTCCGGGAACAAACGGGGGAACATCAGTCGACTGGAGCTACCAGAGTCCTGCGTTACCTGCCGGTACATACGAAGTGTTGGCCCGTGTTACCGACACATTCGGAGCACTGGACTTTCATCGAACTCAGATTGTGGCCGGGCCCACTGGCGACGAGTCTCCGACACTGACCATCACCCCTGCGCTCCGCCATCAACAAGGACTAGAGACTTTCACGGTCGAGATTGGCGGCACTGCGACCGACGACCTCGCCGTTGCTGACGTGATCATCCTGATCCAGGACCGCACAAACAATCAGTGGGTGCAACCGGATGGAAGCACGTCCACCGTGGCGCATCCGTTCCGAGCATCCGTGGCTAACCCGGGGGCCTTGACATCGGATTGGAACTTTGCGTTCACCGCCCCTCGCGAAGGGCGCTACAACTTCATTGTCCGGTCAGTTGATGCGGTGGGCCAAGCCAGTTCTCTACTTCTGGGAAGCGGTCGTGTCTTTCCCGGCGATGAGATCCCGACGCTGACCGTGACGACACCGGCCAACGGATCCGTACTAAATTCTCAGCGAATCTCCGTTACGGGCCGCGCATTCGACGACGTTGCTGTAGCCGGCGTTCAAGCGAACTTCCGACATTTAGAGACAGGCGAGTACTTGCGCAGTGATGGAACGCTGGGGTCGATTGAGTGGATCGAAGCCGCACTCACGAACCCGGGCGGCCCAGCTTCCAACTTTGATTATCAGACACCCGTGATTCCTTCGGGGACCTGGGTAGTTACCGTCCGTTCGGAGGACAGCAACGAGCAGACGGCTGCACCGACCATTCGACACACCGTAAGTCTGAATTAGCCAGAAAAGCACGTACTTAGTGCGGCAATCCATCACATCTGGCGGCTGGGAATCAGTCTTCTGACCCACTAACATGGCGAAAAGAAGGCGGTTTCTCTCGCGAGGTAACCATGACTTGGTTGGGAGCACACAAAGTGGGCGGCCAGTTCAATTTCGACGCGTATGGTCGCCTAGCGCGAAAGAACCTGTTGAACTGGGGTATTTACAGGCCTTTGGCCCTGTTCGGAAAGGGCCCAAATAATGCAAGCTAGTAGCATCATGGTGCGAACTTTGAAGCTTGCTGGAGCGGCAGTTGCCGTTACGTTTGCAGCAGTCGCTGCCTTGTTGTGGTTCGACGGTTCAAACGCAACAGCGAACAACCCACCTTCCACCGTCTTGGGCACCGCCACGGTTGACCCGACAGAAGCGCCGCCGACTGGGGCCATTGGCGTCGACAGTACCCCCGTATTCGAAGTGCTCGAAGCTAACGGCTTGTACTACGTGTCAGGTGACTTCAGTTCAGTCGGAGGCGAAGTCCGACACTCACTTGCAGCAATAGATGTCGCAACGGGGCATGTAGATCCAACCTTTGCGCCCGTAATTTCGGGCAGCGCAGGCATTGTTGATGCCATAGCGCTCTCGCCCGACGGGGCCGACCTGTACATCGGAGGGCGCTTCGTCCAGGTCGACGGTGTCTTTCGTGACCGTATCGCCAAGCTCGATGCGATCACAGGCCAGATCGATACCACCTTCACCGCCAATATCAACGCACAGGTCGAAACCATTGAGACCGACGGCACCTCAGTTTGGGTTGGCGGCAACTTCAACACCGTCAACGGGACGTCGGTTGACAACCTGGTGAAGTTAGACGCTGCTACCGGCGCTCTCGACACAACGTGGGCAGGCACCGCAGACTTACGTGTCCGTGACATAGAGCTCGACTCCAACAACGTGTTGTGGGTAGGCGGCAACTTCGACAGCATCTCGGGCACCAACTTTGGCAAGGTCGCTCCACTCGACCCAGATACAGGCAACGTCCTCGCCAGCTGGAGCCCCGGACTGGCAACCCACAGCACGCTCGAAGAGATGCACAACGTCTATAACCTGAGCACTCCACCTGACGGCAGCGCCGTCTATGTCGGCACCCAGGGCACACCATCGGCGAATCCTCAGGGCGGCAACGCTGTTCGCAAGTACGCACCCGACGGGGAGTTGCTGTGGCAGTCGATCGGTGCTGGCGACACTCAAGCGATCGAGGCCACAAACGACACGGTGTTCGCAGGAGGCCACGGCAACTTCGTGTACATCGAAGCTCGCTACCTGCTCGACGGCACGATGAACCCGAACTTCCCGACGAACGGCTTCGTGGAGGACGACGCCAACCCCAACGCTATTCGACGGAACAAGTTGTGGTCACTCGATGCTGCTACGGGTGCAATCGACCTCGATTGGGACCCGAATCTCGACAGCGCCGATGGTGTGTGGGGTCTGCAATCAGGCCCATCGGGGCTGCTTGTTGGCGGCGATTTCCGAAACATCTTCAGCCCTGACGGCACCCCGACGGGCGAGTCGGGAGTCTTCAGCCCACACTTCGCCGTGTTCGCCGGTCTCGGCAACGGGGGCAACGAAGCACCGCAACCCTTGTTCACCATCGACTGCGCCAGCACCCAATGCAACTTCAATGGCGGCGCAAGCCTCGACGATGGCTCGATAGCCAGCTATGCCTGGGACTTCGGCAACGGCACCACCGCGTCCGGCGTACAGGCATCGGCGACTTTGGCAGATAACGCCACCCACCCCGTCATGTTGACAGTCACCGACAACACCGGCCTGACCGCAACACTCACCCAGAACGTGCTTCTCGGCAACGGCGGGAGCCTCCCAATCAGCCACGTGGCGACTACCGCAGCCGCAGGCAACTTCACGAGCGCCTCACGTCAGATACCCGCAGCAGTTCAAACGGGTGACGTCGCCATTGCCTTTGTTTCGGTGAGCCAGGCCGGCGCTGTGGTTTCCCCGCCCGCTGGCTGGGTGCAATTCGGCGATCAAGCCGATGGAAGCCTCCGCACCTTCGGCTTCTGGAAAGCGCTTAACGCTAACGAAGCAACCAGCAATCAAACCTTCGGCTTCGGCGGCGTGCAAGCAAAACACGACATCACCCTCAGTGTCTACCGTGGGGTCTCGAACAGCACTCCAATTGCCGCCGTAGCGGCTACCGGCGCCGGGCCGCGCGATGCGCAGCACACCGCCCCATCGTTGAGCTTCACCGGCGATGCGACCGTACTGCATTACTGGGCGGAGCGGACTGGGGCCTCTACAGAGATCTTTGCGTCACCAGCGCTCGCGACGCTCAGCACGACGATCGAAGGGACAGGCGGTGGACGCATCAACGCGGTCCTCGCTATCGACTCGTCGCTCGCTACCAATGGATCGCCCGCTCGGGCTGCGGTCACCGAACACAACAGCAACACCGCTTTAGGCTGGTCTGTCGCCTTGTCAGAGGCAATCGAAATGGTCGATCCGTCTGGTGATGTCACCACACCCGCCGCAGGGTCGACCACGCCAACCGGGACCATCACTA
>CAYUKM010000105.1:0-10459 GCA_964445255.1 uncultured Acidimicrobiales bacterium
AAGTCGCCGCTCAAGACCCGATGAACCTGGTCGAGCACATCAAGAAGGTCAACACTGAGGGCGTCGACGCCGTCGTATTGTCCGCATGCGTGCAGATGCCATCGCTCCAAGCAATTCAGGTTGTCGAGGATGAACTCGGCATCCCTGTGCTTAGCGCTGCAGTGGCAACCGCGTGGGAGATGCTCGGTCACCTCGGACGCCCACAGGTAGTTCCAAACGCTGGCACGCTTCTCGCGCCATGAGCAACTCACGGTGTCGAACGCTCGGCTCGGTGGCCAAGTTGCAGCGAATCTCATTACAGAAGGAGCACAGATATGACGGACACGATCGACCCGAAATACTTTCGACAAGTGATGGGACAAGTCCCAACTACGGTCACGGTGATTACGGCCTTGGTCGACGAGAATCCCGTTGCCATGGTGATCGGCAGCTTCGTATCGATTTCGCTTGAGCCCCCGCTCGCGGGCTTCTTCTGCACGACAGAATCGTCTAGCTGGAAACAGTTGCAAAAGGCCGACGTGCTTGGCGTGAACGTGCTGTGTGACGACCAAGTTGACGTGAGTAACGCGTGTATGCGCGCCCCTGATGAGCGCTTCGATGGGCTCGACTGGGAACTCGTTGACGGCGCGCCACGCATTGCCGGCTGCACCGCGTGGATGACGTTGACCCCCAATGAGATTCTGCCCGCCGGCGACCATCAGTTTGGGATGTTCAACGTGACGTCCATGGAGATCCCTGAAGACCCGAAGTCTCCGGTGATCTTCTACGGCGGCAGCTATCGCAGCCTGGCAGCCGAAGAGTAGGTCGTAACCGGGCCGAATCAGTCTGCGGTCAGGATCGCCTGGGCAGCCCGTTCACCGGCCATCAACGCTCCCTCGATGTGGCCCGGCGCCACGGTGGCGGTCTCGGTGGATGCCCAGTGCAGCCGTCCGTTGAGCGCTGGCTGTTGAAAGACCGGGTGGCCGTAGGTGCGGTAGTTGGCCAGTACCTCAACGTTCGGGGGAGAGGTGTAGATCTCGCTTCGCCAATCCATCACGATGACTTGCTCGGGGGCTCCAGCGTCGTCGCCGAACAGCTCCACCAGCTGTGCCGTGATCTCATCGGGCGTTGGTGCCGGATCGCCCGGAGAAGGTGCACAGAAGCCAAAGATCGCGGCTGGGTTGCCGCCGGGACCGCTCATGTCGTGGATCTCTCGCATCGGTCCTCGGTAGCTATAGGCCGCACCGGCGAGACCCATGTCTCGCCAGAAAGGCGTTTCGTAAGTAGCCACCACCTTGACCGTCGAACCCATCCATACCGGCGTGGCGCTCGCAACGCTGGCGACCCGGTCTCCTAGAGCGTCCCCAAAGTCGATGCTGTGAACTGCCAGCGCAGGCGGAATCGCGAGCACTACATGGTTCGCCGACCACTCACCCTGGTTCGTCGTGACGACGAGTCCGTCCTGATGCGAGATGATCGAGGTCACGACGGTGTCGAAGTGAATCGCCCCATCGGGAAGGCCTGTGGCGAGGTACTTGGTTACCGAACCCATCCCGTCTGCGAGGCGACCCGCCGGGGAGGAGAGTTGGTTGGGCACCTGCTGGCTGGCTTCCTCTGACTGAAACACCATGTCGCCTGCGATGTGCTGCGGAAACACTGAGAGGTCGCCGTCGGCGATGAGCGACCCGATTCGTTCTTCGTTCGCCCAGAACCAGGTGGCCCCCAGGTCAACTCGACCACCACCGACCTCACCCGAAATGAGGCGACCCCCGATACGGTCCCGGGCTTCGAGGACCACGAACTCAACACCCTGTTCCTGCAACGCGACCGCCGCAGTGAGTCCTCCTGCGCCAGCGCCGATGATGACGACATCTCGGTGGCGATCAGAATCGTCAAGCGTCATGTGCTGTGCATCTCTTCCGGTAGTGAACAGTCAGCATCGTAGGCGCCAATCCAAGCGGCGCTACTGCATGAACTCTGCCTGCCTGCGCTTCGAGCCGAGCGATAACGACACGTACCACGTTGCTGTGGGTTTGCGTGAACGAATCCGGAGGATTTCCTGAGGAGGAAACGGCACATTCACAGGAAGCCCAAAGGTGGGCTTCACGAGGCCTTGATCCGTGTAGCTGGATTCGGGCGAGATCGCCCCAAGCCGGAATGCGGGAGTGTTTGGCTCCCAATGCGCCCCGCCCTTACCGAGGTGTCCAAGCCAGAGCTCATCGCCCTCGATGTCCAGCAGGTACGTGTACGCCATGGATGCCATGCCTTTACGCCAGCAGCGTCACGAAGAAGCTGCCTGCGAAACCGCCTCGGCGGCTTGGTCGATCTCGGTTGGTGTGGTCAGCGTTGCGGTGGTGACTCGTATGTAGTCCTGGTCGGTTGCGCGGACCATGAACGGACGCCCCGGCGCAACGCCGATGCTTTGTGCGGCGAGCGTTGTGACGGCGTGTTGCTCGTCGTCGACGGGGACCCACACGTTTATGCCCGACCCCGCCAAGAGCGAGATGGTGTTATCGGTTCGACGTTCGTTGAGTCGGTGGATGAAGTTGTGGCGTCGGCTCGCGTATGTGGCCGCTGCCTCGGCCACGTGCTCGGTCTCCTCTGCATCCTCGAGCAACTCGAACAGGACCTGTTGGAGCAGCCGAGATGTCCACGCCGGGCCGAGGTGCCGTCGATGGATCACGGGGTCGAGGAGGTCCGCTGGGCCACCGAGCGCCGCAAGACGAAGGTCGGGCCCGTGGGACTTCGAATAGCTGCGGATGTGCATGACTTGATCCGGCAGCGGGTCGGCGAAGCTATGCAACGCAGCACCCGAGATCGATCCCGAGTGGTCATCCTCCACGATCATCGCATCGGTGCCACCGAGTAACTTGGCGAGCTCGTCGCGTCGCGGTTCGGTCGTGGCCGCCCCGGTGGGGTTCTGGGCACGGGGTTGCACGACCAGCGCTTTCGGGTGCTCTTTGAGGGCTTTCGCCAGTTCGCCCGGCACAATGCCCTCGCTGTCGCAGCGAACGCCAATCACGCGCGCGCCAGCGAGTTCGAGCATGTCGACGATGGGAGGAAAGGTGGGGTCTTCGACGATGACCACGTCGCCGAGGCGGATGTGGGCGTTGATGGTTCGGTCGAGCGCGTCCTGAGCGCCATCGACGATGGTCAACCGTTCGGGGTCGGCGGGCCAGGTGCTGCGGAGTAGGTCTTCGAGCGAGGGCAGCACCGGTGCGTCCAAGTACGAGGTGACCGCCGGGGCTCGCTGCACACGGTCAAGAGCTCGCGCAAGGCTTGGCAATAGATCAGGGTCGGGAGTTCCCGAGCTGAGATCGAGTTTGTACTCGCCCGGCGTCGCCGGCACGTTCCAGTAGCGGCCCTGCACATCGCCTCGGGAGCTACGAACGATCGTGCCGCGCCTGCGATCGGTGGTGATTACCGCGTGTGCTCGAAGAATTCGCCATGCCTCTGACACGCTGCTCGGGCTTACCCGAAGCGCTCGGGCGAGGGCGCGCACCGTAGGGAGCTTTGCGCCGGGGGGAATCTCGCCGTGGTTCACTAGGCGACCAATGACCTCAGCGATGCGTCGAGCGTTGAGATCGGCTCCTCGCGGCCCGAACTCGCTGCGAGCGAGCGCCACGATGGTATCGAGGATCGCGGTTTCGGTCCCGGTGCTTGCCACTTTCGGAGATGCCATAACCTGTTTTGTACAATACAAAATCCTATTGCTGAGAGCGCGGGGACAGATTTAACTGAACACATGTCTTCCACCGCCGACCTTCTCGCGCGCTACCGCAATAGCCTTCCACCCTTTTTGAGCCCCTACTACGACGATCCGGTGCAGATCACCCACGGCGAAGGCAGCTACGTCTTCGACGCTGACGGCGAGCAGTATCTGGACTTCTTTGGCGGCGTGCTGACCACCATGGTCGGCCACAACAACCCTGCGGTTACCGCGGCGCTTCAGGAGCAAGCGGCCAAGGTCGTCCACACCTCCTCGCTCTACCTCAATGAGCAGATGATCGGTATCGCCGAGAAAATCGCGGGGCTTTCGGGCATCCCGAACGCTCGGGTCTTCCTCACCCCATCGGGCACCGAAGCCAACGACGCCGCGCTCCTGTTGGCCACTAGCTACCGCAGGTCCAACCAGATCTTGGCCATGCGCAACAGCTACCACGGTCGTTCACACTCGACGCAGGCCATCACGAGCCACTCATCATGGGCATCGACTAGCAACTCGGGCCTCAAGGTCACCTTCGTGCAGGGCCCGTACAAGCTGCGCAGCCCGTTCGCTTCGCTCGACGATGACGACTTCACCTCCGCATGCGTCGACGACCTCAGCCAATTGCTCGCAATGACGTCAGCTGGTGACGTCGCAGCGCTCATCGCTGAACCGATTCAGGGCGTTGGCGGTTTCGCCACGCCACCTCCGGGCTTCTTTGGTGCCATGAAGAAGGAACTCGACAACCGAGGCATCCTCTACATCTCCGACGAGGTCCAGACCGGTTGGGGACGCACCGGCGATCACTTCTGGGGCTACCAAGACCACGGCGTCGTGCCGGACATGTTGACCTTCGCCAAGGGTGCTGGCAACGGTGTCGCACTCGCAGGCGTCGTAGCTCGAGCCGAGATCATGGAGTCCATCAAGGTCTTGAACTTCTCGACCTTCGGTGGCAGCCCGCTCGCCGCAGCCGCTGGCTTGGCCACGATCGACTACGTCTTGGACAACGACCTCCAAGCCAACGCGAAGGTCATGGGCGACCGCATGCGAGCCGGCCTCGAAGCCGTCGCCGCAGAAACGCCATGGATCGCAGAGGTTCGAGGCAAAGGCCTCATGCAAGCATTCGAAACCGTCGCACCCGGCGGCATCGAGCCCTCGCCACAACATGCGACCGATACCTTGGAAGCCGCGAAGGCCAACAAGTTGCTCATCGGCAAGGGTGGTCTTCACGGAAACGTGATCCGCATGGCGCCGATGATGAATATCACGGCCGACGAAATGGACGAAGGCCTCGAATCACTGTCCACCGCAATTCGTTCGCTCAACTAGACCCGGGTCTTAGGAGAATCAACATGGAATCCATCCAACACTTGATCAACGGATCGAAGGTCGCTGCGACCTCCGGTCGGACATCCCCGGTCTTCAACCCTGCCACCGGTGAACAAACCGCTGAACTCGGTTTAGCCAGCGTCGGAGACGTCGATACTGCCGTCGCCGCAGCGAAGGCTGCGTTCGGCGAGTGGCGTGACTTCAGCCTCGCCAAGCGCACCCGGTTGATGTTTAACTTCCGGAACCTCGTCGTAGACAACACCGACGAGATCGCCCGGCGCCTCACCGCCGAGCACGGCAAGGTCCTGTCCGACGCTGCGGGCGAGGTCGCTCGTGGCATCGAGAACATCGAATACGCCTGCGGCATCTCCGAGCACCTGAAGGGCAACTACAACGAAAGCGCCTCCACCGGCGTCGACGTGTACTCGGTACGCCAACCTCTCGGCGTCGTTGCCGGTATCACCCCGTTCAACTTTCCGGTCATGGTTCCACTGTGGACCATTCCGAACGCCATCGCGACTGGCAATACCTACGTTCTGAAGCCTTCTGAGCGAGACCCATCGGCACCGATGTTCGTTGCGGAGCTGTTCCACGAGGCAGGGTTCCCCGACGGGGTGCTCAATGTGGTGCAGGGCGACAAGGTTGCCGTCGACCGGCTGCTCGAACACCCAGACGTCAAGGCGGCGAGCTTCGTTGGTTCAACCCCGATCGCCAAGTACGTCTACGAAACCGGAACGGCACACGGCAAGCGCATCCAGGCCCTGGGCGGGGCGAAGAACCACATGCTGGTCCTTCCCGACGCCGACCTTGACCTCGCCGCCGACGCAGCGGTCTCGGCCGCGTATGGCTCGGCCGGAGAGCGCTGCATGGCGATCTCCGTGGTCGCTACGGTGGGCGAAATCGCTGATCCGCTCGTCGATGCAATCTCGGCCCGCATAGCCAAGCTCACCATCGGTGACGGCGCCGACCCCGATTCCGAAATGGGTCCGCTAGTCACCAAGGAGGCCCGGGACCGGGTGGCCGGATACATCGAGACCGGTGGCAAGGAGGGCGCAACCGTCGTCGTCGATGGCCGTGAGCAGTCCTTCGACGGTGACGGCTACTTCCTCGGCGTGAGCTTGCTCGACAACGTCACCACTGAGATGGACGTCTACAAAGACGAGATCTTCGGCCCGGTACTTTGCGTTGTCCGCTGCGACACGTACACCGAAGCTCGCGACCTCATCGCCAATAACCAGTACGGCAACGGCGCTGCCATCTTCACCCGTGACGGTGGCGCAGCCCGAGACTTCCAGGACACCGCAGACGCGGGCATGATCGGCATCAACGTGCCGATCCCGGTCCCCGTCGGCTATCACAGCTTCGGTGGCTGGAAGGACTCGCTCTTCGGCGACACCGCAATGTATGGCCCCGAGGGCGTTCGCTTCTTCACCCGCAACAAGGTGTTGACGACCCGCTGGCCCGACCCGTCGACCAGCTCGGTCGACCTCGGTTTCCCAACGAACACCTAGATCGTAGAAAGCGTCACAGCGACGCAACGCGAGTCGGTTGTGCGATGCGGCGCCGCGACATCTGAACTTCTCGATGATCGGGACCTCCGAGGCACCAGCGAGGCTCCTGTGTCTCTTACAGTGCATACGTGAACAACGGCCTGATCCGCTTTATCGTCTACGCCCTGCTCGGCGTGGTCGTTGGCGCGCTGGTGTCGCTGGTCGACTGGCTTACCGTCGAAGTCGCCTTGGGCACGCTGCTCTCCGCTCCCACTGGAGTGAAGTTGGTGCTGCCTGCAATCGGCATGCTCGTGGTCGCGCTCATCATGAAATTCTGGCCGGGAGCCGACTCGAAGACGGCGGACGCGTACGTCGCAACGTACCATTCCGGTACGGGATCGGAGGGTAAGGCGCTGATTCCCAGGCTGGTCGCAAGCTTCGCAACGATCGGTAGCGGTGGCGCAGTAGGTATGGAAGGGCCGGCGGTCGCCGCTGGAGCGACGATCGGGCGAGCGCTCGGGGACCGCATCCCTGGCGTCCTGGGCGAGCGGCCGCGACTGGAGCTCCTCGTCGCCGGAGCGGCTGCTGGTATCGCGGCGATCTTCAAAGCGCCTGCGACGGGCGTTCTCTTTGCGATCGAAGTCCCGTATCAGCGAGACATCTCACGGCACGGGCTCATCCCGGCGCTTATCGCTTCGGCAACCTCGTATCTCACGTTCGTCACCATTCGAGACGACGTGCCGCTTTTCGCCTTTCCGGAGTTCGCCGTTGGACTCCGGGACGAACTTGTCGCGGCGGTCGTGATCGGTCTCGTCGCCGGTGTGGTCGCTCGAGGCCTGGCTCGGAGCTTCCATTGGGCCAAAGAACTTGCCGACCGCTATCCGTTTCGGGTGCGTTGGCCAGTTGGGTCTGTGGTACTCGCGGGTGCATTTCTGATCGCGAACCAGTTTGCCGACCGTCCCGTAACCCTCGGCTTGGGGTCCGACATCACTACCGAGATCGTGCGCGATAACGAGATCGAGCTTCTTGCGATCCTGGTGCTCTTCGCCATGCGCACGATAGCCACGGGTGCAACGCTCGGTATGGGAGGCGTGGGCGGTCTCTTTATCCCGCTCGTGGTTCAGGGACTACTGCTCGGTCGTGCGGTCGAATTGGCCGTGGGCGCTCCATCCACTGGCCTCTATCCGGTCATCGGTCTCGCCGCCGTCCTCGGCTCGGCGTACCGCATCCCGCTTGCCGCGATCATGTTTGTCGCCGAAACGACCGGTCGCGCGGAGTTTGTGATTCCTGCGCTCGTCGCCACTGCGATCGCCCAATCGCTAATGGGCAACGACACGGTTGCGCTCGGTCAGCGAACTCAACGTCGGGGTCAGCTTGAACGCCGACTAATCGAACCAAGTTCGGTGGTGATGCGCGACGACTTAGGAACGGTCTCACCAGACGCTTCGCTTATGGAAGTTATTGACACCTATGGAGACCTCGGCGAGTCGTTTGCTGTGCCGGTAGCTGACCCCAAATACTGCGGTTTGATGGTTTTGCGCGACCTGGCTTCGGCCATGCTGTTGAACGGCCCCGAGTCCACGGTGCGCGAGGCGATGCGAGAACTGCCATCGGTTGCCGCCGATGCTCCTGCGATCGATGCCGCCCGCCTGATGAACATGCACGACACGGCAGCGATTGCGGTGGTGGACAAAGACGGGAGGCCGGTGGGTGTTATCTCGACGACATCGCTCGCCGGTTTGAACTCGGCTGACCTTGGCATCGACGAGTGAACGTTGAGATCGCGGCCGTCGGCGATCTACCCCGCAGCCAAGGCAAAGCCCAACGAGTAATCCACATGTGACTTTGATGTCATCCCCAGCGCGAGTGGGGACCAGAGCTAGATGCCGGCGGCGACGTTTGCAAGGTTCTGGAGCGCTCCGGCAGCCATCGCCAACTGTGGGAGATCGCCAAGTCCGTGGCGAGCTGCCAAATAGGCGGGATCGTTGTACAAGACACGAACACCGCTTTCGCCTTGGGTGATGAGGATCTTCTGCGGCAGGTCGATGGCAACGGTTCGAGCGGCCTGCATCATCGGCGTACCCACTGCTGGGTTGCCGAAGAACACCTCGACCGTCGGTTCGAGTTCTAGGCCGACGCGGACAGCGCCAGCGGTGTGATCAACGGTCGCGATGTGTCCCAACTTCGCGTGAGCCTCGATGGCGCCGAGCAGGCGATCTACCGCTTCTTGAACGGTGGTGTTTGGCCCGAGTGTCTCCACGAGGCCGTCTGGAAGTGCGTTAGTCATGATCCGACAACCCTAGACCACGGACCACAGATTCCCCGACGCATTTCTGTGGTTAGAAACCGGCAACTGTCGCCGGAAATGGACCACAGATTCCCCGACGCATTTCTGTGGTCAGAAACCGGCCACTGTCGCCGGAAATGGACCACAGATTTTCTGTGGCTAGCGCAGGTGGACGGGGGTGCTTACTTCGGCGAAGAAGTCGTTGCCTTTGTCGTCGATGATGATGAAGGCGGGGAAGTCTTCGATCTCGATGCGCCAGACCGCTTCCATGCCGAGCTCTTCATATTCGAGGACCTCGACCTTCTTGATCGCGTCCTTGGCCAGACGAGCAGCTGGGCCGCCGATCGAACCGAGGTAGAAGCCGCCGTGGGCCTTGCATGCGTCGACGACCTGCTGTGAGCGGTTGCCCTTGGCGAGCATCACCAACGAGCCGCCTGCGGCCTGGAACTGGTCGACGTAGCCGTCCATACGCCCCGCTGTCGTGGGGCCGAACGAGCCCGAGGCGTATCCGTCGGGGGTCTTGGCTGGACCCGCGTAGTAGATCGGGTGGTTGCGGAGGTACTCGGGCATCTCTTCGCCAGCGTCGAGGCGCTCTTTGATCTTGGCGTGCACGATGTCTCGTCCGACGACCAATGTTCCAGACAGCGACAGTCGGGTCTTCACTGGATACTTGGTCAGCTCGGCACGGATCTCGTCCATCGGGCGGTTGAGATCGATCTCTGCTGTGGTGCTTCCGAGGTCTGCATCGGTCACGTCAGGCAGGAACTGGGCCGGGTCGGTCTCGAGCTGCTCGATGAATACGCCCTCGGCGGTGATCTTGCCGAGGGCCTGGCGGTCGGCCGAACAGGAGACGGCAATGCCGACCGGATTCGATGCACCGTGACGTGGCAGGCGAATGACTCGCACATCGTGGCAGAAGTACTTGCCGCCGAACTGCGCGCCGATGCCCATTTCGCGGGTGAGTGCGAGGATGCGGTCTTCCCATTCGAGATCACGAATGGCGTGACCAGCCATGGAACCCTCTGTGGGGAGCGTGTCGAGATAACGAGCGGACGCGTACTTGGCCGTCTTCAGGTTGAACTCCGCAGACGTACCACCGATAACGACGGCCAGGTGGTACGGCGGGCATGCCGCAGTGCCGAGCTTCATCAGATTTGTGGAGAGGAACTCCATGAGGCTGTCCGGGTTGAGCAGCGCCTTTGTCTCTTGGAAGAGGTAGGTCTTGTTCGCCGATCCGCCGCCCTTCGCCATGAAGAGAAACTTGTAGGCATCGCCTTGGGTGGCATACAGCTCGATCTGTGCTGGGAGGTTGTTGCCCGTGTTCTTCTCCTCGAACAGGCCCATCGGCGCAAGCTGGGAGTAGCGCAGGTTCGACGTGAGGTACGTGTCGAACACGCCCTGGCTGATCGTCTCCTCATCGTTGAAGCCGGTGAAGACGTTCTGGCCCTTCTTACCCATCACGATCGCGGTACCGGTGTCCTGGCACATCGGGAGCACTCCGCCCGCGGCGATGTTGGCGTTCAGGAGGAGCTCCTCGGCAACGAAGTGATCGTTGGGCGAGGCATCGGCGTCGTTGAGGATGTTGCGCAGCTGCTGCAGATGGCTGGTGCGCAAATAGTGGGCAATGTCGTGCATTGCGGTGGCAGTCAGCAGGCGTAGAGCCTCGGG
>CAYUKM010000106.1:0-10457 GCA_964445255.1 uncultured Acidimicrobiales bacterium
TGAGAACGGATAGCGAGAACGCCATGGAGCGGTTCCATAACCTCGAGGGAGCGGGGCTCGACGGCCTGATCGCGAAACCACTCGACGGCACATACGTCCCCGACAAGCGAGTGCAGTTCAAGTTGAAGCATGTTCGAACGATCGACTGCGTGGTGGCTGGCTACCGAATACATAAGTCCGGCGACGGTATCGGCTCGCTCGTACTGGGGCTCTACGACGGTGACGGCGGGCTTCGACACGTGGGTGTGTCGGCGTCGTTCACCGCGAAGCGACGTGTCGAACTGCTCGACGAAATGGCGCCGTATGTCATGACCGACCTCAGCGACCATCCCTGGGCGTCATGGATGCAGGCCGAAGCGCACGAGGACGGTTCGATGCCAGGATCCCCCAATCGGTGGAGCGGCGCCAATGGCCGCGACCATTCGTGGATTCCGGTTCGTCCCGAACGAGTCGTTGAGGTCAAATATGTGCTGGCTACGGAAGGCCGCTTCCGCGGTACAACCCGCTTCGTACGTTGGCGCCCTGACCGCGAGCCCGAATCAGCCTTGTTGAGCCAGTTCCCTCAGCCGGAGCCCTACGACATCCGCGAGCTGCTGAACGGTTGACGTCGCAGCAGTCGTCTTAGGCAGAAGCAGGTGAATCAGCGAAGGGGACCAACAGACGGGGTTCAGATCCGTCGTTGACGTTCAATACCCAGACGTCGAAGGCGGGTTGACCCGTCGTTCCAGCCTCTGGGTTGGGCAAGCCGTACAAAATCCGGCTGTCATCGATCCACTCAACCTGATCATCGACCGACCGGGTTTCGGCTAAGTCTCGACGTTCGCCGGTAGCCGTGTCGATCGCGACCAACTGGAAGGCCTGATCACGCTGCTCCTTTGCAACGATCGTTGAGCCGTTCGGTGAAACTTCCGGGCAAGACGCGTTCTCATGAACGACATGAAGCTCACCGGTTCGTACATCACCAAAGACGAGGTTGTTCTGTGCCCCAAATCCGAGCGTCGCATAGAAGGTCTGCTCATCGATGTAGCTGGTGCCCCAATAGTTGGCAGTCTCTTCGAGAAATTCTTCACCATCGGCGAACGTTTGGAAGTCCGTTTCGAGCTCAGCGCCGAGTTCTCGTTCCACATCGATCAACTGTGTTGTCGTTGCAAACTCACCTGGAGCGAGATAGTCGTGGCCGGTGACGAAGCCAGTCCAGGAGACCGTTCCACCATCGGGAGAAATTGCCGCACGGCTCGGGTTGGCGATTCCGAAGCGTCGGACCGGTCGAAGAAACTCGTCGAGCAGCAAGCCACGGCCGGGGATACCGATCGATCCACCTTGGAGGCATACGCCGCCGTTGCGATTCCAATCGAGGCGATCGCACGGTAGTGGGGTGATGAATCGTTCGCCCTCTAGGTTCACGTATCCGACGAAACCGTACTCGTCGCCGGGAACGCGATTGATGAACACCAACGCAGTGTCGTTCGGATCGATCAGTGGGATGGTGGTGTCGAGATCATCGCCAGCCTCCACGGTCGATTCCGGAGCGCCCTCATCGGCTTCGGCTTGCTCATCCTCATCCTCATCGTCTGCTGACTCGTCTGCGAGCGCCACCGATTCAGGCACGGTGGTGGGTGTCGGCTCGACAACTTCGGCTTCGGGTTGGGCCTCCCCTAACAACTCCTCTGGTGTGAACTCGCTGACGAACTCGTCCGGGTCGTACTCCGCGATCTGTGATTCAGCCTCGATTTGAGCCGCGGCCGTCTCTTGGTCCTGGGCAAGCAACGAGCCAGCGACAAAGACACCGCCTGCGCCTAGGACGAGCATCGCGAAAGCAACGAAGGCAAGGGCCCCGTATGACAGTGATGTCGATTGATCGTCATCTGACTCTGAGCCATCTACGTCTTCGACGGGTAAGGCCTCATTAGGTTCAAAGGGTTCGAGGGGTTCATTGGCCGCAGCGTCGGTGATATCGACCGACTCGTGCTCGAGCGGTTCCTCGTCGGAGCTCAGCTCCATCTCGTCGTGTGGGGGGTTTTTGTCGGTCATGAAACACTTTCGACAGCGGAATCGCGGAACATTGCAGTGAATACGCTGATCGCCGTCACCGCGAGCAGGCCCACAAGAACAACGATCAGTGCACTATCGACACCAACCCGCTCCCAGATGAGGCCAAAGGCCAGTGCAGCAACCATCCGGCTGAGTGCGATCACCGTGGAGAGCAATCCGAGGCCGCTGCTGCGTTGTGGGGTAGGAATCACTCCTGCGGCAAGAGCGGGCAACACACCATCGGTGGCTCCGTAGTACAGCCCAAGCAGAGCTAGGACCCCGGCGACGGCCGCGACAGACGTGGGTGAGAACAACAACGCGCCGTAGACCAAGGCCAACATCAGCTGACCCCCTACCCAGACACGAGCCCGGCCAACCCGGTCCGCAAGGCGACCCAAGGGCGTAGCGGTGGCGAGAAATACCACAGCGGTCCCTGCGAAGAGCAACGGGAACCACTGAAAGCCGAAACCTGATACGCCGATCTCTGCGTCGCTCTTGGACGCTTCGAAGATCGTCAGATAGATGAAACCGTCGCCGATCGAGAACACGCCAAAGCTCGCACCGACTAGGAGGATCCGCCGGTATCCACGGTTGGACCAGTGGCCGGTGATACTTCGCAGAATTGGTCCCCGCTCTTCGGTCTCGGTCTTTGTCGAGGCGACCTTCGGGTTCCGAACGAATGCCACGATCATCGCCAGTCCGACCATCGCGAACCCAACGCTCAAGACAAAGATGGCGTTGAACTCGCCGGGCAAGGCCGCCAGGATCCCAAAGGCGAGGAGCGGTCCAAGGAGTGCTCCTGCGGCGTCGAGGGTGCGGTGGAAGCCAAAGGCCGTGCCCCATGAACGTTCCGGGGTAGCGATCGAAATCATGGCATCGCGGGGACTGGTTCGTAGTCCTTTGCCTAACCGATCCACCAGAAGGAAGGGGACCGGAGTGAATGACGCTATGGCCGCGAAGACCAGCCCGACGCGGGTGAGCATCGAAAGCCCATAGCCCGCTGCCGCCGTCTCCTTGAGGCGCCGGGTTCGATCGGCGACGACGCCACCGACAAGGCGGAGCAACGCGTTCGACAGTTCCCACGCACCTTGGAAGAGCCCGAAGGCACTCGGTCCAAACCCCACTTGGGTCGTGAGGAACAATGGGATTATCGCAGCCACCATTTCCGAACTGATGTCGGTGAAGAAGCTGGTCAGCCCAAGTGCGACGACCGTCCCGTTGAAAGCACCCTTGCGAGACCGCTTTCCTTCAGCTGTTTCAGGGCGCGTGCCCAAGCCGGTATACACACTCTTCCTATCGGCCAGACCACGCCAAACTTTCATCGCCCTGCGGTAACAATCTGGCAAAGATAGAGTCGTGCCGTGGCCTACCAAACTCTCTACAGGCGCTATCGGCCTCAAACCTTCGATGATATGGCCGGCCAGGAGCACGTCGTCCTCGCGTTGCGCAACGCTGTCCGAGAAGATCGCGTCGGTCACGCATACCTTTTGAGTGGTCCGCGCGGAACGGGCAAGACTACGGCGGCCCGGGTTCTCGCCAAGGTTCTCAACTGTGAGAATCCCAGCGATGGTGAACCCTGTGGTGTCTGCGAATCGTGCGTCGCGATCGAGAATGGTACGAGCTTCGATCTGCAAGAGCTAGACGCCGCGTCGAACAACAAGGTCGACGACATGCGCGATCTGCTCGCCAAGGTCGCACTCGGCACGCCAGGACGACGCAAGGTGTACCTCCTCGACGAAGTCCACATGCTCACACCCGGCGCCGAGAACGCGTTGCTCAAGACGCTCGAGGAGCCGCCAGATCACGTCGTGTTCGTGCTCGCAACGACCGAACCACACAAAGTCGTCCCGACGATTCGTAGTCGAACCCAACACCTTGAACTGTCGCTGATCCCGGCCGACCAGATGGTCGATCTCGTACATGAGATCGCCGCTGACGCCGAACTCGACGTCTCTGACGAAGCGGTCGCCCATGTGGTGAAGGTCGGCGGAGGATCCGCTCGAGACACCTTGTCGGCGCTCGATCAAGTGGTCGCCGCAGGAGGAATCGCCAACGAGGACACCTCATCGGTCGAGTTGCTCGAAGCGCTCGCTACCAGCGATGCCGCCCGGGCGCTGGCAGCGATCGAAGCCGCGACATCGCGTGGGATCGATCCACGACGGATCGGCGAAGAGTTCATCGACAGCCTCCGATCGATTTTCCTCGTGAAGATGGGCGCACCACCAGCGCGGCTCTCCGAACAAGATCGTGCGATGGCCGATGGCTTTACCGAACGCCTGTCACCTGCGTTGATCACTCGCAGCCTTGAAGCGGTTGGTCAGTCGCTGGTCGACATGCGCCAGGCTCCCGATCCTCGTATCGACCTAGAGGTGGCGTTCGTCCGGATCTGCACACCAGGGAGCGATGGATCGATCGACGGCCTTCGTGCCCGCATCGAGCAACTCGAAGCACAGGTCGCCTCCGGGGTGGCTCCTGCTCCAGCGAGCACAGCAGCACCGGCATCGCCGCCAGCTACGGCCACCACTTCATCCGACGATGCCCCCACAGCATCGAAGGAGTCCACTCCGGCCACCGAACCGACTCCGAGACCAGCTGAGCAACCATCGGCACCAGCGGCCGAGGCTCCAACTGCAGATAGCGAGCCCACCGAGGACGCTATGCCGCGCGGTGGCGGGCGCCCTGCTGACATCGCCCGTGCCGCGCTGCGACCACGATCGGGCGGTGGCGCAGCACCGACGAAGAAGCCGAGCAACCCCAAGCCCCAAGCCGCACCCGCGGGCGGACCCCCGCCTCCCCCATCAATGCGGAAGTCAAACGCGACGCCAGTGGCAGACGTACCAACCGAGCCTGTCCAAGAAGAACCCGCGGCGGCCCCCAAAGCCACCGAGGAAGCGCCAGCTACCGAGGCCCCACCGGAGCCAGCTGCCGGAGCTACGCCCGCATCCAACGGATCGGTGTCGCTGGAGAAGCTACGTGAGGGGTGGTTAGCGATGCTCGACACACAGCCCACTAAGACTCGGGCTCGCTACCGTTCGGGACAGATCGAATCGGCTGAAGGTGATCGGGTTCGTTTCGTGCTCGCCTCCGAAATCGCGATGCAACGTTGCGAGCCATTCCGCCCACAGATCGAGGCGGCAATGACCGAATCGTTCGGAATGCCACTGACGCTCGAACTCGCCGTCGGTGATGGGTCCGCCGCCAAGGCGCGCAGCTCAGCATCCTCAACGCCCGAGCGCGAGCCTGCACACGAGAGTGAAGTCGACATTCACGACCTCACCGATGCAGACACGGTCAACGCCACTGCGGCAGAACGAATCGTCGAGGTCTTCCCCGGCGCAGAGATCATCGAATAGGAGAACGAATGTCTGAAGAGAACCAAGCGGAAGGACAGGCGCCAGATCTAGGGGCGCTGCTCGGTGGCGCCGCTGGCGGCGGAATGCCCGATCTCGGCGGTCTCATGGCTCAAGCCCAAGAGATGCTCGCCGGAGCCCAAGAGGCTGCTGAAGAAATCGTTGAAGGTAGCGCTGGTGGCGGCAAGGTCAAGATCGAAGTCGACGGCGGGTTCAACTTCCACTCGGTGACGATCGACCCGGAGGTGGTTAATCCCGACGACGTGGAACTGCTCAACGACCTCGTCCTCGCAGCCCTTCGCGATGCCGCGACCCAATTGCAAGAAGCCCAGTCCGAAGCGATGGGCGGAATGGACCTCGGCGGACTCGGCGGGCTCCTCGGAGGCGGCTGAATTTGGCTGTCTTCGCCGGTCCGGTACAGGACCTCATCGACGAACTGGGTCGTCTACCCGGCGTAGGCCCTAAGTCGGCGCAACGGATTGCGTACCACATTCTGAAGATCTCCAACGGAGACGCCGCTCGCCTGTCGCGAGCTATCGATGAAGTCAAAGCCAAGATCACCTTCTGCGAACGGTGCTTCAACATCGCGGAGGGTGCGGAGTGCGGTATTTGTCAGGATCCGTCCCGGGACCAATCCATGGTCTGCGTGGTTGAGGAGAGCCGAGACATCGTGGCCTTCGAGCGAACCCGCGAGTTTCGAGGTCGCTATCACGTACTGCAGGGAGCGATCAGCCCGATCGAAGGTATCGGCCCCGAACAGCTGCGGGTCGCCGAGTTGCTCGCACGAATAACGAGTGAGAACATCGACGAGGTCATCTTGGCCACGAACCCCAATATCGAAGGTGAAGCGACGGCGATGTATCTCGCTCGTCTGCTCGAGCCAATGGGTATGGCCGTTACGAAGATCGCGTCGGGCCTACCGGTGGGTGGCGACTTGGAGTACGCCGACGAACTAACACTCAGCAAAGCGCTCGAGGGTCGTCAGCGACTTGGATCAGCACCGTCACCGCAAAACGAAGAAACCGCCAGCGAGGTAGCTGGCGGTTAATTCGTTGGGGGATCTTGGGCCTGACTACCCCAGCCAACTAGGCGCGGGCGGTCATTGGTCTAGCTGACCGGGATAGTCAAAGACCCTTTGATGTCGAGCTCCAGAGAGACCCTGATCAACTCCGAAACTTCGACGTTGCAGTTATGTTACGAACATTACGAAACATTGTCAAGGACATATTTCGGTAACAATCGTTAGTTGACCGGAACCCGGGTCCATTCGAAGGTTGGAGACTGGCTGAAGAACTCATCGAGTGCGTCGAGCTCGGCCTGAGTCGGGTCGCGTCCCTCTTCCTCAAAGTCGAACAGGTCATCGGGTGGGATGGGGAATGTTTCGGTCAGCAGCACGATCTCATCGTCGCCGACGGCGGCGATGCGGCTGAACTGATCCTCGTTCGCGTCGGGTTCGAAGGTATCGATGAGGACCCAGTTTTGACCGTCCACGGAGAACCACAACTCGCTCACAAACTCTGGTTCCTCAAATTCCTCTGGCTCGTCAAAGATTTGGAAGGCCTGATCGATTGCGAAGGTGATGTCGTCTACCAAGAAGGTGACGAGTTCTTCTCCAGTTTCAGGATCGATCCACACCGCATCCTCGGTCCCTTCCGCGATACGAAGCACGTCAGGGGTCTGTCCCGCAAAGGCCTGATCGAGCGAAACAGATTCATGGATGACGGTGCCGTCGAGGGTTCGCAGCGCTGCGGTGCCTTCGTTCAGTCGAACCTCCATAACGAAGTTGTCTTGCACGACTTCCACCAGGTCGGGTCCGAAGAACTCGAACGGCTCCGTGGTCCCTTCGATGATCGCCGCGAATCCTCCTGGGCCACCGACGGGCTGTGGGAAGATGCCGAACAGTTCTGTCGGCAGCTGACTCTCCGCCCACGAGTTGCCGAGGTCGTCGCTGGCCAAGACCACCGGTGCGCCATTTCCATCTCCACCAGCGAAGTCGACGACGATTGCCAAGGCGATATCGCTGTTGGTAGCGATCGTCACATCAGCGAACTCGGTGCCGTCGGCGATGCCTTGGAAACGCTCTACCTGGGTCCACGTGAGTCCATCGGTCGATCGAAGTACGGCGGTGCCACCGGTCTCGAAATCAAAGAGCGTTGTGATGAATCCCTCATCGGTTGCAGCGATCGTGTTCGGGAAGCCAGCCACCGGCAACTGCACGGACTGGAACTGGCCACCGATCGTGCCAACGAGAACCAACGGAGTGACGTCTGGATTGCCAAAGAAGCCCTCAGCAAGTTCGTCGTAGAACTCATCGCCGGGCTCTAGGCGCAGGATCTCTTCCCCGGCGAACAACTGCTCTTCGAGCTCGAAGAACTCTTCTTCAAGCGCGGCACGCTCTTCATCGGTTTCGGCGTTGGCTATTGCTTCGTCGAACTCGGCAAATGCCGCATCGATCTCATCGAAGTTGCAGGTCGTAATGACTATCGGCTCACCCGGACCATCGAGACGGATATCGCATATCTCGTCAAGGCGATCCTCACTGAGGATTCCCTCTTCGAAGAGGATTTCGAATGGATCCACGAAGGCTTGTTCAATGCTGAACAACAGCGCCACACGGTCACCAGAAACAGCGGCATCGTTCACGAACGCAAAGCCGTCGTCCACAACAGGAATGGCCGGCAGGTCCGAAACGGTCCAGAACACGCCATTTTGTGACGTCGCCAAGACGAAGTCCGCAGGCGTATTGAAGAACTCTTCCTCGGCGATGAACGCCTCTACGATTTCGTCGTAGAACTCGTCGCCTGGCTCCAGACGAACCAACTCTTCGAGTTCCTCGTTGAACAACGTCTCCTCGAGCTCGATGAACTCCTCTTCAATCGCCGCACGTTCGGCTTCAGTTTCGGCGTTAGCTAGCGCCTCGTCGAGTTCAGCGAACGCCGCATCGATCTCCGCGAAGTTGCAACCCAGAAGAGCGATCGGTTCACCTGGACCATTGAACTCGAAATCGCAAAAGTCGTTCAGCTGTTCTTCGGTCAGAACCCCCGACTCGAACACCACTTGGAAGGGATCGACAAATGCGAACGGGAAGACTTCGAGAACGGCGATCAGACCAGAGTCCGCTGCTTCGAAGTCGACGAGGAAGGCGTCTTGTGGAAGGCCTTCGGTCGGCTGGGTTACCCAATTGACACCATCATCGGCCATAGCGACTTCGAAACCGTCTGGACCCTGATCGAGTCGGACGAACCCGCCGTCAAAGAAGGTGACCGGACCGGGGAACGGATCCCCGAAGAATGCACCGTCGATGGCGATGTCTGTTCCCACGCCCTCTTGTGCTTCGTCGCCGTCGGCTACCTCTACGGCTCCGGCAGCGTCGTCGACCTGACCGGCGCGCTCCGACGCGGGCACGGTGGTAGTGGTCACCGGCACGGCGATCGTCGTCGTCGGCGCGATCGTCGTCGCCGGCGCAGCCGTCGTCGTGGTGACAGGAGCTGCCGTTGTTGTCGTTGTCGAGGTTGTGGTGGAGGACGTCGTCGTGGACGTACTAGTCGACGTGGTGGTGGAGGACGTCGTAGTCGAACTCGTTGTGCTGGAGGTGGTTGTCGACGTGGTGGTGGACGTCGAAGTGGTCGGCGCAACCGTGGTCTCGGTTGGCTCCTCTTCCTCGGCCTCGCCAACTACGGCGTCCGCTGTCTCAACATCAGCGTCGTCGTCACTCTGATCGTCGTCTTCAGCGACTTCGGTCGTGCCTGCGACTTCGGCTTCTACCGCCTCGCCAGCAACCTCGGCCGTATCGCCACCGGTCCGTGCAAGCGCAACAACGCCTACCACTATTAGTCCGAGCAAAATCAGAAGCCCGAAACCCTTTGCCAAGCCCTTCGCCACTATGACCCCCAGTCACACCTCGCCAAAGCACCGCAGCCATGGCTCTACGTACGGACCCTAACACCGTGCGTGACAATTTGACATATCCACTCACGTGTCGTAACAGAATTGAAAGGCCGGGCAAAGGCCGCTACCGAGCCCCCGATCGAATACTCAGCTCTTCGCTTATCTGGCCTTCATCAGGTCGTGGCCATACTCCGATACCCGATCGAGCATCGCATCGACGTCGGCGGCCTCGACATCGGGGTTCATGAAGAGCAGCCGGAAGGTATTCAATCCCGCGACCGGTTGGAAGCCCATCATCGCTGTTCCTTCGGCCTGCATCCGGGCCTTGATCCTAGGCGCCAGCGTGTGCAATTGCGTGTGGGTCTCCTCGGGCAACGAAGAGATGTCTTCGGGGGTAAGGGCGAGCGGTCGAAGGCTCGGCGGCACCCACCCGAACACAACGTTGGTGAAGTTCCCGGTGACCCGCTCGAACTCGCCATCCGACGACGCGATCCGAGCCGACGCATGATCGGCCATCGCCACAGCATGATCGATGCGCGATGCGAAGCCAACGTCACCGCGGTGTTTCCACGCGAGCCAGAGCTTCAGCACATCGATGCGGCGAGCGCATTGGAAGGTCCGATCGCCCGAGTCGTACTCGGCGTTGAGCTTGTCCGGTTGGAAGAGGTAGTCGGCCCGAAGCGCGAAGCAGTCCCCAAGCTGCTGAGGTTCTCGAACCAGTAGAGCCGTGCACTGCTGGGTCATCCCCATCATCTTGTGCAGGTTCCACACGAACGAGTCTGAGCGCTCGACTCCGGCGAGGCGATGCTTCTCCGCAGCAGAGAACAGCGCGGATCCGCCATAACAGCCGTCGACGTGCAGCCACAGATCGTTGGCTTCGGCGATGTCAGCGAGCGCGTTGAGGTCATCGAACGCGGACGTAACCGTGGTTCCCGACGTCGCGATGATGGCGAAGGGCACTACGCCGCCTGCCTTCGAAGCCGTGATCGCCTCTTCCAACGCAGCCGGGATGATCGCTCCGTTGCTGTCGCTCGCGACCTTTACCACCGCATCGCTCCCCAAGCCGAGGAGCGCAGCGGACTTCGTGGCCGCATAGTGACCGGAATCAGAAACGAACAGGGCGAACCGTTCGCCGGTGGCTCCCGACTTCTTGATCTCAGGGCGCATCCGATGCCGTGCCAATTGCAG
>CAYUKM010000107.1:0-10351 GCA_964445255.1 uncultured Acidimicrobiales bacterium
GACGTCCTCGTTGAACTCCACCTCGGACACGTCGATGACGGCGACATCGATCCCGAGGGGCTCGGCCCGTGTCAGAACGACCTCAATGGTTTGGGGGTGGCAACGCTCCGACACAAGAAACCTGCTGGCCGTGCTCTTACGGCCCTTCATTCGTCGGGCCATAGTCATGGCCTCGGCCGCTGCAGTCGCTTCGTCGAGCAACGAGGCGTTCGCTATCTCCATACCGGTCAGATCAGCAACCATGGTCTGGAAGTTGAGCAAAGCCTCAAGACGGCCCTGGGCGATCTCTGCTTGATACGGGGTGTACGCCGTGTACCAACCCGGATCCTCGAGGATGTTTCTGAGGATCACATTCGGTGTCTGCGTGTCGTAGTAGCCCTGACCGATCATCGACCGGACCACGTTGTTCTGATCGGCGATCTGGCGAAGGTCCTCGAGAACTTCCACCTCCGACATCGCAGGTGGTAGGTCAAGCTCACTTCCAAAACGGATTGCTTCGGGGATCGTCTGCTCGATGAGCGCATTCAGGTCGTCAACATCGATGGTTCTAAGCATCTTGTCGATGTCTGCATGGCGAGGTCCGATGTGTCTATTAGCGAAGTTCATTTTGTTTCTCGTTCAGGTTCTTTGGTCAGTGAAGTTCTAGGAGAGTCGGTACAGGGGTCGTTTCACCACGGTCGCGGACTTATGTTTCCCTCGAATGTCGACGTGCAACTCGGTGCCCACATCGCCATGGGTCCGGGGCAGAAAGACATTCGCCGCGAAGGCTCCAACGGTCGGCGCGAGCATGCCAGACACGACCTCCCCGAGGGGGGTTTCTCCGTCGAGAACTGTGCTGCCCTCTCGCGGCACCCCCCGCTCACCCATGACGATTGTTTCGAGACGGCGGGTGAGACCGGCCTCCGACTGGGCTCGTAAGGCCCTTTGGCCGGTGAACTCATCACCCTCAAGATCAACCGCCCACGACAGTCGGGCTTCGAGCGGGGTCACGTCCTCGGTAAGTTCGTGACCATAGAGCGGGTATCCCGGTTCGAAACGCAGACTGTCGCGTGCGGAGAGTCCTACCGCGTCCACCTCAACATCGGCGTCCTTGCCAGCCTCTAGCAGTCCTTCCCAAACCGAGACCGCCGCGCCGTTCTCGATGTAAAGCTCGACGCCGTCTTCGCCGGTATAGCCCGTGCGGGCGACCAGCACCGTTGCACCGAACAACGACGCGGGCGCTATTGCGAATCGGTCCAACGAGCGAATTGCCGACGGATCAGCGGCTGCGTTGGCTACTAGTTCGACAGCATTCGGACCCTGAACGGCGACCATCTCGAGCTCCGCCGAACGGTCGACGACCGTTGAGCCCTCCCCAGAAACGTGATCGTCAATCCACGCCAAATCTTTCGACCGGTTGGATGCGTTCACTACAACGAGGAAGTCATCCTCAGCCAGGCGGTACACGATGATGTCGTCAAGGACCCCACCGTCTTCGTTACACAGCAGGCCGTATCGAGCCGTGCCGATTTCGACTGACCGAATCGACGAGCTGACGACTCGGTCAAGGCGAGCGACGGCGTTGGACCCGCTCACGCTGATCTGGCCCATGTGGTCGATGTCGAAAAGACCAACCGAGCGCCGGGTGAGGTGGTGCTCCTCGATTGCGCCTCGCGGATAGAAGACCGGAAGACTCCATCCAGCAAAGTCGACCATCCGCCCACCAGCAGCGACATGCCAGTCATGTAGAGCAGTGCGTTTTAGGGCGTCGTCGGACATGCGAACTCCATGATGTCCCCATGGATTCCTGTCTCCGGTACCTGAGAGATTTGAGCCCCATCGGTGTGGCCTCGCGGCCAACTTTCCAGGAATTGCGACGTTGACAAGATCCTCTTTGCCTGAGAGTTTCCACGGTCAGATTGGGTGAATCTGCAGCGTTGCACCTTCGGCGGCGGCGGTTTCCCGCTGCGCTCTCTCGTATCAACGTAAGTAGTTTGTCTAGCGCCATATCGTAGCGGGCTTGCACGACACCGTGCGGGTGTGCTCGCATCGAGCCATGGCGATTAAGGTGGGACAGCGCCTCAGATCCTCCTTCGTCCGCGCGCGGGTGCCCGCAACAGACAGCGGACCGGGTACTATCGATCTCTGGCCGCGGCGGTTCGAGACAAGCTAATGACTACACACACTCGACCACGAGGTCGACCGCCGAAGTACCCGCCCGACGAGGTGCGTCGCCGACTTCTCGATGCCGCTCGCGACTGTCTCAAGATCACCGGTGTCGAAAGCGGGCTTGACGCCGTCACTCTGGATGGCGCCATCGTTACTGCCGAAGTACCGCGAGGCATGTCGTATCGCATTTGGCAAGAAGACGGCCGCACTCCACAAGAAGCGTTTAGGCGCGCTGCGGTGCTGGATCTTTTGAGCATCCCGGCGACGGCCGGATTGCCCGCCAGCCGCGAAGCTGGCGTCGCGTTGTTTGAAGAGTTTTCTGATGTGCTCAAAAACGGCACCGTCGCCGAGCGCAATGCGCTCAAACGTGAAGGCATTCGACGGATCGGTGGCTTCAACTACCGTGCACTCGCCGAGAGTTCCAACTGGAAGCTGTACAGCGCATTGCGGATCGCGGCCATGACCCGCCCCAATGTGGACCCCGCAGTCATACAGGCGCTTGTCGACGGTGAGAACTACCTCGTCAATCAATACAGCTTGTGGTACGAAGAGATCACTAGCGCTCTCGGCATGAAACTCCGCCCGGGTCTCAAGATGGAGCAGTTCGCAGCCGCTGCGTATGCGGTCAACGAAGGGCTGGCACTTCGATTCACCAACTTCCCACAGCGTGAAGGCATCACCCTCACCGATCCTGACGGCATTGATCGTGATTGGACGCTGTTCTCCATCGCTTTCGAGGGCATCATCGACCGGTTCTTTGAGCTCGTCGAACGGACCTAAGCAAAGTTCCGCTACGGCCGTACTTCGGGGGGAAGGTTCGCTTCCAACCAGCTTCGGAAGTCACCGGTGGAACCGGCGGGCACATCACCGGGGAGGGTGACCCACAGACCTGGAGTCCATGCTGCCGAGGCGAGTTGGTATGTCGCAATCCCAGGGCCTGGTACTTGTGTGCCCTGGCCCCCAGTGGAGTTGTAGTAGTCGATTCCACATTGGAACAGCACCCGTACCTGGCTGAGGTCGACCTGCTGTCCATCGGGCTGCTGCAGGCGAAGCTCCGACGTTAAGAACTCGGCCGTCTGGCCGCTCGCAGGAGACTTCCGTTGACCGGCCCAAAAGTGCATCATCAACGCGTCTGCATTCCATGGGGCCGAGAAGCTGCCGTCAGCTTCTTGGCGCCAGTCGATTCTGCCCGGCCCGCCCGAGCCGAAGGGATCTTGGTTGACCTGTCCAGGTCGGCCTAGGTAAGCACCATGGTCGGTGGAATCAAGGGCGACTGTGAACGCCTCATTCCATGAGCCGTTTGCATACTGGTAGTAAGCACCGTTACGCACATTGATGCGGAAGGGCACAGGAGGCGTATGGCCAAACTCAGGGATAACCGCGCAGCGCCATTCGGTGAACTGATCGGATCGCAAATTTCCCCACTGCGAATTACGCGACGGACCTTGGGCCCAATTCCAACCCTGAGGTAGGTAGAGGGGTGCCTCGTGGCTGCCCATCGGTGACTCTTCGTTGGGATTCGAACCGTCTCCACCAGCGATCGTTCCAAAGATGACTTGATCGATCGTGTATCGACCATCGACCGGAGGGGCAGGGGCCCCTGTCGTAGTGGTGGTGGTGGTTGTCGTGGTGGTCGTCGTCCGCGGCGCCCTCGTGGTCGTCGTCACGGGCGTGGGGCGCGTAGTCGCAGGCCTTGCGCTCTCGATACGCGAAGGTGCCGTCGTCGTGGCCGGGGGAGGCGTAGTGGTGGTCGTAGTCACGACCGTGGGAGCAACGGTCGAGCCAGCAGTGGGAGCATCGGACTGTGTTGCGTCGAGTTGACGTGGCGCGACGGTGCCGTTGACCGTTTGAATCGTCTCAACCTCGTTCTCAACAACGTTGGGTTCGGCAACCCCAGCCGCATCCAATGAAGGGGCCACAATTTGTCGTCCTGTCGCCTGCTGGCCCACCTGACGAGAAACGCGCTCGGTCGTGGCATTGAGCGAGCTCGACGCCGCGGTCTCCACGGCATCTCCAGATCGACTCAGGTCAAAGCCGACCAATCCGAAAACGAGCAACACAGCGGTCGCCACCATCAACGCCATCGGTTTGATGTCGAAAGGCCGCCCCATTGCGCAGTGCCTCTTTCCCGTTCCTCGCCTTGCCCCACCATTCAAGCTACAGACGGTGGCGAATTGCTAGGCAGGGGCTACAGAATCACACTTTTTTCTTGCAAAGGTGACGAAATGGCCGCCACGCGACGAAGCTGGAGCGTTCTCAGCACCGCCGGAACGGTTAGCCCTTTTCTAACTCAAAGGCATCGTGGAGCGCTTGGGTTGCCGCGTCGACGTCGTCGGCTCGGACTACACAGCTGATGCGGATCGCGGAAGTCGAGATCATTTCGATGTTGATGTCGTTAGCGGCCAAGGTCTCGAACATGGTTGCCGCGACGCCGGGATTCGACTTCATGCCTGCACCGACGATCGACACTCGACCAATATCGGTATCGGTCTCGACACCGCAGTCAGCCTTGAGGCTGCTCCCGCAAATGTTGGCCGCTAACTCAACCTCGTCGGTCGGACAGGTGAAGGAGATATCGGTGCGGCCCTCATCGGAGACGTTCTGGACGATCATGTCGACGTTGACGTTCGCGTCAGCCAATGCACGGAACATCGACGCGGCAATACCGGGTTCATCGGGCACCCCACAAACCGTGACCTTTGACTGCGAAGTATCGGGCACGAGGCCGGTGACGATTGCATGTTCCATGGTGGGGTCCTCCTCAGTAACCCAGGTGCCAGGCTCCCAGGTAAAGGCAGATCGAACGTGTAGTGGCACTCGGAAGCGCTGCGCGACCTCGACGGATCGCATGACCGGCTTGGGGCAGCCAACAGCGGTCATTTCGAGCATTTCGTCGAAGCTGATCGTCGGCATCTTTCGAGCCGTAGAAACAACGCGCGGGTCGGTAGTGAAGACACCGGAAACATCGGTGTAGAGCTCACACGCGTCAGCTTCGAGCGCGTGGGCCAGCGCGACCGCGGTCGTATCGGAACCGCCCCGACCTAGGAAGGTGACGTCCTTGTCGGTCGACACGCCTTGTGAGCCGGCAACGACCGGAACCATCCCAGCGTCTAGAGCTTCACGGATACGGTACGGGTTGATCTCGAGAATCTTTGCGTTTCGGTGGTTGGTATCGGTCAGAAACCCTGCCTGCGACCCGGTAAAGGACGCGCTTGGCACGCCGACATCATGAAGCGCCATGGCAACCAACGCGCACGCCTTGCGTTCGCCGCCGGTAATCAACAGATCCATCTCTCGCCCAGGCTGAGTCTTCGAAACCGCATCAGCCAGGCGAAGCAGTTGGTCGGTCTCTTTGCCCATAGCGGACACGACGAGGACGACCTCATCCCCGCGTCGTCGACAACGAGCGACGTGATCTGCTACCTCCCGGATGCGGTCAGCATCGGCGACGGAGGTACCTCCAAACTTCTGAACGACAAGAGCCACGGCAAATCACGGTAACGTTGGAACGTGTCTCCCCAAACTCGTAAGAACTGGACACTCGCCATCGCGGTCCTTTTGGTTATCGGCCTTATCGCGCCGCTGGTCGCTATCGCGTTCGCCTAGGCCCGATCGCTTGTCCCGATCAGTTCCGATCTTCCGACTGCACTAGGTGAATCGGCGATGGTTCGTTTTCAGCCCACCCCATCAGTTGAGTCACCTTGGGTCTTTCCGCCAGCGGAGTCCGCGGACGAGCACGGCATCGTGGGAATTGGCGCCGACCTCGACCCAGCCACGATCCTGACCGCGTACACACGGGGACTCTTTCCTATGCCGCTGGAAGCGAATGGACCGGTCGCATGGTGGTCACCGGACCCTCGCGCAGTTCTGCCCATCGGCGAGGTACACGTCTCGAGAAGTCTCCGCCGATCGATGCGTCAGTTCAACTTCACAGTCGATACCGCCTTTGGAGAAGTGATCCGGGCCTGTGCAGATCCTGACCGCCCGCATGGTTGGATCGATAACCAGATCATCACTGCCTACGAAGAACTACATCGCCTCGGCTGGGCCCATTCGTTGGAGACTCGCGACGACGCGGGAGAACTGGTCGGAGGGGTCTATGGCATCGCTATTGGGGGACTTTTCGCAGGGGAATCGATGTTTCATCGGGTTACCGATGCCTCGAAGGCCGCACTCGTAGCATTGGACGAATTGCTGGAAACAAACAACTTTCTCCTGTTTGATGTGCAATGGATGACCGCACATCTTTCTACTCTTGGCGCGATCGACCTATCACGAAGCGACTACCTTCGGCGATTGGAAAGGGCAGTCGCTTCATGAAGCGACTGCTGACAACCGGCCCAAGAGGGTCGCAGAAAGGTTCACCTTGAGTGTCACGGGACTTACGCGGAAGGAGTCGGTCTGATGAATTCACGCGCCCTCGTGGCGATCGCCGTGGGGATCACCGGACTCATTCTCGGAATCTTCGCCACGATCCAAGGTTCGAACCTCGGAGTCTTCGCCGGGATAGCCGCACTAGGTGCAGGCATCATCGGCATGGTCTACAGCCGTTCCCTTGAAGAACTCGAGAGACAGCTCGAGATCGAGAAGCAACAATCGGCTGCCCTTGAAAAGACCGTGACATCACAGGTCCAGGCGCGAATCACTGCCGAAGACGCGGTGAGCTCACTCGGCACGGAACTCGCCGCCACCCAAGCCACCGAACAAGCCCGGGCAGAGCGCATCGAAGAAGAGATCAAAAAGGAAAGCCAGGACGTCGGTCCGGCCGGACGACAACTGATTAAAGACTCACAAACCGGACTGTTCACCGAAACCTATTTCCGGGCTGCCGTCGAAGCGCGGGTGGCCGCAGCGCGACGTCACCTCCGGCCGGTTTCTGTAGTCCTCATGGAGGCCAACACCGGCACCCCTGGTGACCGCACCCCCGCCGATCCAGCACTCATCTCCAGCTACCTGCTCGCCACCCTTCGAGAATCCGACACCGCATGTCGAACATCCAAAGGCCTCTACGCCCTAGTCCTTGAAGACACCCCAGAGAACGGCGCTGTCTGGACGGTGGAGCGCATCCGCCGAAAGATCAGCGAAGACGATCACAAACTGACGGTATGGGCCGGCGTTGCCTCCTACCCCGCCCACGCATTCGAGGTTCGCGACCTTGTCGGCAAAGCGAGCGAAGCACTCGACGCTGCTACCGAATGGCACCAAGACCGCATCGAAGTCGCAATACCGGACTTGTAGGCATTGTCTTCAGTAGTTTCAGAGCCCCGTAGAGATTAGACCGGGCTGGTCCACTAATCTCTGCTGCAATGTCCACGACCTCACCTAGACCTGTGCAGGGCACGCTTGGCACCTTTGGCGGGGTATTTACGCCGAGCATCCTGACGATCCTCGGCCTCGTTCTGTTCCTGCTTGTCCCGTTTGTGGTGGGTTCAGTCGGGCTCTTTCAAGCGCTGCTCATCCTTGGACTGTCGACGCTTGTCTCGGTTCTGACAAGCATTTCGCTCGCGACCGTCGCTACAAACATTCGAGTCGGTGGTGGTGGTGAGTACTACATCATCTCGCGCACGCTCGGCATCGAGTTTGGCGGTGCGGTTGGCGTGGTGCTGTACCTCGCCATTTCTGTATCGATCGCCTTCTACTCGATCGGTTTCGCGGAAGCGGTTGTCACCGCGCTCGGGAGAGACAGCATTCGGCTGGTGCAACTCATCGCAGCAGCCCTCGTCCTGATCATTGCGGTCATCGCATTCGTTGGGTCGGATCTCGCCACCCGTTTGCAGTTCTTCGTCATGGCTCTGCTCGTCTTAGCGCTGCTGTCGTTCCTCTTCGGCTCGATCGGTAGTTTCGATTTCGGTCAATTCACCGATAACATCGGTAGGCCCGACACCAGCGACGACGACGTTGGATTCTGGACGGCGTTCGCGATCTTCTTTCCGGCCGTCACCGGCTTTAGCCAAGGCGTTGCTATGTCGGGGGACCTTCGCACCCCAAGCGAATCCATCACTCGAGGAACGTTTGCCGCCGTTGGTCTATCGACCGTTGTCTACTTCGTGGTGATCGTACTCCTCGCCGGAAATAGCACAGCGATGGCACTCGTTGAGAACACAAACACGATCATCGGCGAGCTCTCGCTGGTGAGCTGGACAATGTTCGTCGGTGTGCTCGCTGCGACTATTTCATCGGCCCTCGCCTCGACATTGGGAAGTCCACGAGTCTTGCAGCGCCTCGGCGAGGACAAGGTCCTTCCGGGCCTTGATCGTTTCGCCGATGGAGCCGGACCAGCGAACAACCCACGCAAAGCGCTTGGGGTTTCGCTGATCATTGCCCTCGCGACGGTTGCGGTCGGTGACCTCAATGCGATTGCGCCGATCATCTCGATGTTCTTTCTGGCGAGCTACGCAATCATCAACTACGCGACGTATTACGAGTTCCGTGCAGGCTCAACGGCCTTCCGGCCAACGTTTAGGTTTGGCGGGCACCGAGCGAGCCTCGCGGGAACGATTGCCTGCGTCGGGGCGATCATCGCGATCAATCCGGTGGCGGGAGCGCTCGCTGCGCTTGTATTCGTTGCTCTCTACGGCTACCTCCGCCGGCGCGACGTACCGGATCGCTGGATCGATAGCGTTGGCTCATACCACTACACCCGGGCGCGCAACCATATTCAAGCTCACGCAATTGAGCCTCGGCCTGCACGCGACTGGCGGCCATTCGCGCTCGCGTTCGTACCTCGGGATCCACACGCTCGCCGGCGCATGCTCACGGTGGGATCGTGGCTTGAGGGCGGCACCGGTCTCCTGACCGCGGTGCGGGTGATCGAAGGCCGCGGACCCGTCAAGCGGCGCGAAGCGGCCGCGGTCGAACAAGAACTTATTGAGGAGGTCCAAGAAGTCGCCCCCGGTGGCTTTGCCCGCACAGTGGTGTCGGACAACCCTCCAGCTGCGGTACAGACACTCATCCAGTCTTCTGGTCTCGGTCGCATCAAACCAAACCTCACGCTGTTCGGGGTGAATGACCTTCGCGGCACCGACGAAGATCGGGTTACCTATGGCGAGATGTTGCAGAGCTGTGTTCGCTTCGGAACCAACGTGGCGGTCCTCGACGTCAACCAGAAGGATTGGCGCAGGTTTGAAGACACTCCACGCAAGGAACGCGAAATCGCATTGTGGTGGTCTGACGACCAGGCCGGTCAGCTCACCTCACTGCTCGCCTGGCTGATCGAGCGACACGAAGAATGGTCCGAAGCCAAAATGATCGCGTACGTCCCCGACGCGAACCGAGACGAACTGGATCGAGTCAGGGGCATCCTCAAGACCGGACGAATCGATGCTGAGGTCCGACGTGTCGACGCGAATCCCGCCTCGCTGACCACAGCCCTCGGGTCAGCAACCCTCGCCCTCGCTCCACTTCGAGTCCGGCGAGGATCGGCTCTCGGGCCCTACGAGACTCCTTTGGGCATGCTCGTCGAGAGTCTGCCTCTCGGAATTCTTGTGCTCGCGATCGACGAGATTGCGCTCAACGCGGAACCCGATGAAAGCGACCTCGCCGAGATCGCCCGCCTGTCCGATCAGCTTGCAAAGTTGGAGCGCAAGACCTCCGAATTGGATGCAGAGGCAGGCCGACTGCTCGTCGCAGCAGAGACCATTCGGATGCAGGCCGAAGCCAGCCCGGACGACGCCGCGCTTTCCCAGGAGGCTGAACAAGCCCACGACGAGGCGGCCAAGGCTTTTCGCACATACGTGAACTCACGGACCCAATGCCACAACCTCGAACAAGACCTCCACGAACTCGAACCGAAGCCAGTAACCGCCAAGCTGCACCCCGGCATCTGGCAAAGCTCCTCCCAACGCGAAGAAGCGTGAGGCCTTAGCCGCCAGCGAGGCGGAGAATGCCCTACGGCACAGCGCCACGGAGCGGGAGGCCGGCGGCTTTGTAGATCGCGTCTATGGCGGCCATGTTGTTGATCGAGTCTCGGCCTTGGGTTGGGAACGGCATTTTGTGGGTGACGTGATCGGAGAACGCTCGAAGCATGTGTACGTACGTACTGCTGTCTGTGATCGATGCTGAGGTCTCCCCCGCTCCGGTGCGCACCGTCAGAGTGTTGGCGTTGTAAGGCGAAAGAGGGTTCTGCACCGAGATCGACCCCTTGGTTCCTTGGATCTCCAGTCGGATGTCCGGTTCTCCGTTGTTGAGCATCGAGCTTTCGATC
>CAYUKM010000108.1:0-99 GCA_964445255.1 uncultured Acidimicrobiales bacterium
GAGAAACTCGGTTAGAGAGGCGAAGCCGAACGGCAGCTACCCCAACTCGAATCATCCCGTCACACTACCGTTGACAGCCAGCGATGTTTCGAGGCCTCA
>CAYUKM010000108.1:199-10327 GCA_964445255.1 uncultured Acidimicrobiales bacterium
GAGAAACTCGGTTAGAGAGGCGAAGCCGAACGGCAGCTACCCCAACTCGAATCATGGCCTCAGGTTAATGCGCGGATTCCCTTAGGAGATCCAATGCTTCAATTCTTGCGTTGGCGTCAGAAAGATCCAGCTGACGATGTCGCCTTCGCTGGAGTGGATACCCCGTTTCCAACTGGAGGAGGATCCGCACGGAACACGACGCTTGCTTTGCAGCGGCGCCCTGGCCATCGATTCAATGACCAGGGCGTCGTTACATGTGTGAAGCGACCCTTCGTTCCCGTCCCGAATCCCGCGCTCGTCTCCACCACACACCGCACGTCCACAACCACCATTGGAAGTAGGCCTAGCGACCCACTTCTATCGGCAGCATCCCTATATCGATTAGCGTTGGACGAAAAAACTTGGAGCTTTCGACTCTCGTGAACTACTAGCCAGGCAGCGCTTCAAGTGCGGCGGGTGGCCCGACGATACTGGTGATGGCCGGGCCACCATAGACATCGGCAATAACACTGTTGACGTCCTCGACGGTGATCGCCGCGATCCGATCGAGGAACTCGTCGATTGGAAGTACCTGGCCTCGCAATGCCTCGTTTGTTGCCAAGCGGGTCATACGAGCGCCCGCGCCTTCAAGGCCAAGCACCACGGCACCCTCGAAGCCGGTCCGGGCGAGGTCGAGTTCGTGTTGGTTGACCCCATTGGCCACGAGCTTGTCGATCTCGTCCGATAGAGCGCCGATCAGCTCTTCACCCCGTTGGGATGAAGTAGCTGCGTAGATGGTCGCCGAGCCACTGTCGGCATACCCCGACGTCTGGGAGAACACGGTGTAGGCGAGCGACTGGTCCTCCCGGATGCTCTGAAACAAGCGTGACGATGGCGAGCCACCAAGTACCTGATTCGCAATCGCAAGTGCGTACCGGCGGTCGTCGTCGTGACTCAGGCTGCGCCACCCCATCGCCACATGCATCTGCTCGACAGGTAGTGGCGTGGCGATCACCTCGGGCTGCAACTCGCTGGGAGCCAGGCGTTCGGGCGTACCGTTGGCATTGAGGTCACCGAAGTTCGTCTCGGCGAACGAAACGAGCTCGTCGTGGTCGATGTCGCCGGAGGCTGCGATAACGATGTTCGCCGGGCCGTACCACTCTCGATGGAAGTCAGCGATCTCTCCGGAGTTGAGTGCGTTGATCGTTTCGGGTTCGCCCAGAACCTCTCGACCAAGCGAGTGCCCATCAAAGAGCCGCTCATACAAGACGATGTGGACCACGTCGTCAGGCGTATCAAAAGCAGCGACGAGCTCTTCGTTGATGACCTGACGCTCGGCATCGACGTCCTCCTGACGAAGGGCCGGCCGTCGCACCACGTCGAAGAGCAGCTCGGTAGCCATCTTTCGAGCCGTCGCCGGAACGCGGGCGTAGAACGCCGTGTGCTCGCGGGCGGTGAAGGCGTTCATGTCGCCCCCGACCCCATCGATCATCTCGGCGACCTCGCGTGCGGAACGATCCTCGGTGCCCTTGAACAGCAGGTGTTCGAGAAAGTGTGAGGCTCCGGAAAGGGTCGGGGCTTCATCACGAGAACCCACGGCCACCCAGACACCGATCGACGCACTGCGCGACCCGGCCATCGGCTCGGTAATGATTCGCAAGCCGTTGTCGAGAGTGGATTTCTGTACGAGATCAGACATGGTGTGCTCCGTAGCGTATAACCACAATCTTCGAAGCCTCCGGGCCGGCAAGTGGTCCGCATCCTTCGAAGAACACCGCACCGACGATCTTCGAAGACTTAGGACCCGCTAGCAGCCCAGATCCTTCGAAGAAAGCGGTGTAACGAGCTGCCCGTTACACATCCGATCTCGGCGTGTCGCCGTGCTCTGAGCGTTTACGCTGCGAGGCGACACTAAACACGTGTAGACCACAGAGGAGAACACGATGGTGATTCGTTGGTGGCGAGCGACTGCAGGATCAGATGACGTCTTGGCGCAATACGCCGAACATCTCGCTCGGACGACCTTTGTTGAGATGGCCGAACTGCCCGGCCACTTGGGAGCGGCGCTAGCGACGAAGGTCAACGGTGTCGATAACGAACTCGTCGTCACCAGTCTCTGGGCGGACCTCGAATCAGCCGGGCACTTTGAGCAGGGCGAATTCGATGATGCGGTAGTGAAGCCAAGCACACAAGCGCTGCTCCAGTCCTTCGATGTCAAAGTCGAGTACTTCGAAACCGTCGTGTCGACCGGGCTTCTGGCCGACCGTTAGGCGGGTCACTAACGGGCTAGTGCAGCGCATCCAGGCGCGCGTTTCTGGACTCCTTAGCTAGCCGTGCCAGGGCCGCTCCAGCGACCAGTGCCAGCAGACCGGCACTCACTAGCCAAGTGGTTTTTGCGCTCAAACCGGTGAACGCAAATGTCGGGGGCGGAGGCCCGAAAGACGGGGGCTCGGTAGTCGCTGGGGGCGGGACCGTGGTCGTAGTCGGAGGCACATTTCTCATGTTGCGACTAGCTCTGAACGGTTTCTTCTTCTCGGCGGCTGACCCATGCGACCATGATCAGTCCGAGGACGAGCAGGACAAGTCCACCTGAGAACACGTAGCCGGATTCTTGGCCGGTGAAGGCGAGAACTGGCGGGCTTTCTGCTGGAGGCGCAGCGATAGTGATCGAGGCGATGTCGTGATCGTCTTCGTCACCATCAGCGTTCGCGAGTTCGCCGTCGGCCAACACATCGGAGTCGTCTGCGTCAGCAAGCGAATCGATATCGGCTAGAGGGTTGCCGTCAGGACCAAGGATCACCACACCGTTGGCATCGAGCGCTGCCGAGTTCGTGATCTCGGCAGTGTTGTCGATATCGCCAGCAGCGAGGATGGTCATGGTGATGTCAACCGTGGTTGATTCACCCGGAGCCAATGTGACACCTACGAGATCGATGGTTGCGTTGCCGTTCGAGTCAACGACCCAATCTGGGTCGTTCACGGAAAGTTCGACAGGCGTGTAATCGATCAAGCTGATATCTGATGCATCAACAGTTCCTTGGTTGAACACTTCGATGGTGTAGGTGACATCGTCACCAATCGCCAGGTTCGAGGTGTCTTGTCCGTCAGCGATGGTCTTTTCCAACGCAAGATCAAACGTCGCGGTTCCCGTGTAATGCGATGCGTCAGCATCATCAACCGGTCCAAGCGGTGCGCCGCTGTCATCCAATGCTGGGACGTATCCGGCTGGATCGGTTGGCCACGTTGCAGGATCCAACGGATCACAGCCACAGGTAGCAAAGTCTGGGGTGATCGGATCACCGACGACGTCACCGATGTTGGCATATAGGCCCACTTGGGCGGTTCCGGTTCCTTCACACGTAACCGCTCCCCCAACAGCCAGGAACGGAATCACGTTCGTGCCATCGAAAGTGCCATCACCGTCAACATCACAGGACACGACAACGCCCTGGTTGTCGGTCACGGTTGCGTTCGCAAGGCCAGTGCCACCGGTGTTAGTCACCACATAGGTCCAGGTCACTGGAGCGCCGAAGGCGATGTCTTCGCCAGGAGCAACATCAGACTGCACACCATTGGTGTCCTTCTCGATATCGATACCTGGTTCAGGGGTGAACCCGGTGTAGTTCGATGGGTCAGCATCGTCGACTGGTCCTTGCGGGTTGCCGTCTGCACCAACCGCTGGCACATAGTCGGCTGGGTCTGTTGGCCATGTCGCAGGATCGTTGGGGTCGATCGTTGGGTCAGAGAAGTCAGGGACAACCGGGTCGCCTGCAACGCTCGAGTTGTTCGTGAACGGACCAGGCGTCGCAACACCAGTCGCTTCACAGGCAACCGAAGCACCAACAGCGAGGAACGGAATAACGTTCGTTCCCTCAAAGGTGCCATCACCGTCAACGTCACAGCTGATACCGCCAACAGGTGCCGGACTATCAGTCACGGTTGCATTCGCAAGACCAGTAGCACCAGTGTTGGTCACAACATAGGTCCACGTCACTGGCGAACCAGCAGCGATCAACTCACCGGGAGCAACATCAGACTGCACACCATTGGTGTCCTTCTCAATATCAATCTCGCCCTCAATGTATGTGCCCGTGTAATTCGAAGGATCCTCGTCGTCGACAGGTCCTTGCGGGTTGCCGTCTGCGCCAACAGCTGGCACATAGGCAGCCGGGTCGGTTGGCCATGTCGCAGGATCGTTGGGGTCGATCGTTGGGTCAGAGAAGTCAGGGACAACCGGGTCGCCTGCAACGCTCGAGTTGTTCGTGAACGGACCAGGCGTCGCAACACCAGTCGCTTCACAGGCAACCGAAGCACCAACTGGGAGGAACGGAATCACGTTGGTTCCCTCGAAGATGCCGTCGTCATCGACATCACAGCTGATACCGCCAACAGGTGCCGGGGTATCGGTCACGGTTGCGTTCGCAAGACCAGTCCCACCGGTGTTGGTCACCACGTACGTCCATGTCACAAGCGATCCAGCAGCGATGTCCTCACCAGGAGCAACATCAGAATCAACACCATTGGTGTCCTTCTCAATGTCGATGCCACCTTCAAGGATCGTACCCGTGTAATGGGAGTCATCTTCGGCCTCGACTGGGCCAATTGGGTTGCCGTCTGAATCTGGCGGCAACGTTGCGTAATCGGCTGGGTCGGTTGGCCAGGTCGATGGATCGTCCTGGTCGATCGATGGGTCGGAGAAGTCCGGAATGACCGGGTCGCCCGACACATTGGCCGTGTTTGTATACGGACCTGGCGTAGCTACACCAGTTCCCTCACAGGTGACGAAGTCACCCGGGAGCATGAACGGAATCACGTTCGTTCCGTCCCACGCGCCGTCACCATCGATATCGCAGTCCACGACAACGCCCTGGGAGTCCGTAACCGTTGCGTCGAGCAACGCTGTATCGCCGCTGTTCTCGACCACATAGGTCCATGTCACCGCAGAGCCAGCGACAATGTCTTCACCAGGAGCAACATCAGAGTCGAAACCATTGGTGTCCTTCTCGATATCGATACCTGGCACTGGGCATTGTTCGACCATGACCGAAACATCGTTCGAACGGATCGGCAACAAGATCTGATCTACACGAGCACCAAAGGTGTTGGTCCAAATGTCTTCACAGCTGTGATTCTCGGTGTCGAGCGCCAACTCGAGTTCGAGAATGTCACCCGGGTTCAAAGGACCAGGAATCTGCGTGTAGGTAGCAGTCACCGCGGTGCCAGTTGGGCAACCACCAGCGCTTACCTGACACCAGGTGTTGCCACCATTGGTGAACGAAACGAGGGGGTCACGAGAAACCGTGCCCGGAGGATCGGCAGTCACCCAGACATCTGCACCATTAGCGTTGGCGAGCGGTGTGACTCCAATAAACCCGAGCGTGCCCGCAAATGATGATGGAGGCGTACGACCATCACCAACCGTCGAAACCGAACTCGTCGGAGTAGCCGGTGTAGGCGAACCAGATGGATTGAACACATTCGTGCCAGAAGGAGGCTCGATCACATCGCCGTTCCATGGGAACACATCGATGATCTCGATATTCGAGAACGCAGTGTTGCCCTCGTTCTCGAGCGAGAGCACAAAGGTCGGGTTCCCGTTGATCGGGATCTGCGAGCACTGGTCCTGCCACGCAACCAAGTCGGTGATGCTTCCATCAGCTGGAAGGACTTCACATGGGCCGGCAAGTGTGTCAACCGCCTTGACGATCGCACCCTCATCGGCAGGCAACGGCAAGAACGAGTTCGCTGAGTTGTTAACGACCTTCGCTCCAATCTCAATATCACCAACGAATTCGCCAGTGTTTGGATCCCATGGACCGAGGCCAGTCGAACGAAGCGTTGCGGTGTTGGTAATTACCACTGGAGCATTCGGGTTAGCAATAGCTCCAACTACCTCTACCTGGATAGTGAAGCTGTCGGACCAACCACCAGCAAGGGCCGTGGGTAAAGCCGGGTCAGAGTCGACGGCCGGGTTCGGCTCGGAGAACTGACACGTAATCACGTCGCCAGCCTCCGTACAACCAGGACCCGTCGCAGGCTGACTCAAGAACTGCACGAACGTGTAGTTCGCAGGCAACGCATCGCTCAAACGAACGTTGGTCAGCGCCTCGAGGTTCGAACCGATAACACGTGGCTCGATTGTGAACTCGACCAAATCGCCGTTGTCCTTGATATCGCCAAGACCATCATCGTTGGTCTTCGAGAGACCAAGTTGAGCCTCGACAATGTGGATGACCGTGCCTGAAGCGTTCTGTTCCAAGACGATGTTCGCCGCGTTGAGCGTGGTCCGTTGCGTGGAACGGTTATCAAAGTCGACCAAGTCGCTGGTGTCGAGTGAGTTCGCGCCATCATCGATGAAGGTGTTGTTGCACCAACCCGTAGGGGTGGCACGAGCGTTGCCATTGGCCTCCCACTGCGCCGCATTGTACGGCTGGCAGCTATTCAGCGGTGCTGAGCCGATGAAGGGCACAAAGTCAGAGGCACCGTCTGCACCCACCTCGCCAAATGCGTGACTCTGAAGAGCGAACAGTTCCTGATCCACCGTCTGTACGGCCAGGTCGGCCTTAACTGTTGCCTGGAAGAACGCCTGGAAACCGGTGTACTGGTTGTCTACGGCGAGCAGTGCCTCCCATGCGAAACGGTCGGTAATCCGGACACGAGCACGAGTAATGCCTTCATAAATGCCGTCACCGGGGGTCAACGTGTCGAAAGCGGCAAGGCCCGCAACGTCGGTTGCATCAACCCAGCCAGCCGAACCAGCATCACTGTCGTTACAGGTCAACTCATCGTCGAGAACTCCGAACGAAGTGCCAACCAGCTCCAAAGGAGCGTTCGTGAATTCGACGGTGAACGGCAGACCCTGCTTGATTCCACCAACCGCGTTGTGCTGACCACGAAATGCTGGCCAGAAGCTGGATGCGGCACCGGTGTACACGTGGGCAAGTGGGCCCGCGTTCGACGTTATCGAGTAACCACCGGCGACAGTTACGGCGTTGCCACGGGGCGTGGTATCGGTCTGGGTAACCGGGATGCTACCGAAGGCTGAAATGTTGTAGTGGGTGGTGTCAAAGGCAGTACAACCGCTAATCGGGGCGTCAAATAGTGTTCCGGGGCTTCCCGAGGTCAACACCTGCGAGTTGATGGTGACGGTCGCTCCTCGAGGAGTCTCACCGATTCGGTCGCCCACGCCGCTGTCAGCATGGACGTTGTTCGAGCCGGGAAGGAAGAACGGACCGCCCTGAGCGAGCGTTCGAATATCCACGCTGTGTCGCGGAGCCTCGGTGCCGCCGTCAAAGCCGAAGCTCTCAAGGATCGCCAACGGACCTGGGTAGAAGCGAATGTCGTGACCAATGGTGGCACCCGGCTCGCCGCCTCCTGGTGAATCACCGAGGATCGCCTGGGCGACATTGTCTGCCGGATCCTCGCCGTCTGGGCTCTGAACTGCAGATTCATCGACGGGGCCGCCGTTACCTGGAATTTGGATTGGGAGAAGGTCGTCTTGGCTCGAAACCGGAACCGACTCGTCCTGCTGGCCAATGCCGTTCTCGAACAGCGCCGAACCCACTGAAGGGTTACCAGGCGCTGCAATCGCTGCATCAACGTCGACCGCTGGAAGCCAGAATGCGATTTGGCCGGTCAAGACGTTTACGCCGGCGCCTCGGACATTCGGGGTACCATCCGCGTTAAGTGCAGGAGCTGGGTTGGTGGCGAATCCCGAAACGCTAACGGGAACGACGGGGTAGCCAGTGCTCGCCGTCGCCGCAGCGCCACACGTCCACGTTCCGACCGTGACGGGGAACGCACCGGTGCCGTCATAGGCACCACAAGCCGTTCGACCAGCGAAACCAGCAGCGCTCAACTGCGCTGGGGTCGCGATCGTTGCCGATGTGGGCAATCCGTATGCGTGATCGAAGAAGTTGATCGGGGTGCTGGCGATGGAGCCGGCGCCAAGGATTGGACTCGCTCCCTGAGAGAAGTCGATCAGCGACAGTGGGTACAAGAAGACGTAGCCGTCGCCAGAACCGTCGACGACCGGACCAGAAACCTCGGGTAGTTCCTTCAACCAGTTGGCAATCGGAGCTTCAGAGACGACGAGGGGGTCATCGAGTCCGTCGGACACGCCAGCGGCATCATCGTCGGTGGTCAAGGTTGAAACAACATCGAAGGGGTCACCGTCGATCGCTTCGTTCAGTTGAGCGATTGGACGGAACGCACCGTTCGAGCCTTCAGGCTGATCGAGAAGGGAACACACGAGCGTTTGCGCATCGGTGAACGATGACGTTGCGATGTCACAACCAGCGAACATGCCGGTCTGATCAGGGGCCCAAGACGCAAACGGCGGAAGCACGACGGTGACGAATACGTTCGTCGCGTCCGCCTCGTTGATGTTCCAATCCACTCGGACCGCGAACGTGTCGTGGGTCTTCACGACGTTGTTTTGGGCGTCAGCGTCAAGGCCTGGGGTGTGCACTCCATCGCCCGTACCGTTGTCGAGCGGATCGAAATCGAACTGGGTGCCGTCATAGAGCACGGTCGTCAGAATTTCATTCTGACTCTGCGCCCCGACCTGGCCTGCCACTAAGACAGGAACCAAGACCGTGGCGAACATGGCAAGTGCTAAAAAGGCACCCGCCAACCTTCCGTAGTTGCTCTCCGGTTGGGGTTTCATTGTTCCGCTCGTCTCGTCGTCGGTAATACAGGTAGACCCCATCGCCGATCTATCAAATTTGTGAAAGCGCGAGACGAAACACACCCCACTATTGGGGCCAAAACGGCGAGAGGCCTCTGATTTAACAGGGGCCTCTCTACCAATTTTAGTGTGTAGCGGTTCGTTGGGCTGCTAGCCCGTTGGACCACTGGGAACGCAGTTCCCCGTAGTCACGACCCGAAGTTAACGGCGTCGACGGCCTCCGCCGCCTCCGCCACCACCGCGGCCGCCTCGGCTCTTCGGCGCTGGGCCGAGGTCACCGAGTTCGTCCGCGAGGGATGCGTCGAAGCTGTCCTCGAAGGAAGCAACTTCACGGCTCTCAGAACCACCACCGGAGTCACGGTTGCCACGGCCACCGCCACCACCGTTGCCACGGTCGCGGTCACGAGGACGGTCGTCGGAGGAGCGGGAGCCGCCACCGGAATCGCCGTCTCCGGAGTCATCGCTGGTGAGACGAAGCGAGATCTTGCCGTTCGGGTCGATGTCCTCGACACGTACTTCGATGTCGTCGCCCAAGGAGACAACGTCTTCGACACGATCGATTCGCTTGCCACCGCCGAGCTTGGAGATGTGCACGAGGCCATCACGTCCAGGAAGGATGTTCACGAACGCACCGAACTTGGTGATGTTCACGACCTTGCCTGGGTAGACGGCTCCAACCTCTGCGGTTGGCGGATCGAGGATCAAACGGATCTGACGCTCGGCCTCATCGACCTTGTCGCGATCAGGAGACGAAACGGCGACCGTTCCGACCATGCCGTCGTCGTCGACAGAGATGTCGGCGCCGGTTTCGGCCTGGATCGAGTTGATGACCTTGCCCTTTGGTCCAATGACCTCGCCGATCTTGTCGATCGGGATTTCGAAGGACACGATCTTCGGAGCGGTCGGGCCAACCTCGTCACGCGGTGCAGGAATTGCTTCCTTCATGCTTGCGAGGATCTTGAGACGTGCGTCCTTGGCCTGGGTCAACGCGCTTGCCAGAACGTCGGCAGGGATGCCGTCGATCTTGGTGTCGAGCTGCAGTGCGGTAACGAAGTCTTCGGTACCGGTGACCTTGAAGTCCATGTCGCCCATGGCGTCCTCTGCACCGAGGATGTCGGTGAGGGTGATGTACTTGTCGTCCATCTTGACGAGGCCCATCGCAATACCAGCAACTGGTGCCTTGATTGGAACGCCTGCGTCCATGAGCGAAAGGCTTGACGAGCAAACCGATGCCATCGATGACGAACCGTTCGAGGCGAGAACCTCAGAAACGAGACGGAGGGTGTATGGGAACTCTTCCATCGAAGGGATCACGGGGAACACGGCACGCTCGGCGAGCGCTCCGTGGCCGATCTCACGACGCTTAGGGCCACGCATGAAGCCAGGCTCACCGGTCGAGAACGGCGGGAAGTTGTAGTGGTGCATGTAACGCTTGCGATCGATCGGGTCGATGCCGTCGA
>CAYUKM010000109.1:0-10143 GCA_964445255.1 uncultured Acidimicrobiales bacterium
ACTTCTGTTCGGATTGCTCCGAAAGATAGCCATGGCTATATCAATGCTCCGTCGAAGGTTGCGTGCCCGTTCCAAGCGAATCATCGAGCGATCGGGAGTCGAGATCGGCACAGCAGTCGATATCGACCTCACGCTTCCTGACTGGGACACCATTGGTGACCTCGCCAAGGACTTCGACAACAAGATGGAGAGCTTTATGGCCTTTGATGATGGGGGAGACGACGCCGAGCGTGAATGGTTGACGGGCTAGCGACGCGCTATCTCGTAGCTCACGAGGGCTCCTGCGATTGCCGCGTTAAGTGACTCCACCCCGTTGGATAGCGGGATCGAAAGCGAACCCGTGCTGGCTTGGGCCACCGAGTCGCTGATACCAGCAGATTCGTTGCCGATGACATACGCGCCCCGTTCGGGCAGTGTGGCTTCAAAGAGATTGTCCCCATCGGCATCTAGGCCGACGATTTCGAAGCGGTGCTCGATCAACGTACTCACCGCTTCGTCGGTGTTCTCGCACCGCAGGATCGGCGCCCGGAACGCGACCCCGGCCGATGCTTTGATAGCGACAGGACCCACGTCGGCGGTGCCCTTCTGTGGAACGACGATCCCGTCGACCCCAGCCGCCGTCGCTGAACGCAGGATCATCCCGACATTCGCGGGGTTATGCACGTGGTCGAGAACCAGTACCGAACAAGCCCAGTCCTTCCCCCGGCGGCGCTGCTCGCAGAACTCGTGAAGCGTTTGCATGGCAGGTGCCACGATGTCGGCCACGACCCCCTGATGGTGGCGAGCGCTGCGGGCCACGGCGGTAACCTTGACTTCGTCAACGAGTTCGACGGTCACTTTGCGGCTCGCCGCCATTCCCTTGATCGTGTCGATCTCGGCGCCATGGGCACGCTCGCTCAAGAGGATCTTGTCGAAGCGGAGCGAGGTGTCGTGGAGTGCTTCGATGACGGGCTTGCGGCCCATCACGGTGAGGAAGGTGTCGCGAGGCGACTTCACTCGGCGACCGAGATCGCCAGTCGACCCACTCCGGCGGCGTCGTGGCCGCCGTCGACACTTTCGTAACTGACCGATGTGGAGAGGGTCTGCTCGGCGACGTAGGACTCGTTCGCTTGCACTGCCGATGCTCCTTCCGGGGAGAGGTCGAGCGTCAAGTCGATGCGGTCGGTAACGACGAGATCCTCGGTCTTGCGAGCCTCTTGCACCGCGCGAACGATGTCGCGAGCGACGCCCTCCGCTTCCAACTCCGGGGTCAGTTCGGTGTCGAGCACGACGACAGCGTCGTTGCTCGGCAGTGCGGCGGCGGTTACGCCTTCCGCGGGAACCACGTTGAGGTTGTACTCCTCGGGAGAAAGGGTATGGCCAGCGATTGCGATAGAGCCGTCATCGTTCTGTGACCAGTCGCCCTTCTTTGCTGCGCCGAAGACCTTCTGCACGTCGCCACCCAGGCGTGGGCCTAGCACCGAGCCGTTCGGCTGAAGTGTGAACTGCGCGAAGGCGTCGAGGTCATCGGAGAACTCCACGGCTTTGACGTTCACTTCGTCGGCGATCAGGTGCGTGAGCGACGATACCGCCGCTGCGCTTTCGCCAGCCAGGGTGAGAGAAGCGAGTGGCAGGCGTACCCGCAAGCCGTTGTCCTCACGCAACCGAAGTGCGGCCGAAACGACTGTGCGGACCTGGTCCATATTCGCAACGAGCTCCGGATCTGATGGGAAGTCGTCAGCGTCTGGCCAATCGGTCAGATGCACGCTCTCCTCACCGGTCAAGGACGTGTAGATCTCCTCGGTGACCATCGGCAAGAACGGCGCTGCGACCTTCATGAAGGTCACCAGCACCGAATACAGCGTGTTGTACGCAGCTTTCTTGTCATCGGTCATGTCCGGGCCCCAGAATCGATCTCGGGACCGGCGGATATACCAGTTGTTCAATGCATCGAGGAACGAGCTGAGCTGCTCTGTTGCGCCACCAAGGTCGTATGCGTCCATACGTTCGGTTGTGGCTTCGATGACCGAGCGGAGCTTGGCCAAGATGTAGCGATCGAGTTCGTCGGTCGAGTCGGTGCGAAGCTCGGCTCGGTAGCCGTCGATGTTCGCGTAGAGCGTGAAGAACGAATAGGCGTTCCATACCGGCAACATGACCTGACGGGTGACGTCGTCGATGCCCTTGTCAGAGACGCGCATGTCTCCACCGCGCACTACGTTCGAGTTCATGAGGTACCAGCGCAGGGCGTCGGCGCCTTGTTTGTCGAAGATCTCCGTCGGCTCGGTGTAGTTGCGCAACTTCTTGGAGAGTTTCTGACCGTCTTCGGCCAGCAGAATGCCGTGGCAGATCACGTTCTGGAACGAGGGCTTGTCGAACAGCGCTCCAGCCAACACATGCAGTGTGTAAAACCAGCCGCGCGTCTGGTTGATGTATTCGACGATGAAGTCCGCTGGGTAGTGCTCCTCAAACCATTCCTTGTTTTCGAACGGATAGTGCACCTGGGCGAATGGCATCGAGCCCGACTCGAACCAACAGTCGAACACCTCGGGAACCCGGCGCATCATCGACTCTCCCGTTGGATCATCGGGGTTCGGGCGGACGAGTTCGTCGATGAACGGCCGGTGCAAGTTGGTTGGCCGTACGCCGAAGTCGGCCTCGAGTTCGTCGAGGCTCCCGTAGACGTCGGTGCGCGGGTATTCGGGGTTGTCGCTACGCCAAACCGGAATCGGTGAACCCCAGAAACGGTTACGGCTAATCGACCAGTCACGGGCGCCCTCAAGCCACTTGCCGAAGCGGCCCTCCCGAACGTTGCTTGGGATCCAATTGATGTCCTGGTTGAGTTCGACGAGGCGATCACGGAAGTCGGTGACCTTCACGTACCAGCTCGGTAGCGCCCGGTAGATGACCGGCGTGTCGGTTCGCCAGCAGTGCGGGTAGTTGTGCTCGTAGGACTCGTGCTTGATCAAACGTCCGAGGCCCTTGATGTGGCGGATGATGTCGCTATTGGCTTCGAGGACGTTGCGGCCGACGAAATCGGTGACCTCGGCGGTGAACTCGCCTCTGTCGTCGACGGGCACGACCATGCCCATCCCGTTCTCTTCAGCGATGCGCTGATCGTCCTCACCAAAGCCAGGCGCGGTGTGTACGATGCCGGTGCCTTCTTCGGTCTCGACGAAGTCGCCGCTCATTACTCGGAACGCGTTCAGATCGTCTCGGTCAGCGAAATAGGGGAGGAGCGGCTCGTAGCTACGACCGACGAGGTCGGCCCCCTTCACGACGCTGTGCTCGGTTGCGCCCTCAAGTTCCTTTTCGTACTTGCCAACGGTCGCGGCGCCGAGAACGAGGAACTCAGCGTCGAGTTCCATGACGGCGTAGTCGAGGTCAGGGCCGACGATCAGACCGAGGTTCGATGGCAGCGTCCACGGGGTAGTGGTCCAAGCGAGCATCTTCATCGGGCCGGGGTCGCCGTCCGCTGGCGTCAGCGAGAACGCGACCGTGACCGCCGGGTCTTGACGGGGGCGGGTGGCGTCGTCGAGGCGGATCTCGAAGTTCGACAGCGGGGTCTCTGCCCCCCAGCTATAGGGCATTACCCGGTTAGCTTCGTAGATCAGGCCTTTGTCCCAGAGTTGCTTGAACGCCCAGATCACCGACTCCATGTAGTCGAGATCCATGGTCTTGTAGTCGTTGTCGAAGTCGACCCAGCGGGCCTGGCGGGTAACGGTCTTTTCCCACTCGTTCGCGTAGGTCATGACCGAGGTCCGGCACGCCTCGTTGAACTTCTCGATGCCGAAGTCGGTGATCGCGACCCGGCCCGAAACCTCCAGCTGTTTCTCGGTCTCCATTTCGGCGGGAAGGCCGTGGCAATCCCAGCCGAAACGGCGGTCGACCTTTTTGCCGCGCATCGTTTGATAGCGCGGCACGACGTCCTTCACGTAGCCGGTGAGCAGATGCCCATGGTGGGGGAGCCCATTAGCGAAGGGCGGCCCGTCGTAGAACACGAACTCGTCGTCAGGTCGCTGGTCGATCGAGCGCTCAAACGTCCCGGCCTCTCTCCAGCGGTCGAGAATGCGCGTCTCGATAGCGGGGAAGTCCGGTTTTTCAACGGACGGGTATGGCTGATCCGCGGCACTGGTCATAGGCGCCAAGGTTATTTGGTTGTGGGGGGCTTCCGTTCCTAACAGCGGTAGCAAATCGCTGGGTTGGTGTCCTGTCGCCGTTTGTAGGCGTTGCGGGCAATGGCCCTAGGTCGACTGGATCATTCTTTGCAGGCGTTGGTCCCTAATCAGCGAAATGTTCTATAGGCGCCACTTTTTCCGTTCGATATTCCATAAGTAGGACGGATTTTGGAGAGATCCCCATGAGTCTCAGCACCCGACAACGCACGACTATCTTGCCGATGCTGGCCCTGTTGTTGGCCCTCGGCGGTATGACGGCCATCGTGGCCAGCTTCGCGAACGACGCCCAGGCGGCAGCGAACCACGGCCAACTCGTACCCGAAGAAGTCCGCCGGGACCTTCCAGTCACCCTCGATGGCCGAGTGCGAGCGCACGCGCAGGTCGGCGACCGAATCTTCGTTGGTGGTGACTTCACCCAGGTCCAGCTTCCAGACGGCACGGTCGTCGACCAGGGGTTCATCTACGCCTACGACGTAGACAGCGGGGTGTTCGACCCCAACTTCCGTCCTGTGCTGAACAACGCGGTCGAATCACTGGAGACCAACGAGACCAACGACGGACTTTACGTCGGCGGTCGATTCACCCGCTGGGAAGAAGGACCGGTTCGGAACTTCCCGCTGCGAGTCGCCAAGCTTGACGCCCAAGGCAACCTGGACACCAACTTTGTAGCTAGTGCGTCTGCTGTCGTTCTTTCGATTGATCATGTTGGCGACCATGTGTACCTGGGCGGCGACTTCCGGACGATCTCCGATCTCCCCATCGCTGGCCTCGCTCGGGTCGATGCCGACACCGGCGCGGTCGATCAAAGCTTGAACCTTGAGCTGTCTACCTCCGTCAATGCCAATCAGCTCGTACGACGGGTCGAGGCCACCCCAGACGGGAACAGTTTGTTCGTCCTCCACTACGCCTCACAGCTCGTCGGTGGTGAGTCCCGCGAAGCGGTCTTTAAGGTCGACATCAGCTCCCCAACACCAGTGCTAAGCGGTTGGAACATTCCATGGGTGGCACAGGCCACAACGCAAAGTCGTGCCTGCTGGCGCCAACTTCGCGATATGGCCATCTCTCCTGACGGTTCGTTCCTAGTGATCGGTGGCCAAGGCGCCGATCGTCCCCCAAACTGCGACAGCATCCTTCGTTACGAGACCGCTGGCGACTCGCTCGTGAACTTCACCTGGTCGGCTCGCATGTACTCGAGCATCTTCTCGCTTGCAGTATCTGATGTGGCCGTTTATGCGGGAGGACACTTCTGTGCTGCCCCTCGCCTCGGTGCTGTGTACGAGGGCGGGCTTACCTCAGACTCGGTACAAACGGCCAACGTTTGCTTCCCGGGCGAACCGGACCACCTCAGCAATCCGAGCAGTATCGACTCTGTGAACGCTGTCTTCCGCAATCAGATGGCCGCTCTCGATCCAGACACAGCTCAGGCCTTGGAATGGGATCCGGGTAGCAATAACGACCTCGGCGTGTTCGATTTGACCCTTACTGATCGAGGGCTCCTCGCCGGCCACGACGGCGACCGGTTCAGCAGCTTCCTTGTCGGTGGAACCGGATTCTTCGACTTTGGAGCCCCCGAAGACGTCGAAGTACCAGAGATCTCCGTGACTGAACCAGCTGCCGGTTCCGTAGTCACGTCGCTGACCGCGATCAACGGTGTCGCAACCGATGATCGTGAAATCGACAACCTCACTGTTCGTCTGTTCAACCGAACCGAACAGCTTTGGGTCCAACTCGATGGCACTCTCGGCACTGAACGAGTCGACTTGCCGGTCGAAGCAACCGAGACCGCTCTCCGCGAAGTCTCCTGGACCGCGCCGGTGGCCGCCGCTCTACCGCCTGGTGAGTACGAGGTTCGAGGGTTCGTTGTTGATACTTCGTCCAACACCTCACCTGGTTTGGAACACGCGTTTCTTGTACCCGGCGCCGCAGTATGCACCGTTGAACTGGACGTCGAGACCCAACAACCGTTCATCAGTTACTCGGGCTTCGATGACAACGGCGTCGACACCGTAGTCATCCGTCGAGACGGCAGCTTCCTTGCCGATGCACCAGCCGGAACTGCCAGCTTCGTCGATAGCGCCGCTGCCCCTGGGGATCACAGCTATGTGATCCGCTGGCGTCCTGAAGGCGGTCGAACCGATGTCCCATGCACGCCTGATCCTTTCACCGTGATTGCGCCAGGGTTCGTTTGCCAGGCATCGATCGACCCGAACGGCAACCCCGTCCTGACTTGGACCGATCTCGGTCTCAGCCGCTATGTGGTTCGCGAAGCGAACGCCGGATTCGTTGCCAACGTTGAGGGTGCAAACCTCTTCACCGACACCGACCGTGCTCCTGGCGATTACAGCTACGTAATCCGAATCCGCAACAACGGCGTGACCAGCGACGAACCGTGCACGCCATCGCCAGTCACGGTGCCCGACAATGGGCCTGCGCCGGTTGCCAACACCTGCACGGCGTCCGCCGACGCGAACGGTGTAGTCACTCTGGCATGGAGCGCCATCGACGGCGAGGACACCTACATCGTCCGAGACAACGACGGTTTCGTCGGCGCGGTTAACGACTCTTTGGGCTTCGTTGATACCGGCGCCACCACTGGTGTGCAGACCTATGTCATCCGGTCACGCGCAGCGGGAGTAACCACCGACGTGGTCTGCAATCCGGTCGTTGTGCCGTAACGCTCTCGCAGAGTGCGCGAAGTGAGCGATTAGCGTGAAACGCCCCTCACTCTTGGTGGATTACTGGAAAAAACAGTGAACAGTCCGCGACTATTGACCCTCTCATAGGGGTCATTTATGTCATGCTGGGAGTGTGTTCCGGGCGGGACACACCGGCAGTGCATAAAGGACCCTACCTATGAGACTAAGGACGTTGATCCGAAGGACTAGGGGCGCGTACATACTCGTTGCGCTCCTTGTCTTGGGAGGCGCGGTCGTGTATTTCACGAACTCTGCACCTCCAGCACAGGCGGAAGTTAATCACGACGGACAGGTAGTTCCCGATCTAGCTCGGCGAAACCTACCGGTGACGATTGGCGGAAGAGTTCAAGCCCATGCGCAAGTGGGCAACCGCATTTTTGTAGGCGGCGACTTCACCCAGGTCAGGCTGCAGGATGGCACGGTTGTCAACCAACCCTTCCTGTTTGCCTATGACATCAACTCCGGCGCTTTCGACACCAACTTCCGGCCGGTCCTGAACAACCAGGTTGAATCCCTAGAAACCAACGCCGATAACAACGGACTCTACGTCGGTGGACGCTTCACTCGGTGGGAAGCCGGCGGCGCGACGAACTTCCCTTTGCGCATCGCCAAGCTTGACGCTTTCGGAAACTTAGATACCGGTTTCAACGCCAGCGCTTCTGCGGTTGTCTTGTCCATTGAACAGGTCGGCAACGACCTGTACATCGGTGGTGACTTCACCAACGTGTCCAATCAACCAATCCGAGGATTGGCTCGTGTCGATGCGAACACCGGTGCTGTGGATACCGGCTTTAACCTTCAACTGAATAATTCGGTAGCAGGTTCGCAAATCGTGCGCCGGGTGGAAGCACATCCAAACGGCAACGAATTGTTCGTCTTGCACTACAACCAACAGGTACTCGGCCAGCTTCGACGAGCGGTCTTCAAGCTCGACATCAGTTCCCCTACGCCGGTACTGAGCAACTGGGAAATCCCGTGGCAGCAGCAGACCAACGACCGGTTGTGCTGGGTCGATCTACGAGACATGGCGATTTCGCCTGATGGCTCATTCATCGTGATCGGCGGCCAGGGTGCCGACAACCCGCCGAACTGCGACAGCGTGCTTCGCTACGAGACCGCCGGCAACAGCGTGCAGCCGTTCACGTGGTCGGCTCGCATGTACTCAAGTGTCTTCTCGCTCGCGGTAACTGACGCTGCGGTTTACGTGGGTGGCCACTTCTGTGCTGCGCCACGCCAAGGAGCTATCTACCAGGGAGGCCGCTACACCTCGAACTTCGTTAACACAGCGAACGGTTGCAGCACCAATCCGAACGATCCCATCAACCCAAGCCAACGCGATCCGAACAATGCGGTGTTCCGCAATCAGATCGCGGCGCTGAATCCGACGACGGCCCAAGCCCTTCCTTGGGATCCGGGTAGCAACAACGATGTGGGCGTATTCGACCTGACAGTGACCGACCGGGGTCTTCTCGCCGGTCACGACGGGGATCGATTCAGCCAATTCCTTGTTGGTGGTTCGGGATTCTTTGACTTCGGCGGCAACACTCCCGGTGTAGAACCTCCTGCGGGTCCCGCGTGTACCGTTGCGCTGAACGGCGCGGGTCAGCCCGTGGTCAGTTACTCCGGTTTCAACGGGGTGAGCACGGTCGTTGTGCGCGTTGATGGTGGGTACCTCGCAAACAGTGCTCCAGGATCGGGGTCGTTTATTCACGCGGCGGCCACACCGGGGTCACACAGCTATCTCCTTCGGTGGCGTCCAGGCGGTGTGGTCAACGATGTTCAGTGCACGCCGAATCCGATCAACGTGGGCGCCAATGACACCACCATCCCGTCAGCCGAGGTTACTTCGCCAGCGAACGGCACCACCATCTCCACCGGAACCACCAATATCCAAGGCATAGCAACAGATGACCTCTCCGGCATCAGTGAAGTGCGCGTTCGCATCCAACAACTCGGTACCAGCAACTTCTGGGACGGCAACGCCTTCGCACCGGGTTCCATCTTCCACGTAGCGACTCTTAACGGAAACGGAACCTGGACGTATCCGAACGTCACCTTCCCCACTGGCACGTTCCGCATCCGCCTCATCGCCATCGACAACGCAAACAACATCGCAGCAGCAATCGACAATCCACTAGCTGACATCACCGTCGTCGGCGGCGCGCCGCCTCCACCACCACCACCACCACCTGGTGACGGACCCGCCTGCACAGTGGCGCTTAACGGCGCTGGTGACCCGGTGCTCACCTATTCAGGGTTCGACGGACCAGCGACGGTCTTCGTCCGTGTTGACGGTGGCTTCTTGGCCGGTACCCCGGGAGGTTCGGGAACCTTTACCGATACAACGGCCTCCGATGGTCCGCACAGCTACTTGATTCGGTGGCGTCCAAACGGCGTGGTGAACGACATTACGTGCAACCCAAGCCCAATCACGGTGGGCGGGGCAGCTCCGCCTCCTCCTCCTCCGCCACCACCACCTCCTGCGGGCAACGGATGCACGGCATCGGTGGCTGGCAATGGTGCGGTCAACCTAACGTGGACCGCCATCCCCGGTGAAGATCTGTATCAGGTTCGTGACAACGGAGGATGGGTAGCCACTGTCGGCAACGCCTTGTCGTTCACCGACAACAACCCAGACTCGGGCTCGCGCACATACGTGATCCGAAACCGAGGTGCCGCCGGCGTTGTCAACGACGTGACGTGTAACACGGTCACTGTCCCATAACCACTCGCACGTAGCGGCGGGTAGGACCAAGCCGGTCCTGCCCGTCGTCGTCCGTTTTGATCCGGGTCTCTGTTCTTTGGTTGCTGGTTGACGCCGAAACGGCTAGATCCGATCGAGTGCTGTATTCAGGTCAGCTACCAGGTCATCTGTGGTTTCGATCCCGACCGAGAGTCGAACCAAGTCGTCGGGAACCTCCAACGGTGAGCCTGCCGCCGACGCATGCGTCATGATGCCCGGGTGCTCGATAAGTGACTCGATGCCACCGAGTGACTCTGCGAGGGTGAACAGTCGGGTTTGCATGGTTACCGCCTTTGCCGCTTCCATGCCAGCCTCGACCCGAAACGAGATCATTCCGCCGGGAGCTGACATTTGCTTGGCTGCAATCTCAGCACCTGGATGATCGGGGAGACCCGGATACAACACGTGCGATACGGCCGGGTGCGCTTGAAGCATCTCAACAATCGCTTGCGCGTTGTGCACATGGCGATCCATGCGGACACCCAAGGTCTTCAAACCACGAAGGGTCAGGAAGCAGTCCATGGGCGCGGGGACGGCGCCTACGGCGTTC
>CAYUKM010000110.1:0-9470 GCA_964445255.1 uncultured Acidimicrobiales bacterium
AGATCAGGAGCAGCCGGAACGCCAAGATCAGGAACCGAAAGATCAGGAGCAGCCGGAACGCCAAGATCAGGAACCGAAAGATCAGGAGCAGCCGGAACACCAAGATCAGGAACCGAAAGATCAGGAGCAGCCGGAACACCAAGATCAGGAACCGAAAGATCAGGAGCAGCCGGAACACCAAGATCAGGAACCGAAAGATCAGGAGCAGCCGGAACACCAAGATCAGGAACCGAAAGATCAGGAGCGAGAGCAGCGGCTCCAACGGTGGCTGCGCCAGCGGCCGCAACGCTACCTGCGGTATCGAGCGGAGACGGCGTTGCCACTGGCTCTTCAGCGAGCGGGGTGGGTGCCTCAGGAGCAGGAGCCATCGCCTGAATCGGTGCAACCTGTGGAGTGGATGGCGCTGCGCCAGCTGAGCCGCTCCATTCAGCAACAACTGCTGCAGGAAGCCGAACAGCGGCGATCGTGCCACCCTCGACTCCGGGAGCTAGCCGAACATCGATGCCGAGTGAGTGGCTGAGGCGACTGACCACCTGCAATCCAATAGAGTGCGAAATGGTCATCGTCGAGGTTGGTGGGGTGGCGAGCAACTCGTTGAGCGCAATAATCTGATCCGAGGCAATGCCAGTGCCATGGTCGATGATCGAAACGATGTAGTCACGCGTGGTCGGCTCAATTCCACCGGTCACATCAACCGCGGTTCCCGGAGGCGACTGCTGGGTAGCGTTCTCCATCAGTTCCGCGAGAAGGTGTGCAAGGTCTTGGGCGCGATGGCCAGGAACGCTGAGGTCCTCAAAGGAAACAGGGACGATGCGTCGATAGTCCTCGACCTCACCAATAGCCACCCGGAGAACTTCACGAAGTTCAACAGCGGGGCCATGACGTTCAGGGGTCTTGGCGTCAGCGAGGACGAGAAGGCTCTCGGCGTTTCGACGCATGCGAGTAGCCAAGTGGTCCACGCGATACATCACCGCGAGCTTGTCGGCGTCGCGCTCTTCGGCCTCGAGAGTATCGATGGCTTCGAGCTGTCGATCAAGGAGTGACTGGTTACGACGAGCGAGGTTAACAAACGTGTCGGAAATGCCGCGCTGCAGAGCGGAAACCTGACCGCTCAGGCCAACAGCGCTCTGGCGAATGGATCGCAATCCGGAGGCGACCTCACCAAATTCATCGTCGCCGATACCGCTGATATCACGGTCGTCACCGAAGCCTTCTGGTACCGGGGTTCCGCTACGCAGCGATGCCGCAAGCTGCGGAAGGTCGCTGTCGGCGACACGAGTAACTTCTTCGCGCAATGCCGTTAGTGATCCGGAGATCGACTTGGAGACGACGATAATGGCGCCGACCATTAGCAATGCAGCGACTATCAACGCCAGGAGCCCAATTGAGAGATTGCCTGAGTTCGACGTAGTTTCGCGCACCAGTAGCGCGATCAGGACTAGTAGCGGTCCTAGTCCAATCAGCGCCAGCTTGGCCCGAAGCGAGAGGTTTTGCAGCATGAAATTCCCCGATAGCAACACGGTTGTACCCGGTTCTATCGGTTCACACCGAACACACTTAAGCCTTAGCGGCTACTGGCTTCCTGGGATCTAGGAAAGCGACGAAATCACCGTCACCGAAGGGGTTGATCGGTCGGGGCTACCGGTACCGGCAACGTGCTATCGCCCATCAATTCAGCGTCGACGGCAGCGGCACATGCACGCCCCTCAGCAATCGCCCAGACAATCAGCGACTGCCCACGGCCCATATCACCGCAGGTAAACACACCGTCGACGTTGGTGGCATAGTCCGCGTTGCGATCGACGTTTCCACGATCGGTCAGGTCGACCCCAAGCCCTTCGAGTAGCGGCGAGCGCTCCGGCCCTGTGAATCCCATCGCCAGCAATACCATCTGGGCCGGGAAGGTTTCTTCGGTCCCGTCGATCGGAACGAACGTTGGACGGCCATCCACAATCTGCGACTCGACTCGAACTGTTTCCAATGCGGTTACGTTGCCCGCATCATCGGAAGTGAACGAGACCGTGCTGATCGCGTATTCACGGACATCACGACCTTCTACTTCGATCGCCTCGAGATGGGCCGATGGTGTCCGCAGAATCAACGGCCATGCAGGCCACGGATTACCTTCTGCTCGCTCACCGGGCGGTTGAGGCATGATTTCAAACATGCGAACGGACTCGCATCCATGCCGCAGTGCCGTGCCAAGACAGTCAGCACCGGTGTCGCCACCGCCGATGATCACGACGTCCTTGCCTTCAGCGCTGTTTGGGTGCTCGTCAAGGTCGCCGAGCTGCACAGCGTTAGCCGGCGGCAAGAACTCCATCGCCTGGAAGATGTTCGTCGAGTCACGTCCAGGAATTGGCAGGTCGCGCCATTGCGTCGCTCCCCCGGCAAGCACGATTGCGTCAAAGTCAGCGGAGAGCTGGTCGGTAGTGATGTCCACCCCAACGTTTATGCCGGTCTTGAAGACCGTACCCTCGGCCTCCATTTGCTCAAGGCGACGATCGATGAAACGCTTCTCCATTTTGAATTCAGGAATCCCGTAGCGCAGCAGACCGCCGATGCGCGGCGCCCGCTCAAAGACGGTTACGTCATGACCGGCACGAGTCAATTGTTGTGCGACGGCCAGACCCGCTGGCCCCGAACCCACAACAGCAATCGACTTGCCGGTCTTGGCGGTCGCAATGACCGGCGTTACCCAGCCCTCTGCGAACGCGCGCTCGATGATCTCGATCTCGACCTGTTTGATCGTCACTGGTGGTTCGTTAATTCCGAGGACACATGAGCCTTCACACGGCGCCGGGCAGAGTCGACCGGTGAACTCCGGAAAATTGTTCGTCGCGTGTAGCCGTTCTGCTGCTTCACGCCAATCATCGCGGTAGACGAGATCATTCCAGTCGGGAATGAGATTGCCGAGCGGACAACCGTTATTGCAGAACGGAATGCCACAGTCCATGCAGCGCGATGCCTGTCGATTCAGTTCCTCCCTGTCAAAGGGTTCGTAGACCTCTTTCCAGTCGAGGAGGCGCACCGGTACCGAACGCATCTCTGGCGTCTGACGGTCGTGCTTCATGAAACCTGTTGGATCACCCATTCTTTGCTCCCTCTCGCGCAGAAGCCATCACGGCTTCCATCTCATCGGCGCCCGTTGCTCGGGCATGGGCGGCAGCTTCCAGCACTCGCTTGTAGTCGCGAGGCATCACCTTGACGAAGCGTCCCTTGGTCAAATCCCAATCGGCCAGTATCCGGATGCCGACGTCCGAACCGGTTTCGGTCACGTGACGGTCGATCAAAGCGCGCAACGTCTCAAAGTCGTCGCCCGAGGGCGTATCAAGGTCTACCATCTCGCCGTTCACGAGCGCCGGGAAATCACCGTTCTCGTCAAACACGTAGGCGACACCGCCGGACATACCAGCTGCGAAGTTGCGGCCCGTCGAGCCGAGGACCACGGCGATACCGCCGGTCATGTATTCACAACCGTGATCGCCTATGCCTTCAACCACCGCGTGTACACCGGAGTTTCGAACACAGAACCGTTCACCAACACGGCCTCGAAGGAACAACTCCCCTGCTGTGGCGCCGTAGCCGATCACGTTGCCTGCAATCACATTGTCCTCAGCAACACACGACAAATCATCTGGTGGGCGAACAATCACCCGTCCACCCGACAGTCCCTTGCCAACAAAGTCGTTCGCATCTCCCGTGAGGCGAATGGTGATGCCCTTTGGCATAAAGGCGCCGAGGCTGTTGCCTGCCGAACCCTCTGCATTGATGGCGATCGTGTTGTCCGGAAGACCATCGGCCCCGTGAGCCTTCGTGAGGTGGTAGCCGAGTTGCGTGCCGACACTTCGGTGCACGTTGCGGATGTCGGTATTGATGGTGATTGGCGTACCCCCGGCGATGGCGGCACCAGCGGTTCGCAGCAACTCGGCATCGAGTGCTTCATCCAGGCGGTGATCTTGCTCACCATCATGGGATCGGCTCTCACCTTCGAGCAGCGGCGGCACATAGAGGATCGGCGAGAGGTCCATACCGTCGGCCTTCCAATGCGAGATCGCGTCCGTCATATCGAGCGCCTCAGCCTGACCAATGGCCTCCTCAAGCGATCGGAACCCGAGGGCGGCGAGGATCTCTCGTACCTCTTCGGCGATGAACTCGAAGAAGTTCACAACGAACTCGGGCGTACCGCTGAACTTCTTGCGGAGTTCCGGATCTTGCGTTGCGACTCCGACCGGGCAGGTGTTGAGGTGGCAAACCCGCATCATCACACAACCCATCACGACCAACGGTGCGGTTGCGAATCCGTACTCGTCGGCACCGAGAAGCGCTGCGATCATGACGTCGCGCCCGGTCTTTAGTTGTCCGTCGACCTGCACGACGATGCGATCACGCAAGCCGTTCAACAACAACGTCTGCTGTGTTTCAGCCAAACCGAGCTCCCATGGAGAGCCAGCGTGCTTGACCGAGGTCAATGGCGACGCACCAGTGCCACCATCATGTCCGGAGATCAAAACGACGTCCGCGTGTGCCTTCGAAACTCCGGCAGCTACGGTTCCAACACCGAGCTCACTTACGAGCTTTACGTGGACCCGCGCCTCGGGGTTTGCACTCTTGAGGTCATAGATCAGCTGAGCTAGATCCTCGATCGAATAGATGTCGTGATGCGGCGGTGGACTGATAAGGCCAACGCCCGCAGTCGAACCACGCGTCTTTGCGATCCACGGATACACCTTGTGTCCTGGTAGCTGGCCACCCTCGCCTGGCTTCGCGCCCTGGGCCATCTTGATCTGAATGTCGTCGGCATTCACCAAGTAGTTGGAGGTAACTCCAAAGCGTCCCGATGCGACCTGTTTGATCGCCGAACGCTTGGAATCGCCATTCTCCAAGGGCTCAAAGCGGATGTCGTCCTCGCCTCCCTCACCGGTGTTCGACTTAGCGCCGATCCGATTCATTGCGATGGCGAGCGTCTCGTGGGCCTCAGCGGAGATCGAACCGTACGACATCGCGCCGGTTGAGAAGCGCTTGAGGATCTCGGTGATCGGCTCCACCTCATCGATAGGGACCGGCTTACGGCCCGAATCGAACTTGAACAATCCACGAAGCGTCGACAGGTTCTCCGAGTGCGCGTTTACCGAGCCGGTGTACTGCTTGAAGATGTCATAGCGGCCGTCACGGGTCGCATGCTGCAACTTGAAGACCGTATCTGGGTTGAAGAGGTGGAACTCGCCCTCGCGACGCCACTGATACTCGCCGCCCACTTCAAGTGAACGGTGTGCACGACGCGGGTTAGGCGTCTTGGGGAAGGCACGGACGTGACGCTTCTGTACTTCTTGGGCGATGACATCGAGGCCGATTCCGCCCAGGCGGCTCGCCATACCTCCGAAGTATTCATCGACGACCTCGGACGAAAGGCCGATGACCTCAAAGATCTGAGCGCCGGTATAAGAGGCCACCGTAGAGATGCCCATCTTCGACAGCACCTTCAGTAGGCCCTTGTCGACGGCCTTCACATAGTTCTTCTCTGCGATGGCCAACGTGGTGTCGAGCCCGTGCGCTCCGCTCTCGACCATTTCGGCGACCGTTGCGAAAGCTGTGTACGGGAACACGGCGCGTGCGCCAAAGCCCAACAATGTGGCGATGTGGTGCACTTCGCGGGCTTCCCCGGTCTCAACGACGAGATCCGTGCGCATCCGAGTTCCGGACGCCACCAGGTGGTGATGAACCGCGGCGGTTGCCAGTAGCGCAGGTATCGGCGCGTGCGATACCGAAACCGCACGGTCGCTGAGGATCAATACTTGTGCGCCGTTCGCGACTGCCTCGTCCGCCTGGTCACGAAGGCTCGAGATCGCCGACGCCATTCCCTCGCCCCCGTCTTCGACCGGATAGACGAGGTCGATAACTACACTCGGTACCTCGTCACTGCCGGGCAGGAGTCGAGAGAACTGATCCGGGGTGAGTACCGGGTGTCCGATGCGGATCTGCTTGGTGGGGTCCGCTCCTGGATCGAGCAAGTTGCCGCGCGGTCCGAGTGTGGTGCCGACGGCGGTGATCAGCTCCTCACGGATCGCATCGAGCGGTGGGTTCGTCACCTGCGCGAAGAGTTGTTGGAAGTAGTCGGGCAACAGTCGTGCTCGCTCCGACAGTGCGGCGATCGGGGTGTCGGTTCCCATCGAACCGAGCGCCTCCTTGCCGTTGGCGATCATTGGCTTGAGCAGCACCTTGAGTTCTTCGTGGGTGTAACCAAAGACGAGCTGTTGGGATGGCAACGGAAGGTCATGTCGCCGATCATCGGGGCGCTTCGGTAGAGCGTCGATGTCGGTAAGTCCGGCGTCGAGAAGCTCTCTATAGGGCCGCGAGCTCGACACGGTTTCTTTGATCTCGTCGTCGCGCACGATTCGACCCTGTTCGGTGTCGATGAAGAAGATGCGGCCCGGCTCGAGGCGTCCCTTCTCGACGACCTTGTCGGGTTCGATGTCAACGACACCTACTTCCGACGCCATAACAACCAGGCCATCGCTGGTAACCCAGTATCGGGAAGGACGCAGACCGTTGCGGTCGAGTACTGCGCCAATCATCGTGCCGTCGGTGAACGACACCGATGCGGGTCCATCCCAGGGTTCCATCAAGGTAGAGAAGTACTCGTAGTAGGCGGTCCGCTCCGGCGGCATCGAAGCGTGGTTCTCCCACGGCTCGGGGATCAGCATCAAAACCGCTTCGGGCAACGTGTAGCCCGACAACGTCAGCAGCTCAAGAGCCTCGTCGAAGCCGGCCGTGTCACTGGCTCCGGGGGTGCAGATCGGGAAGGCCTGCTCGAGACGCTCACCGAAAAGATCGGATTCGAGCGACGACTGGCGGGCTCGCATCCAGTTGCGGTTGCCGCGGATCGTGTTGATCTCACCGTTGTGAGCGACCAGTCGATACGGGTGTGCTAGCGGCCAAGACGGGAAGGTGTTTGTGGAGAAACGTGAGTGGACGAGAGCGAGCGCCGATTCGAACCGTGGATCGGCCAGGTCCGGGTAAAAGGCACCGAGTTGACCCGTCGTCAGCATCCCCTTGTACACGATCGTGCGGGCCGAGAGAGACGGGAAGTACACGCCGTCGTGCGCCGATGACGCGCCACCAATGGCCTCGTTGACCTCACCGGGGCCGGCCGTCAGGTGAATGTCGTGCTCGAATCGCTTGCGGGCGATATAGAGGACTCGGTCAAGTTCGACGCCAGACAGCTCACCTGAAGCTGAGGTGAAGAACGGCTGGCAAAACGTCGGCATCGTCAGGCGAGCTCCGGCGCCGATCATCTCCGGGCGTACCGGTACGTCACGCCATCCGAGGACGACCAAGTCTTCTTCAACGGCGATCCGCTGGATTTCGGCCTTTGCTGTGGCGGTAGTCCCCGGGTCTTGAGGAAGGAACGCAATACCGGTTGCGTAGGTGCCAGCTTCGGGAAGTTCGAAGTCGACCACTGCTCGAAGGAATCGGTCCGGGATCTGCAAGAGAACCCCTGCGCCGTCTCCAACTTCGGGATCCGCACCCGCTGCACCACGATGCTCAAGTGCGCAAAGAGCACCGAGTCCTCGCACCACGATGTCGTGACTTTTGCGACCCTGAATGTCGCACACAAAGTTCAGCCCACAGGCATCATGTTCATTAGCAGGGTCGTAAAGGCCTTGCCGCGGGGGCAATCCGTTAGGCATTGTCGTCCAGTCTCGGTTCTAGTGAATCGGCGAGTGGGACGACGTTGGCCCTGCCAGCTGTCTCTAGATTACCGGTTTGAAGTTCCAGTCACCAACACCGAGCAGCCGCTCGGGACAGGCCACAATGTCTATATGGCCCAGGATCCAACAGCTGCCCGCTCACACGCCCTGTCCCTCGCTCGGTTCATCGACGCGTCTCCATCGCCGTTCCATGTCGTGGCTACCGGGATCGAGTTGCTGGAGGCGGCGGGATATTCAGCAGTTGACCCGGACGCAACCGGCGGTACGACTGGACAGCGATACCACAGCCGTGACGGTTCGTTGTTCGCATGGCGTGCACCCGAGGGACTCGCCCCTGGCTCCCCACTTCGTTTGGTGGGTGCGCACACCGACAGCCCGAATCTTCGTTTGAAGCCGCACCCTGATGCCGATGCTCACGGATACCGCCGTTTGGGTGTCGAGGTCTACGGTGGCGTGCTGCTCAACTCGTGGCTCGACCGTGACCTGGGCTTCTCCGGGCGGGTAACCGTCCGCAAGTCCTCCGACGAGGCCGACGTTCACTTGGTGCACGTCGGCAAACCGGTCCTTCGGATCCCCCAACTCGCTATCCACCTCGACCGCGCGATCTCCGAAAAGGGACTTCTGCTGAACAAGCAACTCCATATGGCCCCGATCTACGGCAGGGGCGAATCGACCGGCGTGTACTCGGTCATCGCCGACACGATCGGCGTCTCACACAACGACATCCTCGCCACCGAATTGATGTTGCACGACACATCTCCGAGCACACTGCTCGGCGTTGACGAAGAGTTCCTCAGCGCTCCACGCCTCGACAATCAGCTGTCTTGCCACGCAGCCCTAACGGCGCTGGCCGGTGTCGGCGGTGATGAGGCGATCTCGATGGTCGCGCTCTTCGATCATGAAGAGGTCGGTTCTGTGAGCCATACCGGCGCGGCGACCGCTGGGTTGCCTCGGCTTCTCGCCCAGATCAACGCGGACCTCGGTGGCGATTCCAACACCCTCTCACGATCGCTGAACGATGGATTGTGTGTGTCGGCTGACAACGCCCACGCGACGCACCCGAACTATGCGGACCGACACGAACCGGCGCATCACATCGCGATGAACGCAGGCCCTGCGCTCAAGCACAACGCGAATCAGCGCTACACCACCGATGCGGTAACCGCTGCGAAGTTCTATCTCGCCGCCGAGCGTGCAGGTGTCCGAACGCAAGCATTCGTGAATCGAACCGATCTTCGGTGCGGATCTACCATCGGCCCGACGCTCGCAGCGTCGTTGGGTATGCGCGCTCTCGACGTCGGCTGTCCGCAGTTGGCGATGCATTCCTGTCGCGAGCTCGCAGGCGCCAACGATCCGTGGGACCTCACTCTTCTCTTGGCCGAACTACTCCGCTAGAAGGTGCGACGGTGCGGTCGAATCTTTCGCAGCGCTCGTCCTGGTGCGGCAAACATCAACAACACGGCGAACAATTCAAGGCGACCGGCGAGCATGAGAAACGCTAAGACCATGCGGGCTGGAGCGGGGTATGCATCAAGAAACGTCGCTGTCGGGCCCGCATCACCAAGAGCTGGCCCCATGTTTCCGAGTGCGCTAATCACCCCGGAGAGCGATTCTTCCAAACCGCCACCTAACAACGTGACCACCAGGAAGCCGCCGACCACGAGCGCGGCATAAGCCATCATGAACAACGAGACCCGCTTCACGATGCCCTCGGGAACGACATCTCGACCCAGCTTCACCGGCACGACAGCTCGGGGT
>CAYUKM010000111.1:0-6632 GCA_964445255.1 uncultured Acidimicrobiales bacterium
CCGACCCTCTCGGTGTAAACGAGATGCTCTAGCCAGCTGAGCTAAACGCCCGGGAGAAATGAGTGTAGCGCTAAGCGGACCGTTACGTCGCCTAGGCGCCGTCGATTCGGTCGTCGAAGTTGATCGCTTCGGTGACGAGTACCTCCGCGCCCGGTTCAGCTCGTGCCTGGCGGAGCAAGATCTTCTCGTAATCGTCGGGAACGGTGGCTGGGAGTTCGTCGGTTTTGAACCAACCGAGTTCGAGGATCTCTTGAGCCTGGGGTGTGATGGCGTCGGGGTCGGCCCCGGGGGCTGGCACGGCGTCGTAGATGAAATTGATCCGTTGCAGCGTGGTCTCGACGATCACGAGAGGATCGCTGACCAGTTCGATTGCGAGTCCTGTTTCCTCTCGTGTCTCGCGGACGGCGGCGTGTGGTGGCGCTTCGCCGTGGTCTAGTAGTCCGCCGGGAAGTCCCCATCGCCATCGGTAGGAGGCCTTGACGAGAAGGATCCGCCCGTCGTCGCGCTCGATGCGTGCCTGGGAGCCAAGGGTGTAGCTCGGGCTAACGGCACGGACCGCTCGCTGGCGAACGCCTTCGGGCAGTGCCCTGAAGACGCGCATGACGGGCCGCGGAAAAGAGGTCACGCTGTAACCATAGGCCCCAGTGAGATGGGGTCGGGGTCTACAGCAGGATCAAGAGGACGATGCCAGCACCGAGCATCACTGCGATGACCGCTGCAGCGATCGCTGCGGTGAGCGCACGATGTGGGAATGCGTGCTCGACTTCGTTGATGTTGTGTGTGCTCGCGACGAAGTCGGTTGAGTAGGTCAGACCGACGCGATCGTTCGCCGCAGTACCGTGGGCGGGGAGGTCAATGGCCTCGCCGTTCGCAACTGTGGCGCCGGGCGCGGAATCATCGGGCTGAGGAGCCTGGGGTTTGGCGCTTTCAATGCTTTGCAGGGATTCGTTGCTCCATAGCCCGTCTGCATTACGGGTCCATCCTGGCAATGGGGGAGTTGATTCCGGCCATTCCTGGGGTGGTTTCCACTGACCATCAAGGTCCATCCACCACCCAGGGCCCCTACGCATTTCGCTCGTAGACATCACCCTAAAGTTATTGGATAAGAGAAAGAAGCCAAAAGTCGAGACAAGAGTTGTTTTCATTTCGAAACTTCAACCGCCGACGGCTTGGGTGGCCACGAAGGTGCCATTTGGGTCGGAAAGGAAGGCGGTATCGCCATCGTTGTTCCATACCGGTGGCTCGGGGGAGCACCAGAACAATTCGCCGGGGTCACTGTTGAGTGAGTCGGAGCCGCAGCCCGTGAAGATGCGAATTCGTTGTCCAGAAGCGATCGCTACGTCGGGAAAGTCGTACCGGTGGCGGGTCGATTCGTCGCGGAGGCTCCAGCCCGAAAGCGACGCCTCTGAGTCGCCAACGTTTTCGATCTCTATCCATTCGCCGTTCGGGTTTTCCTGGTCGTTGCCGGGAGCGTTGGCTTCGGCATCCACGATCTCGACCTCAGCTGCGGTTGGCTCTCCGCAGGCGTCGGGCGCCCACAATCCAATCCGTGCATCGGCTGCTCGGGATTCGGCTTCTTCGAAGTCGTTTGCGAACTCGTGGTCGCCTTGTGCGCGGGCGACGGCGGCACCCGCTTCGATCAGTGCCAGATTGACGAACTGGTCATCGGCGACAAGGAAGCCGAGTTCTCGGCCGAAATCGTCGATCTCGGGCGGCCAGGGATGCAGTTGGACTTGGGTTCCGGAGAGGAGATTGCTCAGGACATCGCCAGCCCGGTCGCCGAAGCACTCGTCGCCCTCGGGAGCGTTGATACCGATCAGGCGGATCTCCAGATCGCCTTCAGTACTTGATGCTCGAACGCTGTCGCCGTCGGAGACGCGGTCGATCGTGATGTCGAGGCTCGGCCCTGATGGACCGATGGACTGAGCAGCGGTGCCTGCGGGCGCGGGTTGTGTCTCAGCAGGTGCATCTGTTGTTCCTCCCTCTACCTCTGCGCTTGGGGCCGCTTCAGCTGAAAATCCGCTCGTACACGCTGCTGCGAGGAGGGCGACGGCCACCAACATTGGTGTTCGAAAACGTCGGAACCCCCTGATTCTCCCAATGTTGCTGTGCCCGGTGTCTGACGTCACAAGATTTGCCCCGTCTTTCTGCCCGCGCGGTTCGTACAATGTGACGATACGCAATGCGATTCGCATTGCACGCTGTGAATAGTCTTCCCCCAAGATCTCACGGCCTTTAAAGAACCCCGTCGAACCCCCCTCGACGGGGTTCTTTCGCGTCTGCGCTGCGTCGGTCGGAGTCACTGAAAAATGAGCGTTTCGGGCCGATTCCACTCATGTTTGGGAACTCTTACGTTCTGACCTGCTCTCGCGCGCGAGAGCAGGCTAAATTAGGCCGGTGCGACTTATTTTGCGTTCCCTCTCCAACCTGGCTCAGCTTGGCGCAGTTTTGGCCCTCGGTGGCTTCGCTCTAGCTTTCACATTGACCGCTCTCGTCCCGTCGTTCGCCGACATCTGGAGTGCCAAATCGACCGTGTCGGCCGAGGTCGACCTCTCGGTCCTCGAACAGACCACGAAGGTCTTCGACGCGAACGGCCAACTCATCGCCGAACTCCGTGCCGAGATCGACCGCGAGTACCTGCCGCTCACCGAGATCTCGCCTCGAATCGTCGAAGCCGTTCTGGCGGTGGAGGATGACCGCTTCTATGAGCACCGCGGCGTCAACGTCGGAGCGATCACTCGTGCTGCGGTGACCAACGTTTCCGCTGGTGGCATCGAGCAGGGTGGTTCGACGATCACCCAGCAGCTCGTGAAGCTGAGCGTTGTCGGCGACGAGCAGAACCTCGACCGCAAGATCCCCGAGGCCGCCATCGCAATGCGCCTCGAGGAGCAAATGACCAAGGACGAGATCCTTGAGCGCTATCTGAACGCTGTCTACTTCGGTGGCGGCGCTTACGGCGTACAGGCCGCGGCCGAGCTGTACTTCAACAAGGACGCCGACACCCTTACCTATGGTGAGTCGGCACTTCTTGCCGGTGTGATCTCCAACCCGAGCCTCTATGACCCGGTCTATCGTCCGGACAACGCCTTCGATCGCCGCAGCGTTGCACTTGGACGCCTCGAGGTCGAAGGGTTCATCGACGCCGAGGAGCGGGCTATCTGGGAAGCCAGCGAGCTTCCTCGCTACCGTCAGATCGAAGCGAACATCTTCCTCGACACCTACTTCGTTGAAGAGGTCAAGCGTCGCTTGCTTGACGACCCTCGCCTCGGCGAGACCCGCGCTGACCGCGTGAACGCCGTATTCCAGGGCGGTTTGGAGATCCACACGACCTTCGACCCAGCAGCTCAGGGCCTGGCTGAGAATGCAGTCGCTCAAGAGCTTCCAGAGAATGAGCTCGGCATCATCGCTGGTCTCGTCTCGGTGGAGCCGGGCACGGGCGCCGTGCGAGCGATGGTTGGCGGACCTGGTTTCGATGAGTTCGAGTTCAACGTCACGACCCAGAACGGCCGTCCGACCGGTTCGTCGTTCAAGACCTTCGCTCTGGCCGCCGCAATCGAGAATGGCGGCCTAATCCCGAGCGACAGCATCAACGCCACGTCGCCATGCACCTTCGACAACCCTGGCGGCGATCCGCCGGTTTACACCGCAGGTGACTACAACGGCTCACGCCGTTCGGGTTCGTTGACCATCGAGGAGCACACGTTGCGCTCCACCAACTGCGGCTACCTGCGCATCAGCCAATTGGTCGGCCTCAACAACGTGGTCGACACCGCTCGTGCTCTTGGTGTCACCAACGAAATCTCAGCGGTTCCCGCCTTGCCGCTCGGCGTCTTCGATGTGACGCCGCTGGAAATGGCCAACGCCTACGCCACCATCGCCAACGACGGCGTTCGGGTAGAGCCATACCTCGTCGAGCGGGTTACCCGCAACGATGGCGAAGACATCGTGTTTGAGCACGATCCAAAGCCATTCCGGGCAATAACCCCGCAGACCGCTCGCCAAGTTACTTCGGTGTTGGAGAAAAACGTGAGCTGCTCGGCTGGTGCCTGCACCGGTCGACGTGCACAGCTCGATAGTCACCCTGCTGCTGGTAAGACCGGCACTGGTCAGGACAACTTCGACGCCTGGTTCGTTGGTTACACCCCACAGCTCGCTACCGCAGTGTGGATTGGTAACCAGGACGGCCAGTTCTCGATGCGCTGGGATCCACGCAATGAGCAGGGCTTCAGCCGAGCTCAGTACGTGCAAGCCTTCGGCGAGTTTGCTGACCCCGGTGTGACCGGTGGTTCATTGCCCGCGATCCTGTGGGGTCGCTTCATGAACGACTACATGGCATCGCTACCGGTAGTCCAGTTCGAGGATCCCGAATTTGGTCGCCGCGGTGAACGCCTCCAAGCTGACACAAACGAAACAGAGATCGAACAGCCAACCGTCATTCGGATCAGTCCGTGCGGCAACGCATCAGCAGAGGTCGACCAGGACCGCGATGGTGACGTGGATTGGTGCCGTGCGACGGTGAACATCTCCGCTTCGAGTGGTTGCCCAGCACTACTCATCGAGCGAGACGGCCGCTGCATCGCAAACGCACGTCCACCAGGTGCATTCGATCCGCTCGCCACGACCACCACGACCGAAGCCCCTGAGGGCGAAGCCGGCGAGGGCGAAGGCGAAGAGGGTGAAGGCGAAGGCGCTCCTGCTCGTGAGGTCGGGGATCCCGAAGCTGAGGGCGCCGAGTTGATCGAGACGACTCCGGAACAAACCGAGGAAGCGCCAGAAACCGAAACGACTGACGATCCAGAGCAAACGGATCCGGCCGTAACGCCGGAGCCCGACAACGCTCCGGAGAACGCTGCTCTCGAACCGCAACAGAGTGTGCCTCCTGCTCCACAGGAGACCGAGAACGAAACTGCGGCAGCTCCTGTAGATCCCGAGGCTGACGACGCAACCTGATCCGAGTAGCCTCGGGAGATCATGGGTGATGTAGCAGGTCTTCTTGAGGTGCAACGGCTCGACAACGAGCTGGATCAGCTGCGGTATCGCCACGAGAATTTGCCCGAACGGGCACTGATTGTCCACGCTGACGCGGAGTTGGAGAAGCTGGCGAAGGCCCGTGCCCAGACCGATGCGCAGCGCGACGAGTTACGCAAGCGTCAACGCGAGCTTGAGACCGAAGCGAGCGACGTGGAAGCTAAGGCGACTTCGCTTGAGGCCAAGCTCTATGACGGTTCGGTCACCAGCCCGAAGGAGGCTTCGGCTCTTGGCGATGAGATCGCCGGGCTGAAGCAGCGCCAGTCAGGTCTCGAAGATCAATCGATTGAGCTTCTGGTAGAGATGGAGCCGCTGGACGAACAACTGGTGCGGGCTGAGGCGATCGAGGGAGAGATCCAAGCCAAGCGGACGGCGAACCAAGAAGCGTTGGACACCGCTGCGGGTCAACTCGACGACGAGATAGCCCGAGCCGAGCAGCAGCGAGCCGACGCCGCCAGCGGAGTTCCCGATGAGCACCTGGAGCACTACCGCAAGCTCCGGATCACCTATGGCCCTGACGCAATCGTCGAGTTTGACCCGGCACACAACGGCGGTTGCCCGGTAGCGATGTCGGCAGTGGAGCTCGACCGGTGGAAGCGCCTTCCCGTCGGCGCGGTCGAGCCGTGCGTCGATTGCGGTCGCCTAGTACTCAAGCTGAGCTAGCCGCACATGTTCTTCTGGTTTCTCGGGCTGTCGTTCGCACTCGTGCTCATCGTGTTCTCCTCGCCTGCGCTCGACTACCGGCTTGTGATGCTCGGGGCGGTCCTTCCTGGGGCCGAAGGGTTCATCGGTGGTCCGTGGGTGCTGCACACCTTGCTTGCGCCGGTCACGGTATTGGCGTTGGTCATGTTGTTCACCCAAAACCGACGCCTTGTCCGACGCCAATGGTTGGGGCTGCCAATTGGGTTGTTTATGCACATCGTGTTGGACGCCACGTGGGCCGATGCCGATTTGTTTTGGTGGCCATTTCTTGGAGCATCCGATGTGCTGGGCGGGGGAGAGGTCAACGAGTTCACGAGATCGATCTCGGTCCGTTTGATCATGGAGCTAGTCGGTGTCGCCGTGCTCGCTACCTTCGTGCATCGACTTGACCTGCTCGGCGAGGGCCGTGAACTGTTCGCCTCGAAAGGCCAAATACTGCGCGATCGCCTGCAGGACTAACCTAGGGAGATGTTCTCCAAGCCCACGATGACTCGTGCGCTGTTTCTCAGCGGGGCGGTCGCAGTCGCATGGATCGTCTTGGCATGGAGGAGCCCGAACCTGACGTATCACTTCGCGCCACTTGTGGGCGCCGCCGTTGGTCCGCTGAGTTTGCGCACCCAAGGTCGAGCCGACGGTGCGCTCACGCAGAAGACGGGCGCCATCGTCTTGGCGATGATGTTGGGTGTCACCTTGTTGTTGGAGTTGGCTGGCCGCCAGGAAGGCCCAAACTTCTTAGAGATGGGCCCGGCATGGCCGGAGGCCGTGCTCTTCGCAGCGATCGGCGTGTTCGTCGGCACCCGAGCCGCAAGCCGAGAGAATCCTGGGCTTCTCGGCGGCTTGGTCGACTCGACCGTCTAACTCAAGATCGGAGGACCATCGAGCCGATACCTGACGTATGGCTT
>CAYUKM010000111.1:6732-9007 GCA_964445255.1 uncultured Acidimicrobiales bacterium
TTGTGGGCTAGATCCAGAAGGCCCTCGGTTGTCGCCACGATTAGGCTGGCGTTATGGCATGGTCCAAGGCACTGGTAACCGGAGCGTCGAGCGGCATTGGGTTAGAGATTGTACGAGAATTGGGTCGGCGGGGAGTAGACGTCGTCCTCGTGGCGCGAGATGTCGACCGGCTCAACACCATTGCCGCCGACTACCCCCGAGATGCCGAGGTCCTCCCTGCCGACCTCACTGATGCGGATCAGCTCAAGGTCGTTGAGGAGCGCCTCGAAGTCGGCGACATCGACCTGTTGGTTAACAACGCCGGGCTCGGCTTGAACGGCATGTTTTGTGACCAGGATCGAGACGCAGAAGCTGGCGTAGTCCTCGTAAACGTGGTGGCGCTTCATCGCCTCAGTCATGCCGCCGCTGTCACCATGAGGGCGGGTGGCAAAGGCACCATTCTCAATGTGGCCTCCTTGGCGGCGTTTACCGCCGTCGCGACGTCGAGCACCTACTCGGCAACGAAAGCCTTTGTGGTGTCGTTTACCGACGCGCTTGCTGCAGAACTCCAGGGCACTGGCGTTACCGCGACGTCGCTGTGTCCAGGCCTTACCCGAACTGAGTTCCATGAACGGGGAGACTTTGAAATGAGCGACTACCCGGACTTCTTATGGCAGAGCGCGAAAGAGGTTGCCGTGGCGGGGCTAGACGCAGCCGCCGCAGGCGAACGACAACACGTCCCGGGAGCGCTCAACAAAGTGGCGGTCGGTGCGTTCAAGACCCTGCCCGAACCGCTCATCCGAGCTGTGAGCGATCGATTGTTCTAACGCTCAGCTAGTGGTTAGTTGATCGGCTTTGGCCCGTCGTTGCGCTTGGAGTTGGGCGTTGGTGGTGAGGATGTTGATGGCGAAGGCCATGTCGGCGCGTTCTCCGGTGCCAGCTAGCGGTCCCGCGGGACCGGTTTTGCGATTGCCGTTGGTGTCGGGGAGCGGTGTTTGGGTGGGGAGTCGTAGTAGCGGGACGTGATGGCGGTTGCCTGCGGGGTCGTGGAACGCCCAGCCGTGTTCGGTGGTGATGATGTTCCAGCCCCCTTCGTGGACGCTGTGGTGGTGGAAGTGGCATAGCGAGATGAGGTTGTCGAGTTCGGTTGGGCCGCTGTTGGCCCAGTGGATGATGTGGTGTGCGTGCAGCCGGTGTTCGCTCTCACATCCGGGGAACTGGCACATGCCGTGGTCGCGCCGTTGGAGTAGCCGTCGAAGCCAGCGGGGAACGAGTCGAGTTTCGGTTCCGCAGGCTTTTTCGGTGCCGTCGTGGCCGAGGAGGGCGGCTTGGATCTTGCCGTCACAGGTGAGCCGTTGGGTAACGGCGGGGTCGACTCGCAGGCTGTCGACGGTGGATTCGCCTTGCGGGTTTTGGCCGGTGAGGGTTTCGATGTCGGCGACGACGAGCACGGTGTGTTCGGTTCCTCGTGGTGCGTCGAGGTTGCCAGTGATCAGAGCGGCTGCGGTGTTGGCTCGGATGGCCTTGAGTCCGCCGAGGCGGGCCATGGTGTCGGTGCGGGTTTCGTTGTCGGTTTGTTCTCGGGCGATGGTGCTAGCGGTGGCCTTGTTGACGGTGGCTCGGGCGTGTGACATCTCGTCGATGGGCAACGTGATGGTCATGGTCATGGTGCCGTCGCCGTTGTTTCGGAACGTGCAGTCGGCGTCAGAGGTTTCAGAATCTTCGTCGTTGTTGTCAGCGGGGGAGGGGAGTTTGTTGAGCATGCGTTCGAGTTGGGATGCGGTTGCGTCTCTAGCGGTGTTGATGAGTTGGGCTTCGTTCTCGGGTGTGACGACGCGGGCGATGGCCCGCACTTTGGAGTAAGAGAGTTCGCCAGCGAGGAAGGTGTCTCGCAGCTCCGTGAACTCGGTGAGCTTGTGAGCGACATGGACGTGGGCACGGGCCGTTCGCGGCGACACGCCGCAGTGCCAGTTAAGCCAGTGCGCACACGATTTGGCTTGCCAGCTGGTCCATCCTTTGCGTCGGTCATAGGCGGCGATCCAGAGCAACCATGTAGCGGTCGCCGCAGCGATTCGGGAGGCGAACCCGGTGATCTCGGCTTCGAGCCGTTCGAGCGGTATCTCATCGAGAAGAGCGGTGTCGGTAGTGAGCGTGTGTTCGGTCATGTCAGGCCTCAAGAGTGTTGACTTCAAAGGCAAAACTAGTGACGCCCTGTGACAACCAAATCGAGTCAAGCGACCCCATAAACGGTCCCGCGGGACCGTTTATGAGGAGACTCCGCGACACCGCTCTGCGA
>CAYUKM010000112.1:0-8977 GCA_964445255.1 uncultured Acidimicrobiales bacterium
CTGTTGAGTCACACCATAACGCAGGCGACGTGTCAGAGAGAGCGCCTTGCGGCTCTGTTGACTAAAGCTTTTGCTGGTAGCTGGCCAAGAATTTCTCCAGCCGCCCGATCGCCTTCTTCAGTTCTCGAACCGTCGGCAAGAACACAATTCGGAAGTGGTCGGGTTTGGGCATGTGGAACCCGGTGCCTTGCACCATCAGCACGTGTTCGCTGCGGAGGAAGTCAAGGATGAACTTCTCATCGTCGACGATGCCGAAGCGCTCGGTGTCGATCTTCGGGAACAGGTAGAGCGCGCCGTCTGGCTTAACGCAGCTGAGCCCCTCGATGTTGTTGATGGCTTCGTAGGCGAACTGACGCTGCTCGTAGAGGCGTCCGCCCGGGGTGATGAACTCTGCGATCGATTGATAGCCGCCCAGCGACGACTGGATGGCGTGCTGAGCCGGGACGTTGGCACACAAACGCATCGACGCCAAGAGACGCAGCGCCTCCATGTAGGGCTGGGCGCGGTCCTTGGCTCCGCTGACGGTCATCCAGCCGGAACGAAACCCAGCAACTCGATAGGTCTTCGACAGTCCATTCATCGTCAGGAACAGCACGTCGTCCGCGAGCGAGGCGATAGAGGTGTGCACGGCATCGTCGTAGATGATCTTGTCGTAGATTTCGTCGGCCATCACCACGAGATCGTGGCGTCGTGCAACCTCGACGATCTTCTTGAGACATTCCCGGGAGTACACGGCACCCGTCGGATTGTTCGGGTTGATGACGACGATCGCCTTTGTGTTCTCGGTGACCTTCGCTTCGATATCGGCGACGTCAGGGAACCAGTCGTCCTCGTCGCAGCGGTAGTGCACAGGCGTGCCGCCAGCGAGGTTGGTCGCAGCCGTCCACAGGGGGTAATCCGGCGCCGGGATCAACACTTCATCGCCAGGATCCAAGAGACCCTGTAGGCACATGACGATCAACTCGGAGACTCCGTTACCGATCCAGATGTCGTCGATCTCGACACCCTTGATGCCTTTGCGCTGGTTGTACTGCATGACCGCCTTGCGCGCCGAGTACAACCCTTGTGACTCGCAGTATCCCTGCGATGTCGGGAGGTTGCGGATCATGTCGACCAGCACCTCTTCGGGCGCCTCAAACCCGAACGGTGCTGGGTTGCCAATGCTTAGCTTTACCAAGCGGTGGCCCTCGTGCTCCAGACGGGTCGCCTCTTCCAGCACCGGTCCGCGAATCGCGTAGCGCAGATCGTCCAGTTTTGATGCTCGATCGATAATCTCGGCCATTCTTCAACGCTAGAGGCTGCCATCGCCGGTTGTGTGACACCGTCGGCCTTCTACGATGGCGGGCATGGACGAGTCTGTACGCCCTCCCGATCGCCCCGAGACCGAAACGATCCGATTCGTAGGAGGAAACGGCGCCGAGCTCGTGGGCATCTTGCATCGGCCCGCCGAACCGGCGAAGGCCTCGGTGCTGATGGCGCACTGCTTCACGTGCTCAAAGGACATCCACACCATGACCCGATTGGCCAGGGCGCTTACCGATGCAGGGTTTGCTGCGTTCCGGTTCGACTTCACTGGCCTCGGCGACTCTGAAGGCGACTTCGCGGAGAAGACGCTTTCGGGCAACGTATCCGATGTGGCCCGCGCCGCGACCACCCTTGTCGAGATGGGCTTCGGCCCTTATGGACTCCTGGGGCACAGCTTGGGAGGGGCTGCGGCACTCCTCGCCGCTGATCGTCTCAAGACGGTCCGTTCGGTCGTTACGGTCGCCTCACCAGCTGATGCCAATCATGTGAAGCACCTACTCGACGGAACCGCAGAAGGATTCGAAGAGGATGGTCGTGCTGACATCTCGATCGGCGGACGCACCTTCGAACTTGAAGTCGGCTTCCTGCACGACCTAGAGACGCATGACGTTCTCGACGCGGTTCGCGATCTCGACCGTCCGTACATGGTGGTGCACGCCGATGATGACACGGTCGTACCAGTGACCGACGGCGAGCGGCTACACGATGCTGCCCCCCAGCTGAGCGAGTTCGCCCGCTACCCCACCGGCGGGCACCTCTTCGCCAATCGACAGGCCGCAGACCAACTGGCACATGACGTGTCGGCTTGGTTTACGAAGACCTTCTAGCCACGCGGCGCGTCAACTGAGTGGGAACGGCGACTGCAGCCAAGCTGGCCGATCGCTGAGCTCGACCACGTTGACCCACTTCACCCAGTTGAAGCCTCGGCGATTCGGCGCCACCAGACGAACCGGAGCGCCATGACCGACACGCAAAGGTTCTCCGCTATAGCCGGTCGCCAAGTAGAGGTCGTCGAGATACTCGATGGGAAACAGTCGGGCGTACCCGGTCACCGAACGCACCCGCACGCTGCGGGCAGTGTCGCTCGGTTCCATCAGCTCGCTCAAAGGGACTCCATCCCAGTCTTGAACTGACGTCCAGCCGCCCGTGCAGTCGAGGCGTGCTCGTACCTGCCTCGCTGCAGGCATGAGGTCATCGATGACACTCACGGCAACGCCCGCGACGCTCAACTGCCACAACGGTGTAGCCACCCCTGTGGGGATTGGATCGTTGAACCAGCTGACTTGGGGCATGTTCGCCGGGTCGAACGATGCGATCTCGATCGAACCGGTGCCTTCTCGGTCTGCACCTTGAGTTCCGGCGACGTTGAGCGCCAGCTCCTTGGACACGAGGGCCGTCGCAGCCAGCGCCCCGGCAGCCGACGCGGTGATCAAGCCGCGCCGGTTGAAATCGAGCGGCTTCGGTCGCACGGGCCGGGTCCATACGTGCCAGACGAGCAGCGGAATAGCCATCAGCCCGAACAAGATGTGAAGCCACAGCGGTGTACCGAATCCGGTCGAGAACGCCAGCCCGGTGCTGTGGGTAACTCCGGCGATAACTGCGGCAACCACTGTGATACCAAAGAACGCTGACGCGAACCTGGTGCGGGCCTTCCGTTTGAATCCAGTGCGCGCCGACCCGCGCACCTTGAACGGCGCCACCGCGACCACGAACAACCCGAAGATGGCGTGGACAACCGTGACCACCCGCGCCGACGACAAGGGCACCAGCCAGGAGATGAGACCAGTCGCGATGACCCCTACCATTGCCACCTCCAGCACGAGGTTTGTCTGACGTGCGGTCAGAAAGAGTCGGCGGGCCATAGAAGAAGAACCTACGCGAACCGTCCAGCTATTTCGTTTGGAAGCTTTCCTTCATTGCCTGATCGGCGGCGAAGAGGGCTTCGGCCTCGTCCTTGTCGAGCCAGCTTCGGGGTTTAGGTTCGGGGTCGTAGTGGCCGAAGCGGTCCTCGCCACGAAGCAGCGTGGCGCTGTGGGCAGCACTGTGTTGGAGGTTGTGCGGCGCTACGTATTGGACGTTCAACCCGATACGCCGATCGCCGCTCACGTTGGGCGTCGACCGGTGCACGGTCCATCCGTGATGGAACGACGCCTCACCAGGGGCGAGCGAGCAATGCACCCCAGCGGACTCGTCGACCTCGTCGATGTATTGGCCAAGCAACAAGATGTTGTCTTCGTCGGAGCGCTCAGCGTGCTCTCGTCGCCCATCCTTGTGCGAGCCGGGAATCATGGTCATGCACCCCGACTCCGCCGTCGCTGGCGATAGCGCGAGCCACATCGAGATCTGTGCGTCGTCATCGTCGAGTCCCCAGTACGTCAGGTCCTGATGCCACGAGATGTGTGCGGAAGTCCCAGGCTCTTTGATGATGTAGTTCGTGTTGTAGAGCAAGATGTCGGGCCCGATGACCGCCTCGACGAAATCGAGCACGCTCGGATCACTAGCGAGCGCATAGGCCGACTCCATCACCGTGTGGATCTTGTTGATGTAGTGCAGAGGTCCAAGTTCTGCTTCCGCCGCCTCCAGGGTGCTGCGATGCTTCGCAGCCTCGCCCTCCTCGAGAATCTGCAGCTTCGTAAACCCGTTCTCCAGGTAGGACTGCGCAAGGTCTTGCTGGTCGCTCACCGGGCCATTGTTGAACGATCGTCAAGGACGGTCAATCCCGCAAGTACGCTCGCGCCATGAACTTGGACCAAGCCGACGTCGACGCGATCGTTGAAAGCGTCGACCTCGAACTCCTCGACCGGAACCTGTATCGCGGTCATCCTGTCTATTGGGAACGGGGACGGCTCTTCGGCGGGCTGGTCGCATCGCAGGCGCTGTCAGCGGCATACCAGACGATCGAGGGCATCCATGTGCATTCGCTGCACAGCTACTTCCTCCGCCCCGGTGACCCAGAGATCCCAGTGATCTACGACGTCGACCCGATCCGTGATGGGCGCAGCTTTGCGACCCGCCGTGTCGTCGCCCGTCAACGCGGCGAGGCGATCTACAACCTGTCCGCTTCGTTCCACAAAGTCGAAGCAGGCTTCGAGCATCAAGGCGATATGCCAGCGGTCGCCCCACCGGAGGATTCGCCCCGCCCGGAAGACTTCGGGCTATCCCCTCGTGACTACATCCCTCGCTTTTGGCAACCCAAGGGGATCCCGGTCGAGTTCCGCCACTTCCATGCGCCCAACGATTGGAAGCCCGGCATCCGCGAGCGCCGCATCTGGATCCGCATGAACGGAACCCTCCCCGATGATCCGGTCGTCCACCGCCTCGCATTGACTTACCTGAGTGACCTCTCGCTGTTGAGCACGGCGGTACGCATGCACGCACCGAGCTTTGAAAACATCATGGCCGCGAGCCTCGACCACTCGATCTGGTTCCATCGCGAGTTCCGCGCCGACGAATGGCTGCTGTACTCCACCTCGTCGCCATCGGCCTCAGGAGCTCGTGGGTTCAATCTCGGGCAGTTCTTCACCGCCGACGGCACGCTCGTCGCCTCCACGGCACAGGAGGGTCTCATGCGGGACCTCACGCGGCCAAAGCCTACCGAGTCCTCCTAGGCAACTCGACCGAATCAATTCCGGACCTCTGGCAGGTCATACTCGGACAGTTTGTGCCGGTTTGTACGGTGATCAGCCAATCAGGCTCCTGGCTACGGGCGGTCATCAGGTAAAACCGATTGTGTAATGAAGATCGCGATCATCGGTTCGGGCATTTCTGGGCTCACGTGTGCGCACGTCCTCGGACCCCATCACGAGGTGACGCTCTTTGAGGCTCGCGACCGCCTTGGAGGCCACTCGAACACCGTCACGGTGGACGACCCGCTGGTCGGCGAAGTCGGGATCGATACCGGCTTTATCGTCCACAACGATCGCAACTACCCAAACATCCAGCGCCTGTTCGACGAACTCGACGTGGAACCGGTGGATACCGAGATGAGCTTCGGTGTTGCCGACGAGGCGACCGGCTTCTTCTACCGGGCGACAAACCTCGACACCATCTTCGCCGACCGCAGCAACCTCAAGAACCCGACGATGTACAAGATGCTGGCTGATATCTTCCGGTTCTATCGTCATGCCCGGATCTACCTCGACCAAGGGGATCCGACGAAATCGTTGGCCGACTTCCTCGACGAACACCGATACGGCTCCGCCTTTGTGGATCTGCACCTTATTCCGATGGGTGCATCCATCTGGTCGGCCGACCCGGCCACCTTCGCGAAGTTCCCGGCGGTTGCGTTGTTTCGGTTCCTCGACAACCACGGCCTACTTGGCCTCGGTGCGCGTCCGCAGTGGAAAGCGTTGGTTGGGGGGAGCCGCACCTACGTTGACGAGATCGCGTCTCGCTTCGACGGTGAGATCTGTCTGGCCACACCTGTGCGATCGATCGAGCGTGCCGAAGATTCGGTCACGGTCCGTACCGAGCGCGACGAAGGCCGGTTCGATGCGGTCGTGTTGGCATGCCACAGCGACCAAGCGCTCCAGATGCTCGCCGACCCAACTAGCGCCGAATCCGATGTCCTTGGGGCGATTCGTTATCAACCCAACACCGCCACCCTCCACACCGACACCTCCGTGCTACCGCCCAACGAAAGCGCGTGGGCCGCGTGGAACTACTACCGGCGCAGCAACGGACAAGACGCGGGCGCGGCGGTGCTGACCTACGACATGAACCAACTCATGCGAGTCGAAACCCAAGAGCGCTACCTCGTGAGCTTGAACGAACCGCGGATCGATCCCGACCGCGTCCTCTTCAAGACGACCTACTCCCACCCGGTGTTCGACCGGCCTGCCATTTTCGCTCAGCTACGAGCGAACGAGATCAGCGGCAAGAACCGCACCCACTACGCGGGGGCGTATTGGAGCTATGGCTTTCACGAAGATGGCATGACATCTGGACTACGGGTGTGCCGGGAGCTTGATACGCCGTGGGCTCTAGAAACGACTTCGAAGCGGGAGGCGTTGACGGCGTGAGGGCTGGTGAAGCGGCACTGTGTAACGGCCGGGTATGGCATCGACGGAACCGCCCTGCGGTCAATGAGTTCACCTACCGCGCTAGTCATATCTGGATCGACCCAAATGAACCCGAAGCATTGACCTCGTTGAGTCCGCTCTGGACCACCGATAGGCCAGGGCCGGTGCAGATTCGGCGCTCCGACTACGGCGCCGAACCGACCGGCAACCTAAACGAGCAGCTCAAGAGCATCATCGAACCGGTCCTCGGATACCGGCCGACCGGCGAGGTACGCATGCTGTCCCAAGCTCGGCGCTGGGGGTGGCTGTTCAACCCCATCACCGTGTTCGTGCTGTGGGACGAGAACCCCGACTTCCCCGTCGCTGCGGTGGCCGAGGTGACCAACACCCCCTGGAAAGAGCGGCGCCAGTACGCGCTGCCCTTGGCGCCGGGACCCTCGTCGGGTCTTCCGGGCTCCAGCACCTTCCACGTCACCTTCGACAAAGAACTTCACGTTTCTCCGTTTCTGGAGATGGACTACCGCTACCGCCTCACCCTTGAGTCACACGACGACGAGTTGGCTGTACGTATCGACGTTTGTGACGAGCACGATGTGGCGATGGTCGAAACGGCGCTCGTGGTCCAACGCTCCAAGCCGACCGCAGCATCGCTCAACAAGTCCGCATTCGCTGATGCGCTACGGACGCGCCAAGTCTCGGCTGGCATTCACGCCCAGGCGCTCAAGATCGCCCGCAAAGGCATCACGTTCGTTCCCCACCCGAAGAAGACCCAATCGTTGGAGGATTCACCCACATGACCGATACATCACCCCGTACCCGTCCAGAGGCGCTCTTCGAGAAGGCCAAGCTCGTTGATGAACCAACAGTATCGATCACCCCCGAGCCGGGCTCCCGCCGTAACCAAGTGGCCCGCAAGGTCGCCCTGAAGGTACTCGAGCGTCTCAAGCGCGACGCGCTTCTGCTCACAGAAGGAGACATCGCGGTAGTGCTGGGACCGGGCAACGGCCTTGAGGCCGCAATCACCGTTCACGACGACCGTGCCTGGTGGCATCTCGCCATGGAAGGCTCGATCGGTCTCGGGCGGGGATACATCGAGAACTGGTGGGACAGTCCGAACCCAGAACTGGTCGTACAGATCGCGGCTCGCAACATGGACTCCTTCGATGAGATCCGCAACAACCTGGCCGCCTTCACCACCCCGGTCACGGACCGGGTGCGTCGGGTGCTTCCCAAGCCCAACCGTGACCGGAACCGTGAAGACATCGGCGCCCACTACGACTTGGGTAACGACTTCTTTGAGCTATTCCTCGACGAGACGATGACCTACAGCTCCGCGTTCTTCGAAACCGCGGACATGACCCTGACCGAAGCCAGCATCGCCAAGTACGACCGACTGCTCAACAAGCTGGACATCAAACCCGGCACGACCATCACCGAGATCGGCACAGGTTGGGGCGCCATGGCGTTGCGGGCGGCGCAAGCATTTGGCGCCGACGTAGTGTCCACGACGATCAGTGGTGAACAGTACGACGAGGCCGTCGTACGTCGCGACAAGGCGGTTGCCGACGGCGAAATAGGCCCCGACCAGGTGAAGCTCCACAAGGAGGACTGGCGAGACATCGCTCAGGTCAGCGGCCGGCGTAGCGACCGATTGGTCAGTGTCGAAATGATCGAAGCTGTCGACTGGCGCGACTACCCCGCCTTCTTCCAGGCATTGGAGGCCAATATCGAACCCGACGGCATGATCGGCATGCAGGCCATCTGTGTACCTCACCGCCGATACGAGCGAACCAAGAACACCGACGACTTCATCGCCCGATTCGTCTTCCCTGGCGGCTTCTTGCCGTCGGTGGGCACGATCTCGAAAATCATCGCCAAGCACACCCGACTTCAGTTGCTCGACGTCGACGACTTCGGCTGGCACTACGCCGAGACGCTGCGCCGCTGGCGTCACAACATGGACAGCCAACTCGACGAGGTCCGCGCCATGGGCCTCGACGAGCGCTTCATCCGCCTGTGGCGCTTCTACCTGGCCTACTGCGAGGCCGCCTTCACCGAGCGCCACGTCACCGTCAACCAACTCGTCCTCGTGGGCCCCGACTGGCGCCCAGGATTCCCAAATGTCATCGGCTAGCGAGCGCTAGTCGAGTGTGCTGCCGTCGGGGCGTTGAATGTGGATTGTGCCGTCTTGTCGGCGGGTGACGGTGTAGCCGCGTTCTTTGTGGCGGTTGTGTTTGCCGCAACACGGTGCCCCGTTGTGGGGGTTCGTTAACCCTCCCCCAGGGTCGGGCCCTCCGGGGCCGTCTCGGTTGCTGTGAGGCGTTAGGTGGTCGATCTGGCATTGGGAGACGTTGACGTGGCACCCAGGCCAGTAACACTCGCTCGCACTCAGTTGCGCGGCGAGGCGGGCATAGCCGGTAAACAACCGGCGACGCCCCAGGTCGGTCGTAACGCCATCAGCGCCCACGACGTTGCGACGCAGGTAGCCCAGTAGGGCTCTGGCCACTGCGGTGCGGGCATGGAGACGATGCCCGGTGAGCGTGGTGCACGTGTAGTCGGCGCGACAAGGGTCGTTTTGGCCCACGTCGTCACCAGTCAGTTCGGCGGCGTGGCGTTCGAAGGTTTCGTCATCGATCACGATGTCGGTGGTG
>CAYUKM010000113.1:0-8977 GCA_964445255.1 uncultured Acidimicrobiales bacterium
CCTGGCTGTTGAACAACTTCGTTGATTCGACCACCGGCGTTTCTCACGCACTGGCTGTCTCCGCCGATGGCATCAAGCTCGCTTCTTCGGAACATCTTCCGAAGGCGAATGCTGACCAGTTCGCAGCGATCACCGCAGGGCTATCCAGCCTGATTCACGGTGCAGCGAACTGCTTCGGTGAGACCCAGGTTGAGCGAGTCATGATCGAGATGGGCAACAGCTTCCTGCTGATCGCCAACATCAGCCATGGCGCAGTGTTGGGTGTCATCAGCCGCAAGGACGCTGACCTCGCATATGTCGCGTACGAGATGACCGTGTTCGCTGAGCGAGCCGGTGGTGTTCTGTCGCCAACGCTTATCGCTGAGCTTCAGAACTCAATCCTGGTCTGAGGTAACACACATGGTTAGAGACGACTGGGATGACGAGATCATCCTCGAAGATGAAATGCCGGCGACCCGCCCTTACGTGGTCACCGGAGGCAACACCGAAGTAGCGGGTGGTGTAGCCATCGAGACGTTGGTCGAAACGGTCCCGGCAAGTGCTGAGGGTCTCCGATTCGAAAAGCAACGACTCGCCCAGCTCGCGTCGGGATCGGCCCTTTCGGTCGCCGAGCTCTCCGCACACCTCAAGATGCCGATCGGCACCACCATGGTTCTCGTAGGTGAACTCATCGGCTCGGGAACGCTTCGTTCCCACCAAACATCCGCTACTTCAGATCTTTCTGACCTGAACATCATGACAAGGATCATCAACCGTGTCCGCGAACTCTGAATCAGGCCAGCAGGTTTCCGCCAAGTTTGTCGTCGCTGGAGGCTTTGGCGTCGGCAAGACCACCTTCGTCGGTGCGGTATCGGAGATCCAACCCCTTCGAACCGAAGCTGCGATCACTGGCGCAAGTGTCGGTATTGATGACACCTCGAAGGTGCAGCAAAAGACCACCACGACCGTGGCAATGGACTTTGGTCGTCTGACCATCGATGAGCAGCTCGTGTTGTTCCTCTTTGGTACTCCTGGCCAGTCTCGCTTCGGCTTCATGTGGGACGACATCACCCAAGGTGCCCTCGGCGCTGTTGTACTCGCCGACTCTCGTCGCTTGGCCGATTGCTTCTACGCAATCGACTACTTCGAGAAGCGTCAGGTCCCGTTTGTCGTTGCTATCAACAAGTTCAACGGCGAGCTGACCCACGACATGAACGATGTGCACAAGGCTCTTCAGCTTGCTGAGAGCATTCCGGTTGTCGACTGTGATGCTCGCGAATGGGATTCAGTGAAGGACACCCTGCTGGTGCTCTTCGATCTCATCGTCACCCGATTGAACGAAAAAGCAACCCAAGCCGCGTAACCTCCCGCTCGTTCCTCGCTCCAGCGGTCGCAATCCGAGCCCCAGCAAGATAGGGGCCTGGGCCGTTTCTGTTGATTTTTCACACAAACGTGGACGCAGTTAGGGGTCAGGCGCTCGATGCTGCCGCTCGTTGCTCGCTAAGACTGCTGCGCCGGCAGTCCGTGCCGCCAAAATCGCGACGGAACCCGCAGGGTTCCCAGACGCTGGCGGCTAAGGGGTCAGAGCGAGCGTAGGAATTCGAGTAGGTCTTCGCGGTCTGCTGCGTTGGCTCTTAGGAAGTTGGAGCGGGAGAAGCTGCCTTCTCCGCCGTGCCAGAGGATGGCTTCTTCTAGGGTGCGCGCTCTACCGTCGTGGAGGAAGCCGCGGTCGTTTTCGACCGGGATCAGTCCGAGTCCCCAGAGTGGGGGAGTGCGCCATTCGAGTGGGCTGGCTTGAAAGTCAGGCCGGTCGTCGCTCATGTCGAAGCCCAAGTCATGCAACAAGAGGTCGCTGTACAAGAAAATCGTCTGTTCTGATAGCTCGGGAATGTCGTTCGGTCCGGTGGTGAGCGATTCGGTGTGGCAACTCGCGCAACCGAACTCGCGGAAGCGTTCTTGGCCCCGCTCGGCTGCCGGGTTACCGTCGGTTCGAGCTTCGGGCACCGCGAGGAACCGGAGGTAGGTCGCGATCGCGTCGAGCTGTTCTTGGGTTACCTCGAACTCGTCGTCGCCTGCCGCTTCGAGGCACTCGGTTTGAGCCGCTGAGCAGCTTTGCTCGGGAATGATCGGCGAGGTGACACCGATGTCGCCTCGGAACGCTTGCGCTATCTGTTGTTCGAGCGTTGCGACGTTCGATTTCCAGCCGAAGCGACCGAACTCGATCGACTCGGTGACGGAGTTCCAAACGAAGTTCGGGCGACCGCTGATGCCGTCTCCATTGGCATCGCCGGGATCCGCGAGCGCGAGGATGGTCTCCTCGGGGATCGCTTCGATAAGCCCGGTTCCAATGAGTTGTGCGCCAATTCGGGCCGAGAATTGCACCAGTGGTGTGAGGGGGCCTTGAGTCGGGCCGCGCACGTTCACCGTCGGCCACAGAATCTCGAACTGGGTGCCGTCTGGGTACGAGCCAGCTTGGACGACGTAGTTGTTGAATATCCGACCTTCGCCCTCTAGACCGTCTACGCCTTGATCTTGAAGCTGGTCGCCATAGACGGGCTCAGGAACTGGCGCGCCGGTAATTGGATCGATTTGTGGCACCGAGAGTCGAACGACGAGTCCTGCTTCGGTCAGTTCTCCATCTGGGGGGACCTGACGTCGACCTGTTGAGAGATGGCAGTCTGCGCAGCTCGACGCATTGAAGAGCGGGCCGAGACCATCGGTGGCGGGATCGCCTTCGCCCGCTGGTGTCCAGACGACGTTGAATAGCGCCTGGCCTTCGAGGAATTGATCGAGTAGATCCCCGTCGATTGATGCGAACGGTTGGTCGAAAACGATCGGTAGGTCAGCCTCGCTGGGGGCGGCCGCGAACTCATCGAGCGCGGTGGTGGAGGGGGACCCGTCTTGGGCATCGTCGAGTTCTGCACTCGTAGTCTGGTCCTGCGTGCACGCGGCGATCACTATGGCGAGTATCACTGCAGCGAACACCGCACGTTTGCCCATCCTTTGATCGTAGACCGGCGAGCACTCTTTGGTCATGCGGGATCGTCAGGACCGGGCTCGTACGCCGGTAGCGTTCTCATGTGGCCCGAGGTGATCGATTCTTTGAGCAGGTGCGCAAGGCGGGTGAAGTCGCGCGCAAAACCGCCGTTGATCGCGGACTCGACGAACGACTCGGCAACATTGGTCTACCCACCACGGCATTAACTGGGCCGGCCCGTCCACTAGAAGAGATACAGGCCGAGCTGGACTCACTCGTGGGCTTGGAAACGGTGAAGGAGCAGGTTCGTACCCAGATCGCGTTCCTGCAGATTCAGGCAAGGCGCCAAGATCACGGCCTCAGTGAGGTGCCGACCAGCCAACACCTTGTCTTCCTGGGTAACCCGGGCACCGGAAAGACCACCGTCGCTCGCTTGCTCGGCGAGATGTATGGCGCCCTGGGGCTCTTGAAGAAGGGGCATCTGGTCGAAGTTGATCGAGCTGGTCTCGTGGGTCAGTACGTGGGACATACGGCGAACAAAACCAACAAGGCCGTAAAGCGAGCACTCGACGGCGTCCTCTTCATCGACGAGGCCTACGCCCTGTCGCCAAAGGGACTCATTGGCAACAACGACTTCGGTCGTGAGGCGATCGAGACATTGATCAAGCGGATGGAGGACCACCGCGATCGTTTGGTGGTCATCGTGGCCGGCTACCCGCGACTCATGCAGGACTTCCTGCGGTCGAACCCGGGGCTTCGAAGCCGTTTCGCTCGCGAGATCGGCTTCCCCGACTACTCAGCCGATGAGCTCGTTCGTATCACCGACAAGATGGCGGGCGAGGCCGACTATGCGCTCGGCGACGGTGCAGAGAAGGCCATCAAAGCGATCCTCAAGCGGGCCGTTCGAGACGAGGCCTTCGGTAACGCCCGCTATGCTCGCAACCTCTTCGAGCAGGCCATCAGCCGTCAGGCCATGCGACTGTCCGAATCCGCAGCGGTCGGTGGGCTTGACCGGTCGTCGGTGGCCACGATCGAGGTGGTCGATTTTCAGGAAGCCGCAAAGATTCTGGCCGCGGTTCCACCTCGCTAGATGAGCTCCGAGGTCTTTGCCGCTCCGAATGGGGAGTTGGTGTTGCAGCGCATACCCGTATCAACGAAGTCGCCCCTCCGAGCCTGGGATCGCGCCGATCTCCTGATTGCACAGTTGGTCGACGGTGAGCACGGCGGGTTTGGGCTCGTCGGGGACGAGGATTCGTTACTGATCGTTGGGGACGGATTCGGTGCGTTGACATGCGCGTTGCGTAGCCATGATCCCGTCGTGTGCATGGAATCGGCCGCTGGCCGAGAAGCGCTTGATCTCAACCTCCAAGCGAACGACCTGGACAGGCTGGCGCCGATGTCGATTCTCGAACTGACCGATGGCGAGCATGGGCAATTCGATGTCGTCATCATGAAGATCCCGAAGTCGATCTCTGAGCTTCGTGACGCGCTGTTCCGGATCCGCCCGTTGTTGGCACGCGATGCCCGAGTGATTGCGGCTGGAATGGACAAACACATCCCCGAGTCGGTCGAGCAGGTTCTTGAAGAAGTCATCGGTCCGGCCAGACGCGCCCTGGCCACCGGGCGGGCGCGTCACTTCGAAGCGACGTTCGATTCGTTCCAAAAGGTCGGCGACAACCCGTGGCCTGCTACGTGGCGGGCTCACGGTGCGACGTTGACGAATCACGGAGGTGGCTTCTCGCCGGGCACGATCGATTCCGGCACGAATTTTCTCCTTCGCACGGTGGGGAACTTTGCGGGCCATATCGACCCGGCTCCGGAGACGTCGCCGGTGCGCATCGTCGACCTTGGCTGTGGCAACGGAATTGTTGGTTTGAGCGCCGCAGCTGATATTGCGGCCGAGTTTGGGGCAGTGGAAGTCCTGGCGGTCGACGATTCTGCGTTGGCAATCGATGCCACGAGACGGTCGTGGGAAGCCACAGAGGTCGACCCCAAGGCCTCGCTCAAAACGAAACACGCACATCGACTTGCCGAGGTAGTCGATGCTGCGTCGGTGGATTTAGTGTTGGTCAACCCGCCGTTTCATGTCGACACGGCGATCGGCGATGAGACGGCGTGGTCGATGTTCGTCGACGCACACCGAACGCTCGTTGATGGTGGTGTGCTCATCGTCGTGGGTAACCGTCACCTCGCCTACCACGCGAAGTTGGCCAAGATCTTCGGCGATGTCGAGGTGTTGGGGGCGAACAACCGGTTCGTCGTCCACGCGGTTCGCCGGTCTCCACGCGAGCGTTCTTGACCCGACTACTGTTCGGACATGCAGAGCCCGCCGAGCGACCTCGATGCCGTCGACTACATCCAAGTCACCGCAGATACCTACGCCAGCTTGGGCTACGACTCGTATCGTTGGGCCGACAACAGCGTGGAACCGCCGGCGTTCGTTACGACTACGAAGCCACTGGCGCAGAGCCGGGTAGCACTCATCGCTTCGGGTGGTGTCTACCGGGCTGGTGATGTGGGTTTCACGCACAAAGACGACACGTCCTTTCGGGAGATTCCGACCGACGTTCCCACCGATGAATTGCGTGTGACGCACTTTGCCTACGACCAGGCGAACGCCCGAGACGACATCAACGTTGTCTTCCCGATCGATGCTCTACGCGCGCTCGACACAGCAGGTGAGATCGGGGAGTTGGCAGAGGTTGCCTTGACCTTTATGGGCGGCATCTACTCGCAACGACGACTCAACGAAACGCTCGTCCCGGGCCTTGTTCAGCGAGTTCGCGAGATGGATACCGACATTGCGCTACTCGTTCCTGTCTGACCGGTCTGTCATCAGTCCGTGGGGCTGATCGCACGAGCACTTGAAGAGGCGGGGGTCGCAACCGTAAGTCTGACCAGCGCCTGGTCGATCACGGCATCAGTCAACCCGCCGAGGGCCGCCTTTACGGACTTCCCGCTCGGCAACACCGCAGGCCCGCCGCACGAGCCCGATGCGCAATTGGAGATCACCCGCAAGGCGCTTGGCATGATCGCGTTGGCGACCGAGCCGGGCACGATCACTCAGGTAGGCGGCGGCTGGCCGACCGAGTGGAAGGCCGAGGCCCGAGAGTTGCGTGACCATCGGACCACCCGCGAACCAACGCCGCAGTACGAGCGCGAGAGCGATCGAGAAGCCGCCCTAGCGAAACATGGTGATACAGCACTCAACGGTGCGTGAGAATTTGGTGACTCCCGCGATTTATCACTGGACGGCATTGATCGGACAAGCGATACTTTTTACATGGCTCATCGTCCTGAGGGACAACAGCGGGAGTTGATCCTTCTTTCAGGCGCTGTCGTTCTCGCGATGTCGTCCTGGTTTTCGACATCGGCGGTGCTTGACCAACTGCGCGATGTGTGGCTTCTCACCGACGGTCAGGCTGCATGGCTTATCGTCGTTGTGCAGATCGGGTTCGTCTCCGGAGCGCTGCTCTCGACGATCGCCAAGATTGCCGATCACATTCCACCGCGACGCCTGATTCTGATCGGCACCGTGTGCGCGGCGACAGCCAACATGCTCGTGGTACTGAGCGGTACGTTTGGGATCGGCTTGGTCGCCCGCTTCCTCACCGGTGCATCGCTTGCGTTGGTCTACCCACCAGCGCTCAAAACAATGGCTTCGTGGTTCAAACAGGGACGGGGCTTTGCCCTCGGGGTGCTTCTTGGAGCCATGGCTCTCGGTTCCGCCCTCCCGCATTTGGTCAACGCCGTCGGCGGCCCCGGGTGGCGAGAGACCTTGACGATTGTTTCGGTCCTCACCCTCGTAGGCGGTCTCATTGCCGACCGGTTCTGCTCGGATGGGCCGTTCATGGTTACCGGCGGCCGAGTCGACTTCAGCCAGATCAAGGCCGTGCTCGCGAATCGTGACTTTCGTTTGGCGAGCGCGGGCTATTTCGGACACATGTGGGAGCTCTACGCAATGTGGGCGTGGATCGCAGCGTTCTACGGAGATGTGTTTGAGTCGGGCCGCGCCGCGAGCCTCGCTGCCTTTGCCGTGATTGGTGCCGGATCCTTCGGTTCGGCCTATGCCGGCAAGATGAGCGATAAGTACAGTCGGAACGAAGCGGCGGCGCTCGCTATGCGATGGTCCGCTTCGGTCGCCGTGGTCGCGGGCTTCTTGATGGATGCGCCGCTGGTCATCCTTTTGGGCCTCGGTCTGATTTGGGGCTTCTGGGTAGCCGCCGATAGCGCGCAGTTCTCGGTGATCGTCACCGAAGTTGTCGACCGGCGCTGTGTCGGCACGGCGCTGACGATCCAGGTCGCTGCCGGGTTCACGTTGACGGTGCTCACGATCTTTCTCGTCCCGTTCGTGCGCGACATGTTTGGATGGGGCTGGGCATTCCTGCTGCTTGCACCGGGACCTATCCTCGGCGCATTGGCCATGCGGGCACTTCGTCTTGGGCCTCGCCAGCTGCCCCAGGTCACGGAGCCAGAACCGGTATATGTCAGTCCCTTCTTCTAACAACGTTGTGGGTGTTCAATCTCGCTGATCTGCTTCGTAGGCTGGTCGGGTGACTTCTGAAGAGACCGCCGACCTTCGCCAAGACCGACTGCGCGCCGACATTCGGCGCATGGGTGCCCAACTCGGTGACACTATCCAGCGCAACGTAAGCGTCGAGTTCTTCGAACTCGTTGAGAAGGTTCGTGGGCTAGCGCGGCGCACCCGTGATGGTGACACTGATGCCCGGGCTGAACTCGACGCTGTGGTAGCAGACGCCGACGAGATTGAGTCGATCCTTCTCGTTCGAGCCTTCACGATCTATTTCCACTTGGCCAACGTGGCTGAGCAGGTCAACCGCGTAGAAGAACTGCGCCTCAAGACCGAGGGTTCAGGCGAACTGTTCGACACCTTCGCCCGTGCCGATGAGGCTGAGATCTCCGCTGCGGCAATGGCTGAGAGCATCGCAAAGGTGCGATACCGCCCGGTTTTCACGGCGCACCCGACCGAGGCGTCGCGTCGCTCCGTGCTCGAAAAGCGTTCCGAGATCGCGGAGATGCTGCGAGAGCGGCCGACCACCACCGAGGCTGGACAAGTCCGTATTGATCGTCGCACAGCGGAGATCATCGATCTGTTGTGGCTGAGCGATGAGCTTCGTTCGGTGAAACCAACGCCGGTCGACGAGGCTCGCTCGATCATCTTCTATGTCGAGGGCTTGGTCGCTGAAGCGCTGCCGCGGGTCTGGGAGGATCTCGAGTACGTGGCCGAAACCCGTGGGCTCGATATTCCCAGTGACCTCACCCCGATCCGCTTCGGCTCGTGGGTAGGTGGTGACCGTGACGGCAACCCGTTCGTTACCGCAGAGGTCACCGATGAGGTTCTCACGCTGCAGCGTGAGCGGGCACTACGTCTTATTCGCACCGGGGTGCAGCAGGTCTCTCGCGACCTGAGCGTGTCGCAGTCAATCCGTCCGATCTCCAATGACCTTCGAGAGTGGATCGACGAGCAGTCGACGGTGCACCCACGTCTCGTTGAAAACGTGTCTCCGCTAATCGCGAACGAACCGTACCGCAAAGCGTGCACCATCATCAGTGGCAAGGTAGCCGCAGCCGAGCGCAGCCTCGATCCCAACCGCGGTGGTGCTGACGCGGCATATGGCTTTGCCGGCGAGTTGATGGAGGATCTCGACCGCTTGCACGAGTCGTTGTGCGCGAGCGGAGCCGAGCTTGTTGCGAAGGGAAGCCTTGCGAACCTGCGTCGTCTCGTCCGCACGATCGGGTTCCACCTCGCCACCCTCGACATTCGACAGCACACCCGTCATCACCACACAGCTCTTGAGACGCTCTTCGATGGTGTAGGAGTCGAGTACCCCGAGGATCCCTCGGAGCGTTTCAAACTGTTGGCGTCGGAGCTGGGTAGCTCGCGGCCATTCGCGCCAGCGGGCACGGCCGGTCTTGGCGACGCGCTTGAACTGATGACCATCCTGCGCTCGCAGATGGATCGCTTCGGCGACGACATCGTCGAGAGCTACATCATCTCGA
>CAYUKM010000114.1:0-8906 GCA_964445255.1 uncultured Acidimicrobiales bacterium
TGATGTGAGGCGATGTGGGCTTCTGCTCGTTCGGTGAGGTCGATATCGGGGCGAACCTTCTTCACGGCCTTGGTCGCACCGCGCCCGACGGGCGAGTGCACGGTGAGGTCGATTGCCTTGTCGCTGACCACGGTGACGCGTTTGGTGACTTCGTTTCGAACGGCGTCGGGGAGCATCCGCTCAACCTCGCGCTTGACCTTGCGCTGCACCCACCAGCTAGACGCGGCACCACCGGCGTACCCGGCGGTCATCCAGAAAATTCGTTTAGGCATCGGGGCTCCGCTCCTGACTCCATTTCGCCCACCGAGCTGGTTCTGCTCCATGATCCGATGGTGTGTAGTACACCTGATCGGCGACCTCAGGTGGGCGATACTGCTGATCAACCCACCCGGCGGGGTCGTTATGAGGGTAACGATAGCCCTTCCCGTGACCCAGCCCGGCCGCGCCGCTGTAGTGCGCGTCGCGTAGGTGCATCGGCACCTCACCGGTACCAGGGCTTTGCGCTGCGGATTTCGCCGCTGCACGTGCCGTGGTTAGCGAGTTGGACTTCGGTGCAGTGGCGAGATGCACGACCGCTTGAGTGAGGTTGAACTCGGCTTCGGGAAGCCCGACGAACTCGAGTGCTTGTGCTGCTGCGTTAGCGATGACGAGCGACATCGGATCGGCCATACCCACGTCTTCGGACGCCAAGATCACCAGGCGACGCGCAATGAACCGCGGCGACTCGCCAGCATCGAGCATGCGATACAGCCAGTAGAGCCCAGCGTCGACGTCGCTGCCGCGGACGCTCTTGATGAACGCGCTGATCACGTCGTAGTGATCGTCGACGCCATAGCGAATTGCCTTGGTGCCGAGGGCGGCCTCAATGTGCTCTTCTTCGATCGAGTTGGGCTTCGCGATCGCGGCGGCTACGCCGAGCGCTGTCAGGACCTGTCGGCCGTCGCCAGCGCTGCGGTCGACCAGAAGTTGGATGGCTTCCTCGCTTGCATCTATTGCCTCGGCTTCAAGACCGCGGCCTACAAGCAGCTTCAATGCGTCCTCGTCGAGCATATTTAGGCGGAAAAGCGTCGATCGGCTTCGCAGCGCTGCGTTCACTTCGAAGCTCGGGTTCTCGGTGGTGGCACCGATGAGTGTGATCAAGCCGCTCTCTACTCCAGGCAAAAGGGCGTCTTGTTGGCTCTTGGTGAAACGATGCACTTCATCGAGGAACAGAATCGTTCCCTGGCCTTGCTGGCCGAGCCGATCCTGGGCCCGCTGCAGCACCTCACGAACATCCTTGACCGAAGCACTCACAGCAGACAGCGACTCGAAGGCCCGAGACGTCGTGCGCGCAATCACCTTCGCCAACGTGGTCTTGCCCGTACCTGGCGGTCCCCACAGGATCACCGAGCCCAACGCGTCGCTTTCGATCAAACTGCGAAGTGGGCGCCCCTGACCGAGCAGGTGGTCTTGCCCGACGATGTCATCGAGGCGAATCGGCCGGAGCTTGTCGGCCAGTGGGGCGCGCTGGCTCTGTTGTTCGGCAGCAGCGGCGGCGAACAAATCGGTCACCCCCGCACCCTAGCGAGTCAGTTGGCGCTGCGGATCTTGTCTACTGCCCGTTGGGCGAGTGACGGGACGATTGACTCGTGGCCTGACCTGAGCGCTAGTGCCTTGACTACCATCCATGTTGTTGAAGAAACGCGATCATGGCGTCGGTTGTCTCGGTCAGTGCTGGTTCGCTATTAAAGAAGCCATGGTCCCCTTCATCGAAGGCGACGAGCGTGCAATCGCTAGCAAAGTCGCAGAATTCTTTGGCGGACTCGAACGCCACGATCGTGTCTTCTCGACTGTGGAACGCGATCGTGGGTTTGTCCGCCACAAACCCTGAGCTCGCGCCGTTCACAGCTGGATTGAACAGTGCAACCAGCTCAGCGCCCGCACTCGCCTCCACGGCCAACGCTCCCCCTGCAGACGAGCCCCCGATGGCTATCCGGTTCGCGTCGATCCCAAGCCGCTCGCTATCGCCGCGCAGGGCTGCAATCGCATCGGCGCCGTCGCCCACAGCATCGGCTCGAGTCGTCCCTTCGGCGGTCACTCGGTATTCGGCGATGATCCCGACGATCCCTGCGTCAGCGAGCCGTTCCGCCTGTGTCTGGAACTGCTCCACACGGGTAGCGGCGAACCCGCCCCCGTGAAACAAGACGATGCTTCCCAGCGGTTCGGCTTCAGTGTCGGCGGGCCGGAAGATATGGATGTGAAGATCACGTTGGTCGGTGGACTTGTAGACCTCGACCTCGGTGGCGTTGAGGTCGACGTCGGGGTACCCGGCCACATCGCCGCCCCCGAGGAGTTGCGCACACGCGGTCGTCGTCAAGGCCAGAGCCACACACAGCAGTACTCGTGTCATTAGGTGCAGATTCGCGCTCTGAGTGGAAAAACAACAGAAAAGTGGTGCATTCGGCTGAGAATTCTTACCCGATGGGCCTGGTCCGATCACCGTGCAGGTGTTGTACTCTGTAACTCTGTGACGCAGACGACGGATGCGGCGGACCCGCATGTTCATGGTCCCGATTGTGACCACGACGACGGCCACGACCATCACGGTCATGGTGACGCGCACGACGACGGCATTGCGAGTTATGCAAGACGTCGTGGTTACGGGCCCTATGTTCTCCTGGTTCCGATCGTCGTAGCCCTGCTGGTACGCAACCGAATCGACGCCTTCACCAACGAAGAGGTTCGCTTGTGGTCGACATTGTTTGTCTCAGTCACCATCCAGGCCCTGCCGTTCCTAGTTTTGGGCGTGGTCATTAGTGGCCTTATCGCCACGTTCGTCTCACCCGACCTCGTCGAACGATTCGTACCGAAACGAAACTCCCTGGCCGTTCCTACCGCTGGTCTTGCCGGGCTCGCGCTACCTGGCTGCGAATGCGGCTCGGTACCGATCGCCGGACGCCTCGTCGACGCAGGCACACCCCCAGCGGCAGCGCTCACGTTCCTTTTAGCGGCGCCAGCGATCAACCCGGTTGTGATGGTTGCGACCGCCGTTGCGTTCCCCGGAAATCTGGAACTCGTCGGAGCCCGTTTCATCGCGTCACTGGCCACTGCCCTGCTGGTGGGCACGTGGTGGGCGCGCCGTAACGATGACTCGCTCATCAAGTCGATGGTCGGTGCGGGCAATCACGATCACGACGGCCCTCAGAAGCTCGCCACCTTCGTCGACGTCGCATCCAAGGATCTCGTCCACGCTGGCGGCTACCTGGTCGTCGGCTCGATCGCGGCTGCCACGTTGCAGTTGGTCATCCCTCGTTCAGTCATCAACCTCGTGGCCGAGAACGAGTGGCAGTCCGTCTTGGTCTTTGCCGGTCTCGCCGTGCTGCTATCGATCTGTTCTGAAGCCGACGCGTTCGTCGCCGCTGGTCTTCCTCAGTTCTCGCTGACTTCTCGCCTTGTGTTCCTCGTCGTCGGGCCCGTAATCGACCTCAAGTTGATCGCACTCCACGCCGGAATCTTCGGCCGAAAGTTCACTGCCGTGTTCGCCCCCGTGACCCTGGTAGTCGCAGTCATCTCTGCAGTGATCGTTGGGCAGGTGCTGTTATGACCCGTCTCGGCCGCTCCGCAATGATGCTCTTCCTCGCCATCACAATGACCCGTCTCTTGTGGACGGGTGCCTTTGGCTTCTTCATCCAACAACGCATGCGTTGGCCACTCATCGCCGCGGTCATCGGATTGTTCGGCCTGGGCATCTACGAGGCTCGCCGTGCGCTCAAGGAAGAAAAGGAAGACCCTGAGTCGGTCAGGCGTTCCATCGCACCGCGGGTTGGTTGGCTCATGGTTCTGCCGCTCATGGTGCTCGTGTCGGTTGCACCAACCGGCCTCGGAGCTGCAGCCGCCGAACGCGTTGAGCCCTTCGTTCCAGTTGAGGTGACCAAGAATTTCGAACCACTCGATACGTCCGTTCAGCCGGTACCGATGCGGGTATTCGACTTCGTCGACCGAGCGTTCTGGGATCCGGACCGAACCACCGAGAACGTCACCGTTCGTCTCGAAGGTCTTGTCGTGAACAGCGAAGAGATCGACGATGGTTTCCTACTGACCCGTTTCTTGGTTAGTTGCTGCGCTGCTGACGGCGTACCGATCCAAGTCGCCGTGCGAGGCGTCGAAACCGCCTACCCCGACGACACCTGGGTAGTCGCCGACGTCGTACTACGGCCGCCACCGGCACCGTTCCAAGAACTGCCGCTCGACCAGCGCACCGTCAACGCGGACGTCGTCTCGATCACGGTCAACCCCGACACACCGAGCGACGCGTACGAGTCGCCGTACTAACGGTAACGGGCCAGGCCCGTTACAAAATTCGTGCCTAGAGGCCGACCCAACGGGCGCCAATCGTTACGATCGCCCAGTATTCGGCCACCCGTTCACGGGCGAACCGTTCCGGTAGTCGACTTCGCAGTTCACGACCCTGGCGTGTCGTGACCACGATCGTCTCCAGACCGGCCGACTCACAGAGCGCCGCCGTTCGGACCCGATGACGAGGCTGGGTTACGACCGCAACCCGCTCAAGACCTGCGGCGGCAGCGTTCTTGCACGTCTCGTTCGTCGAAACGCCCTCCGGGTCGAGCGAGACGTCAAGCTCGGGCAGGTATTCGGCGATCACCTCGGGTTCCCCGGGTCCCCCTGATGCGAAGACGGACGCGCCTGGGGTGACCGCTACGATCTCCTCTGCCAGCTCGATTCGAGACAGCAGCGCACCGCTCGGTCTGCCGCTGTTGAACACCCGAGCGCCGGGTACGATCACGGCCTCTACCGGGTCGCCGGGAAGCGCGTCGACCTCGTTCTCGGTGACGATGTCGGTACCGATCGCGAACAACCGGATCACCAACATCGGGAAGAGGATCACGAACGCCAAGAAGGCGAAGGCGCTGATCACAGACTGCAAGCGTTCTCGACGCCTACTGGGGGGCTCTGACATCACTTACAACGGTACGTGGACCGACACCCGAACGGCTGTCGGGGGCACTCCCCGCCCCAGGTCTACCGAGGGCCGTACTCGGTGAGGTAAGCGTTCATCTTGTCGACCATCTCGTCGGATAGATCGGCATGTTCGATGATCTCGCGCACCGTCACGATCGCGTGCGTGGGCATGGCGAACTCTTCGCTGACCTGTTCCAGCGCTGCCTTGTCACCGGTCCCCCGCTCCATGCGGTCGACGCTGACGATCAGCCCCGCGAGCGAAACGTTGGCTGCTGCCTGCAAGACCGGCACGGTCTCACGGATCGACGTTCCGGCCGTAGTCACATCTTCGATGATCAGCACCCGGTCACCATCGGCGGGAACATGGCCCACGAGCACGCCACCCTCGCCGTGGTCCTTCGCTTCTTTGCGGTTGAACATAAGCCCGACGTCGCGGCCACGAGCCGCCAACGCACTTGCCGTCTCCACAGCGAGCGGGATGCCCTTATAGGCCGGGCCAAACAACACGTCGAAGCCTTCGAATTTGGCCTCGATCGCATCGGCATAGAACTCGCCGAGACGGCGGATCTGCGAGCCGGTGCGGTACTTTCCCGTCTGCACAAAGTACGGCGTGGGGCGGCCGGACTTCGTCACGAAGTCGCCGAAGGTCAACACTTCGGCCTCGATCATGAAATCAATAAAGTCGCGTTTGTACTGATCCATTTCGTTAACCTCCCACATCATCAGGATTTGTACGTAATTTCAGACCTATACGGTCAGTTTTTACGTACAAATCTCAGTCCTCACGAGGGAGGATGCGGAGACCGAGTTCTTCGAGGTGCGCTGGATCAGCTGGTGATGGTGCCTTCGTCAGCGGATCTGCACCCTTTTGGGTCTTCGGGAAGGCGATGACCTCGCGAATGTTCTCTTCGCCGACGAGCAACGCGGTGAGGCGGTCGATGCCGAAGGCGAAACCGCCGTGCGGTGGCGCTCCGTACTTGAAGGCGCTCAACAAGAAGCCGAACTTTGCCTGCTGCTCCTCAGGGCCGATGCCCAAGATCTCGAAGATCTGCGACTGTACGTCAGGCTGGAAGATTCGGATCGATCCCGAACCGAGCTCCCAGCCGTTCAGCGTGAGGTCATATGCCTGACTGCGAATGTCGAGCCACGCATCGCCCTCGGCCGTCTTGAGCATCTCCACGTCGTCCTCATGGGGCATCGTGAACGGGTGATGGGCTGGGATCGGGTTGCCGTCGACGACATCTTCGAAGAGCGGGAACTCGGTGATCCACAGGAACGAGAAACCACCCTCGTTAACCGGTGGACGGCCAAGTTCGAGGCGAAGCAATCCGAGCACCTTGTTGGCGACGCGCTTGGAATCAGCGATCAGGAAGACCATGTCGCCAGACTTCGCGTCGAGGCGCTCTTGGACACCGGCGATCTCGGCTTCACTCATGAACTTGGTGAGCGCACCCTCAAGGCCCTCGTCACGTACACGGAACCAGGCAAGACCCTTGGCTCCCCACGACTTCGCCTTGTCGGTGAGTTCGTCGATCTTGTTGCGGCCGAGCTCGTCGGCGCCGCCGGGCATGCTGATGCCCTTCACTACCGGCGTTTTAAAGACGTTCGACTCGGTGTCGGTGAACAGATCGGTGAGGTCGTTGAGTTCCATCCCGAATCGGGTGTCGGGCTTGTCCGAGCCGTAGCGGTCCATGGCCTCCGCGTAGGTCATCCGTGGGAAGTCGGTAGGCCGCTCCCCCGTTACTACTTCGGCGGCATCCGCGACAGCCTCGCTGATGAAGGCGAACACGTCTTCTTGGTCGACGAAGCTGGCCTCGGCATCAAGCTGCATGAACTCGAACTGCCGGTCTGCGCGCAGGTCCTCGTCTCGAAGGCATCGCGCAATCTGGTAGTAGCGGTCGATACCGCCAACCATGGAGAGCTGTTTGAACAACTGCGGACTCTGCGGCAGTGCGTAGAAGTTTCCTGGATGTAGCCGCGATGGCACCACGAAGTCGCGTGCACCCTCAGGAGTTGATGCGATGAGCATCGGCGTTTCGATCTCGACGAAGCCCTGCTTCTCCATCGCACCACGGATCGCGCTGTTGACCTTGGCGCGGGCACGGAGGTTGCGCTGCATGCGGTCTTGGCGAAGGTCGACGTAGCGGTGTTCCAAACGGATCAGCTCGTCAACGTCGGTGCGACCGTTCACTTGGAACGGTGGAGGCTCGGCGACGTTGAGGATCTTCACGTCGGTGTCGAAGATCTCGATCTCACCGGTAGCGATGGCGTCGTTGGTCATGCCCTCTGGGCGTTCTCGAACAGTTCCGGTAACCGCGACGACGTACTCGCTGCGAACATCAACCTTCTGGTCGACAACAACCTGCACGACACCGGTGTGGTCACGGATATCGACGAAGGCGAGATGCTCGGAGTGAACGCGACGGGTATCGACCCAGCCGGCGACCGTGACGGTTTGGCCGACATGATCTTTGTTGATTTCACCGCAGTAGTTGGTGCGAAGAGACATGATTCCTCGTGGTAGTAATCGAAAGGGTTAGCGGTCCTGGCGACCGAGCAGTTCGGTCAACAGGTCGCTGCGAGCTATTTGAGTTTGGCCTGCGTCGCCAACCATGTCGCGCACGGTAACAACGTTGTTCTCCACTTCGTCCTCGCCAATGATGAGTGCGACCGGGGCGTTCGATCGGTCAGCGATCTTCATCTGGGCTTTCATCGAGCGTCCGTCGAAGCCTCGTTGCGCAGCGATGCCGGCCGTGCGGAGCTGGTCGGCGATCACCGTGGCTTCTTTGCCTCCGGTCAGATCGACGATGAATACGTCCGGCTCGCCGGTCGGCGCGGCGAAGGTTTCTTCGGCATCGCAGGCGAGAAGAATACGGTCGACTCCGAGAGCGAAGCCGATTCCAGGAGTGGGCTTTCCACCGAGGCTTTCGGCGAGACCGTCGTACCGACCGCCGCCACCGACCGCGTTCTGCGCGTTCTCGAGCGCGGTGGACGCGAACTCGAAAGTCGTTCGGGTGTAGTAGTCGAGCCCTCGGACCAGGCGCGGGGAGATCTCGTAGGGGATCTCCAGGGCTTCGAGACCGTCGCGCACTGCGGCGAAGTGTTCTGCGGTCTCTTCGGTGAGGAAGTCAACCATCAGCGGCGCCTCAGCGATGATCGACTGATCTTCGCGACGCTTGCTGTCCAAGACCCGTAAAGGGTTCTTCTCCAAAGTCTGTTGCGACCCTTCGCTGAGCTCTCCCACACGGTCTCGCAGGTACTCCTCAAGGGCTGCGAAATACTGCGGTCGGCAGCTCTCGTCGCCGAGCGAGTTGAGCAGCAGTGTTACCTGGTCCATGCCCAATCGCTCGTAGAAGCGCCACCCGAGGGCAATGACCTCGACATCGATGGTGGCGTCGCTCGAACCCAAGACCTCGATACCGACCTGGCTGAACTGGCGATAGCGACCAGCTTGAGGCCGCTCCCGGCGGAACTGTGGCCCTTCGTACCAGACCTTCCAAGGAAGGTCCTGTGGGTTGTGTTGAACAAACGCGCGCACCACAGACGCGGTGAGCTCAGGACGAAGCGCGATCCGAGTGCGGTCCTTGTCCTTGTCCTCGAAGTCGTACATCTCCTTCGTGACGACGTCGGTCGACTCGCCTACCCGAAGAAAGACGCCGAGCTCTTCGACGATCGGCGACATTATGTGGCCATATCCCGCCAACCGGGCCTCTTCGGCGAAGACGTCAACGAGCGCGCGATGACGTTCAGAGTCAGGACTCATCACATCGCGCATGCCTTTAAGCGCCCGAAATTTCTCTTTACCCACGGCCGTAAAGGCTACAGCCGTCGCCCGAGCGGCCGCGCGACCAAATCTGTGGTCGAAAACCGGGCCATAGCGCCGGAAACAGACCACAGAACTCCCGCCAAGAATCTGTGGTCGAAAACCGGGCCATAGCGCCGGAAAC
>CAYUKM010000115.1:0-8797 GCA_964445255.1 uncultured Acidimicrobiales bacterium
TCGTCGACAGTTAGGAGCCAGTAGTGAGTGGTCAGCGCGCTCTCGCGCAGAATTTACGAAGCGAGTGCCGAGCCCACGAGCAATGCCGCGAGCGTCGCAGCGTTGAAGGTGATGTGGGCGACGATCGCGGACAGGAGACGGCCAGTTCGATGCGCTAGCAGGCCGAAGGCCAGTCCGACGACGCTCAATGGAATGAGTTCGACGAGCGCGAAGTGGACCGCGCCAAAGATCAGACTCGCAAGTCCGATTCCAATCGGTACGTTCGTGGCACGGATCAGCGCCGGTTGAACGAGTCCTCGGTAGAAGATCTCCTCCACCACCGGCGCACCGATCGCCACGAGCACGATGAGCATGATGAGCGTAAGGGGCGAGGAGGCCGCGCCATCGACGAGGGCGAGCGCTCGCCCGGTCGGTTCGACCTCGCCCACCACGGTCTCCATCAAGAAGAGGACGATCGGAAGAATGGGAATCTGGAGGACCAGTCCTGTCGCTATGCCAGCTGGAACATCGCTCCAACGGCCCTGGATCGACCAGCCCGTCCTATCGCGACCGAGGATTCCTGCGAATACCCATGCGGTACCCAACAAAAGGACCCAGCCGGGAATCAGCAGTGATAGTTGAAGCGCGACCGGTATCGACCGGTCGACCAACTCTTGTTCAGTGACGAGTTGTCCGACCGCGCGCCCGAGGTGGCCACCGGGGCGCGCCGCTACGGACGCCGTGAATCCGCCCGCCTGGACGAGCGTTACGAACAGCGCTCCACCGACGAAGGTAGAGGTGGTCCAGGCGATGCCAGCCTCGGGAAGTCCCCACGTGGTGTTGGCCTGGTCGCCTTGTACAGCGCGAAAAACCTTCACTTGTAGCTAGCCGCCTTAGCTAGCACGGTCTCAGCTGGCGACGTGTAGTGCGTAAATGCCTCGTGGAGCGCGCTCATCGCGCAACTCCCAGCCGCTTGGTGGGGTCGAACGGTCAGCGTGTTGCGCGCACAAGTCATGAGTCATTGGATGACCATCAAGATGGAGGTCTTCGATCCACACTACTTGGGAGTCGTAGTCGTACGACATCGTGGCAGCAGCAGCAACCGAACACGTTGGACGGGCACAGTGACGCTTCATGAGTTCCACGCTAGTCACGTCGGCTGTTCTGCGCGCGGACCGCGCGCATGAGAATGCTACTCGCGCGATTACCTTCCCCTAGTTTTGACGATCTTGCCGGGATCGACTCGATACGTGTTCAAGCTGGCATCGGCCTCGAGCGTTGACGCACAACGGGAGTGATCGGTTCGAGCGGAGATTCGGACTTCTGAAGATGGCCTGAAGAGTTCCAAATCAATGCGGGATAGGGAATTAAGCCCGAGAATATGGGTTGATTCCTAACACGAAGTCTCCCGGCTCCGACGAGGACCGGTAAGCAACTAGGGTAAAAGCATGGACCAAAAGCAGTCGTCCCCAACCGGCCAAGAGCGCACCGGGCCATCGAAGTACGCGATCTGGGGGCTGTTCGCCCTGCTGATCTTGTTCTTGCTCGCGTTCATCCCACGGGGCGCTCCGGGCGACGAAGTGTCGTTCTCGCAGTACCTCGCATGGCTGCGGGACTCGAGCATCGAGAGTGTTGAGCGAAACAACAACACCGGTGAGATCCGTTTCGAACGTGCTGACGACAGTGGTCGAGTCTTTGTCACCAGCGGTCCGGTACCAGCCTCTGATGAGGAACTCGAACTGCTAAGCAGCAACGTTCCCACCGCCACCGACGACAATCCCGATGTCGGCGTTAACTTCGTGACCCCGACGGAGAGCGCTCTACTGCAACTGCTGTTCTTCTTGTTGCCGGTCGGACTTTTGATCGCATTCTTTGTCTGGATGCAGCGCCGAGCCCAAGGCCAAGTCGGCGGAATCATGTCGGTCGGCCGCTCCAAAGCCAAGACCTACACCACCGAACGCCCAGGCACGACCTTTGATGATGTCGCAGGCTACGAAGGTGTCAAGCAGGAGATCACCGAGGTGGTCGACTTCTTGAAGAACCCTGATCGATTCTCCGAAATCGGCGCCCGCACCCCCAAGGGCATGCTCTTGGTTGGTCCTCCTGGCACCGGTAAGACCCTGATCGCTCGTGCGGTCGCTGGCGAAGCTGGCGTGCCGTTCATGTCGGTCACCGGTTCTGACTTCATGGAGATGTTTGTCGGCGTCGGCGCAAGCCGTGTCCGTGACCTGTTCGAAAACGCCCGCAAGATGGGTCGCGCAATCATCTTCATCGATGAGATCGACTCGATCGGTCGTAAGCGTGGCGCTGGCCTCGGCGGCGGCCACGACGAGCGTGAGCAAACGCTCAACCAGATGCTCGCCGAAATGGACGGCTTTGAAGCCTCCGAAGGCATCATCATGATGGCGGCTACCAACCGTCCTGACATCCTCGATCCGGCTCTTCTTCGCCCGGGCCGCTTCGACCGCCAGGTCGTTGTGCCGCTTCCTGAACTTGAAGACCGCAAGGCGATTCTCGCCGTTCACCTTAAGGGCAAGCGCACCGCAGACGTCGACGTCAACGTCGTTGCTCGAGGCACCCCAGGAATGAGCGGTGCTGACCTTGCGAACCTGGTTAACGAAGCCGCACTGTTCGCCGTGCGTGCTGGCGAAGACAAGATCGCCATGAGGCACTTCGAACAGGCACGTGACCGCGTGATGCTCGGCATCGAGCGTTCATCGATGGTCCAAACCCAAGAAGAGCTAGAGCGCACCGCCTACCACGAGGCCGGCCACGCCCTTTGTGCTGCAGTCCAAGAGAACCATGATCCGGTCCATAAGGTCACGATCATCCCGACGGGCATGGCCCTCGGTGTCACGATGACCCTCCCAACCGGCGATCGTCACTCGATGGACAAGGACGAAGCTGAGGCACTCATGGTTATGGCCATGGGCGGCCGTGTCGCCGAGTCGCTCGTGTTCAACGAGTCCTCGTCGGGCGCATCTAACGACCTTCAGCAAGCCACCAACATCGCTCGCCGCATGGTGACCGAATGGGGCATGTCTGATGCTGTCGGTCCAATGTCACTCTCCGACGCCGGACCGGTCTTCCTCGGCGACGACATGATGCAATCGAAGTCGCACTCCCCCGACACCCAGCGTCTCGTCGACGAAGAGATCCGTCGGATCCTGCGCCAAGCAGAGACCGACTGTGAGAACTTGCTCGTCACCTACCGCAACGGCCTTGACCTGATCGCACGGGCCCTCCTTGAACACGAGAGCATCTCGGGCGATGAGGTGTACCGCTTGTTGAAGGTTTCTGGCGCCGACGTAAAGATGCCTGTCGAGCTGTCGATGACCGCCGCAGTTGCTGGCGAGGAACTCCCCGCTCCAGCACCACAGGACGCAACAGTTGAAGCTGTTGAAGAGACTGCGCCGCAGGGCGCCCCAATGCCACCTCCCCCGCCCCCACAGGCCGATCTCGAGACGGCCGAGTAGCCAAACAGGCACTCCGTGGAAATCATCATCGTCGTCGTCGTAGCGCTTATAGCGCTCGGCGTCGGCGCCTTTGTGCAGCGGCAAACGCCCGATGCACCGATCCGCACTATCCACCACGTGCTGCCCAAGCAGCTCGACCGAAACGACTTCGTTCGCCCCGATGCGCCGTGGCTCGTAGCGGTGTTCACCTCGGCCACGTGCGAAACATGCGCCAAAGTATGGACCTCAACACAGCTCGTTGAGTCCGATCAGGTGGCCATTCAAAACATCGCATTCCAAGACGACGAGGCCCTCCACGAGCGCTACAACGTCACCGCGGTTCCGTCGGTAGTTGTCGCAGACGTAGACGGGGTCAACCGGGCCGAGTTCTTGGGCCCGCCTACCTCTGCGGAATTGTGGGCCACCCTCGCCGAAGTACGTGAAGCATCGGGAGTCGGCGACGAAGTTGAGGGCTAGCTGGGGCCAAACGCCTAGCTAGTTCGTGTCGGTTGAGGTCGGCGTTCGTTCCACTATCGCTTTGACGGTCTTGCGTCCGAGCCCCGAAACTTCAGACAGTTGACGCATAGAGGCACCGACCTTGTGTGCTACTCGAATCATGTCGTCTCTGATCTCGACCTCTCGAGCAGCTCGTTCGGCACTCAAGACTTCCTGTGCCGATCGAGCAAAAATTTTTGGGCAACTGGATTCGTTCTGTCCCGACTGCTCGGTTGTGTAATGAAAATGCCTAGCCCTCGTCGATGACGAGGGGGGCTGAGACTGTGGGCTCAGCAGGCACTCCGTCGGCGCCGGGCAGCATCGGCGCCCAGGAGCGTGAGCTCAGTCCGGTGATCTCGCGGGTCGCCACGATTGGCCCAGTTGCGTCGAGGCGCAGTGAGTAGCGTCCGGTAGCGATGTCGGCCAGGAGCACGCGAGTCGTGCGCTGTGGACCGACCTCGATCGGCACCTCTCGGCTCGCGCCGTCGACGATGACGGTGCCGGTGATCTGCACGAACGTGTCATCAGCCGGGTTGAAGATGTGAAGCGCCGAGCGCTCATCACCCTCGGCAACATCGACGGTAGTAAACACGCTGGTCGATTCGATCGGTTGCCCCGTCGCCGCGGCAAACCCGGTGGATGGAGCGTCGATGTCCAACTCGACCGCTTCGGCGACCGGGTTGGGCTCCACTACAGCGGGACGCTGCTCGAAGCCAGCGATGATTAGTGGTCCATCCAAGGACCGCACCACAACGCTGAACGATGGGATGCCAGCCAGACGGCCCGTGGCCATCAGATCGATGACATCACCTTGGCCAGGCTGCAACACGACCTCGAAGGGCTCGATGAAACGCTCCGCTGCTGACGGGAAGACCTCGACATTGGCCCGAATTCGAGTTTCGCTCGGATTAACGATGACGACCCGCGCCGGACCGGCTCCAGGAGTGACCCCTGGGAACGTCCACCTCTCGGCAGGTGCTGGCGCGCCGGTGAAGACGCTCAAGCCCTCTGGTGATCCCGTGCCGTCGAAGGACTGAATCGCTTCGGCGACCACGCGCCCAGAGCGAACCCGAACGAAGCTGGTGATGTTCTCCGAAGATGCGACAAAGTCGCCGACTTCGATCACACGAGACGAGCGAGCGGGGATCGGTAGACCGATCAGCCCCTCAGGGCTTCGGGCGCCCACGCTGCTGACGAAGTCAATGTCGACCGTAGCGAAGTCAGGGAACGGGTTGAACACGACGAGCTGAAGCCGCGACCCAGGTGTGGTTGAACCAGATGTCAGCGCCCATTCCGTCGAGCCGTCATCAGCACAGGCGGTGCGCGCCACACCGGTCGCCCCGGTGGAGATCTTGTCGACGAGCACGCCTCCACCATCGACCTCGACCGCTACCGAGATGATCTCCGCGTCGCGGAGGTCGGCGAGGCGCAAACTCGTCGTAGTCATCGCCGGGAGCTGAATCGTCATCTCATCGACGGCGGCATCGTTTGCCGGAAGGCTCGAACCCTCGAATACCGAAATCGTCGCCGTGCGTTCGCTCGGCACCGTGTTGGACAGCAGTACCTCAGAGTCAGCTAACCCCTCCTCGGAGGTAGCCGCAGCGCAGAACCACGTCGAAGACAGGGCATTGGAGCTTCGCACGGAGGCGGCGGGCAGGCGGATCTCTTGGGTAATGGGTTCAGGGGTACTGCGTTGCTGGTCGAGTACCACCGCCCCGATGACGAGGGCGATCACAATAGCTAGACCGGGTAGTCGAAAGGCGTTCATCCAACTCGCTCCGCTGCTGCTTGGACGCGTCGGTCATCACGGCGTTCGCGGCCGATCAGCCAACGCCGCACACCCAAGAGCACGACCCAAGACGCGATCTGTGCAATGGCGATGATGCGGTGCGAGTCAGGGGTCTCGTAGCGCAGAACCGCATCGACCGCGCCAATCGTCGCCGAGTCGAAACCAACCCCGACCTCACCAACGTCGATCCGCGGTACCGCGCTGCCGTTGGCCTCAAGCACCCAGCGCGGACTCGGTTCCCAAGACGCGAACACGTTGCGCTCAGCGCGAGTCTGCCCCTCAAACTGGAGGTGTTCGACACGGTCGACGATCGCCGGGAGCGCATCGGTGATTCGTGACGTCTCCAACTCGCTCGGCACGACAGCGCTGTTCACTGGAATCCACGAGGTGTTATCAAACACGGTGACGGCGGGGTTCACAACGCCGGTTCGCACCAGGTCGAGTTGTGCGTTCAATCCGGCGGCGCGGATATCGGACACGACCTCGCGCCGGGAAACCTCGGGCACCGGGGCTTGCTGATCCATCACGACCACGAAACGAACGCCGAACGGAGCGAGTTCGCGTCCAAGCCGACTCGTCCGTCCATCGAGCCCAGCGGAGATGACATCGGTTAGCGCCGCTGTCGCTCCAGTATTGGGGCCCCGCCAGAGCGCGCGCACGTCGGGCACGCCATCAAACGACGACGCCCATGCCAAATCGTTTGCGGTCGGGATCGCGCCAGCGCCCAGCACATGGGCGTCACCGATCCACACGGTTCGGAAGCTTCCGTCGAGTGGATCGGATTCGAGCGCACCAAAGGTCGTCGTAAGGTCCGCTTCAGCGAGCTCCCAGCGGCCCGACCCACTTGCGTCGAGGAGCGGAACCATCGCTACGGCGAACGCTACGACGGCAACCACCACCGGCACGAACCGACGGGCCTTGGCGTCGGCGAGGTCGATCTCGACCACCATCGCAGCAATACCGGCAAGTACAGCTATGCCCGCAGCCGCCGGTACGAGCAACAACTCAGCGGTTGGGAAGCCGACCGGGATGACGCCTCGCACATCAGCCCACGACACCCCCCATGTAACGAGGAGCACGCCCCAGAAGCGCATCGCCCAGGTGAATCGGAGTCCTTGGCCCGAAACCAGCCCCAGGAGTGCCGTGACCAGCGCAGCAGCACCCCAGATGAGTCCGCCGACCGGACCCGTAGCGAGCGTCAATAGATCGGTGAGAGGAACATCGGTCGCCGTCGACGCTTGCGCTGTGCCAAACATCGACCATTCACGAATACCGAACAGATAGGGCAGGTTCACCGCAACGGCCAGGGCGAGGGCGATCAGTGAACCCAGAAGGATCGCGGCGACGCCACGGATATCGCCCGACAACAGGGACCCGACCAAGAACCCGGCAACCACGATGAGAAACAAGACCCCAGCAAATGGTTCGAAGGCCACACAGATGGCCATGATGAGTGCCAGGGCTGCAACCGAAGCTGGCCGCCGGCGACGAAAGCCGAAGGCCCCGGTTTGGGTGATCGTGATCATGTTCGACAACGCCCACGGCATAGCGGCGATCAGCAGCAACGCAGTCCACGAGCCGTTCGCAATGGCGTTGTAGGGCAATGGCGAGGCCGCATACATCGCGGCTGCCGCAGCAGGCGCAGTTCTCGCGGAGGAACGTGAGAACAGCCTCCAGACACCGATAACCCCAATCGGCAATGGCGCCAAGATCAACACGGTCCGAAGTAGACCCTCGGCACCGAAAGTCACCGCACCGGCGAGATCGAGCAGCGGCAGTGCAAAGGGGGCAAACCCTTCACTGCCCAGCCCCCAGATCCGAAAGCCCGACATCCAGTCGTTCGTCAGCGTGCCGAAGGCTTCGGGGAACTCACGAAACTCTCCCACCACTGGGATTGGACGCGTAAGCAGGTGACGCGCTCCGAACGCGAGCAGCGTCGCCACCGCAACTCCGCCCGCAACGCGAAGCGGTGAGACCGTTTCCTCTCCGGACTCAGCGGCGGTCTCACGCTGTGCGATTCGGCGATCCACACTTTCCGAAAGGCGAATCGAACCACGTCGGCGCAACAACAGCAGCGCATTGGCGTCGTAGGCGTTGTGCGAGAGGAGCATCGAGCGGCGCTCGCGCAACGAACCCGCTTTGCGGAGGTTCCAGAACCACGCGTCAACGATGGACGCCGCTTCAGACAGGTCGAGGCGGACCAGAGCCACCACGGCCTCGATGACGTGAAGGACCATGTATCCAACAATGACGAGCGGTAGCTGTCGCCCCGCGGTCGACGTGAAGATCGAGCGCATCTGGTGACGTCGCTCCCGAAAGGTCGGTCCTGGTGCGCCTCGCTGATCAAAGGCTCCTCGGTGACGAACCTCGGCGGAGGGAGTCACGGTGACGATCCCGCCGATCGAGCGCATTCGGACAGCGAGATCATGAGCCTCGCCGTGCCAGTCCATCGCTTCGTCGAAGCCTCCAACGGAGAGGAACGTCTTGCGTGCGAGCAACAGGCACGCCGTCGACGTGCCAAATAGTCCTTGGGCTCGATCCTGTTGACCCTGGTCGAAGTCACCTGGGCGAACCAGCGACATAGTGGCCCCAAATCGGTCCGCTTCAAATCCTGATGGCATCAACCGGCGAGAATCATTCCAATCGAGAAGCTTTGCCGCAACGACCGATCGGGGATCTCGCCGTCGCAGGAACTCGCGCACGAGGGCAGCGACCGCTCCCATTTCGAGCGCCGCATCGTCGTGAAGAATCAGCAGCAGATCCTCACTCGCATCATTCGCGGCGGTGTTGACCTTCTCCCCAAAGCCGGTATCGGACTCCACCGCTAGCAAACGGAGGTTTGGCAGAAACTCTTCATACCGGGTGAAGGATTCGGCTTCACCGGCGCCGTGCACGATGGTGACAGATAGTTCCGGGTACTCCTGCGCAGCGATACCCGCAACGACGTCGTCAAACCACGGCCCGACGTCGTGGGCGGGAATAACCACACGCACGGAGGGGGGCGCGGATGGAGCCGCGGAAGGGGATTCAGAAGCCGAAGGCACAGCCCCGATACGCTATCTGTTCATGGGTATCGCTG
>CAYUKM010000116.1:0-8734 GCA_964445255.1 uncultured Acidimicrobiales bacterium
GAACGCCGTAGGCGCCGTCCCCGCGCCCATGGACTGCTTCCTGACCCTTCGTGGTCGAGTGAATGACGAGGTCTGCACCAAGGGCTAGCGGTTGCTGCAAGTACGGGGATGCAAATGTGTTGTCGACCACCAGTTTTGCGCCGTTGGCGTGGGTGACCTCTGCGATCGCTTCGATGTCGAAGACGGTTAGCAAGGGGTTGGTCGGGGTCTCCATCCAAACGATCTTCGTGGCCGGGTTCCAATCAGCGGCAAGCGCAGCCGGATCGGTGAGGTCCGCTGCATTCCAGGTCACACCAGCACGAGTGATGACTTGGGAGATCAAGCGGAACGTTCCGCCGTACGCATCGTTACCCAACACGATGTGATCGCCGGCCCGTAGCGAGCGGAGCACCGTGTCCTCCGCCGCGAGACCCGACGCGAACGCGTAGCCGAAGCGAGCGCCCTCAAGGTTGGCGAGCGCTTCTTGGAGCGCTGTTCGAGTGGGGTTATCTGTGCGGGAGTACTCATAACCCGTGTGGTCGCCGGGAGACGGCTGTGCATAGGTCGACGTCTGGAAGATTGGTGTGATGACCGAGCCAGTGACCTGTTCAGGGTCCTGGCCGACATGAATTGCGCGGGTTTCGAAGCCGTCGTTGGTCTCGGTCATGTCATTCTCCTGTTGAGCTAGCGAGGAACTCGAGTACATCGGTGTGGCTGATAACCGTCCGAGGCCGTCCGCCATCGATGACGAGCAGTGCGCTCGCGTTCTCGAAGAGCTCGACGGCCGTCGAGATTGCTTGGCCGATACCGACCGTCGGAAGACCCGGGTCCATCACCATTTCAACTGGCTTGTCGAGCACGCTTTCATCGGCATACATGGCGTTCATGAGTTGGAGTTCGGAAACAGATCCGGCGATTTCGGCCAGCGCGAAGGGTGGTTCGTTCTTTGCGACGGGCACCTGGCTAACCCCGTTTGCGCGCATGAGCTCGATGGCTTCTCGCACGGGAGTTTCCGGGTTGACGTAGAGCAGGTCACTGTCGTTGTCGCCTTTGGCTTCGACCACTGCGTTGACGCATGTAGTGGAGTCACACTCGATGAAACCGAGGGTTGCCAAGTAGTCGTCGTTGAACACCTTGGACAGGTAGCCACGGCCAGAGTCGGGCGTGAGAACGACCATGAGATCGTCGGGGCCGAGGGTTTTCGCCACTCGAAGGCCAGCAGCGACGGCCGTGCCACACGAGCCGCCAAGGAGAATGCCCTCTTCTCGTGCAATGCGGCGGGCCATGATGAAGCTGTCGTGGTCCGACACCGCAATTACTTCGTCAATCAGGTCAGGGTGGTAGGTGGTTGGCCAGAAGTCTTCGCCAACACCCTCCACCAGGTACGGACGTCCCGACCCGCCCGAATAGACCGAACCCTCCGGGTCCGCAGCAATCACCTTGATGTCGGGGTTCTGTTCCTTGAGGTACTTCGAAACTCCCGAGATCGTGCCGCCTGTGCCAGCGCCCGCAACGAAGTGGGTGATCTTGCCCTCGGTTTGTCGCCACAATTCGGGACCGGTGGTTCGGTAGTGAGACTCGGGGTTGACCTGGTTCGAGTACTGATCGGGACGGAACGCGCCCGGAATCTCGGTGACCAACCGTTCAGCGGTCGAATAGTACGACTGTGGATCCTCGGGTGGTACCGCCACAGGGCACACAACAACCTCGGCGCCGTAGGCCCGCAACAGGTCGACCTTCTCCGGAGCGACCTTGTCGGTCATGACGAAGATGCACTTGTAGCCGCGTTGGTTCGCCACGATCACCAGGCCAACACCAGTGTTGCCGCTGGTGGGCTCGACGATGGTCCCGCCGGGCTTCAGCAGACCGGCTTGTTCAGCAGCCTCGATCATCGCAAGCGCTGGACGATCCTTCGATGATCCACCTGGGTTGGTTAGCTCGAGTTTGAGGGCAAAGTCGCACGGCAGATCACCGGCGATTTTGGGCATTCGGACCAACGGCGTGTTGCCGATGAGGTCGATGACGGAGTCCGCAATTTCCACTGAGGGGCTCGCTTTCTTCGAGGCGTTGTTGCGGGATCGGCCAGGATTCCACGCAAGGACTTGAGTCTACGATCGGATTCAGGCAGAGCGAGCGTTGTCAGCTGATCCGTTCGCGGTACCAGCCCTGAAGAGCGCCGACAGCAGCGTGCATTGATTCGGTCGAACCAGAGAAGCTGAGGCGCATAAACCGGTGACCCTGGGTTGGATGAAAGTCGATGCCGGGGGTCGCCGCAATTCCGAGTTCGTCGAGCCAAACAGCTGCGAGTGCTTGCGAGTCCTCGGCGAGATGATCAGTGCGTGCCCAGATATAAAACGCTCCGTCCGCTGGCGCGAATTCGGTGAGCCCGGCCTCGGGGAGTCCCTCGAGGAGGATCGCTCGGTTCTCGGCGTAGCGGGACACGTGGAACTCCAGTTCCTCGCCACAATCAAATGCGGCGAGCGCAACGTGCTGGCTAAGTACTGGAGGACAGATCACCAAGTTTTGCGCCAGTCGGTCTACTGGTGTGATCAACTCGTCAGGCAAAACCGTCCAACCAATACGCCACCCGGTCATCGAAAAGTACTTGCTGAAGCTATTTATTACGACCGCTTCATCGGAGAACTGGGTGGCGGTGGCCGTATCGGGGCCGTCGTAGGTAAGGCCGTGGTAGATCTCGTCACTGAACAACCGGACGCCGTTGCCCTCGCACCATCTCGTCAGATCGGACAATTCCGTTGGCGTGAGCATCGTCCCAGTCGGGTTGGCAGGACTTGCGATGATGATGCCATCCAAGGGCATCATCGCTTCGACCTGTTCGATCGTTGGCTGGAACCGTGTCTCGGCGTCCACATCGATCTGCACCGGTTGCATGTGCAACGCGGTGAGAATGTTGCGGTAGCACGGATACCCGGGGGCGGTCACGGCCACTCGAGCTCCCTCTTCGAGCGCCGCTAGCAGGGTGAGAATGAACGCGCCGGTTGCGCCTTGGGTGACGGCGATGCGAGCGGGATCTACATCAACACCGTAGGAAGCGTTGATGTGGTTAGCGATCGCCGGCGCGAGTTCGGGGATGCCACGACTGACTGTGTAGCCGAGCGGCTGGGCATCCAGCAGTTCATGAGCACGAGCGATTGCACCTGCAGGGGCTCCAGTAGATGGTTGGCCCACTTCGAGATGGTAGACCGCGGCACCAGTGGCCTCCTTCGCCTGTGCGGCGGCGGCCACCTCCATGACGTAGAACGGATCGATCATGCGAGACATGGTCGCAAATGTATCGCCCGGTACCGACTCGGACCGGCGCGCAAGGTCGTACTAGCGACGCTTTGTCGAGTTGCGGGAGTTCGAGCGTTTCGCCTTGCCGTTGTGCGATCGCTTGGCGTTTGGTCGGCCGTTCTTGCCTTTCCCCGACTTTGCCTGCTGACCATTTCGCTTCTTCGGCTGACCGTTACGTTTCCCGGAGTTAGATCCGGTGTCAGTTTTGGCGCCCTGCTTGGCCTTCGGGCGGCCGCCGTTGCTGCGGTTCCCGCCACCTTTTCGCTTGCGGCTTTGGTTCTTGTGCTTACCCTTGCCCGAGCCGCTCTTGGCGCGGTGCTTGTGGTTTTGTTGGTTGCCCTTGGGTTGGACGATCGGATCGCCGAGGTCGAGTTCGGCTGTCTTAGTCGGTTCTTCAAATTCGCAGCGGACTTTGATCTGACGCTGCAGCTTCTTGGCGTCCTTCACCTGTTCGTTGGTGACAAAGGAAACGACAACACCGGAAGCACCAGCGCGCGCGGTTCGACCCGATCGGTGGGTGTAGGCCTTGTCATCTTCAGGCGGGTCGAAATGTACGACACAGTCGACGCCGTCGACATGGATCCCTCGCGCAGCGACATCGGTTGCGACCAGGGCTTGGGTCTTTCCGTCGACGAAGGCCTTGAGTGCGTTGTCTCGTTGGTTCTGTGTCCGACGGCCGTGGATCACACCGGTCTTGACGCCATACCTCTTGAGCTGGCGGGCCACCCGATCAGATCCGTGACGTGTCCGGCAAAAGACGATGGTCTGGCCGTGGGTGCGGATCTCATGCGCGGCGAGCGGAACCTTCTCGGTTCGGTCGATGCGAACAAAGCGATGCGTCATGCGGGTCATGTCCGGCTCGCGCTCGCCGACCTCGTGCAGGACGGGATCACTTTGATAGCGATCGGTCAGCACCTGTACTTCTTTGCCGAGCGTGGCAGAGAACAGCACCGTCTGGCGGTTGTCGTTGGTGAGATCCAGGATCTTCTTTACGACGGGGAGGAAGCCCATATCGGCCATGCGATCGGCTTCGTCTACAACCGCGATCTTCACCTCGCTCAGTCGGACCTCGTTTTGATCGATCAGGTCGAGGAGTCGGCCCGGGCAGGCCACCAGCATGTCCACACCGTTTCTCAGCGCCTTGAGTTGCGCTCCGAAGCCGACGCCGCCGTATACCGCGGCCACGCTCCGCCCTCGGACGGCGGCAAGCGGTTCGAGTTCTCTGCGGATTTGTTCTGCGAGTTCTCGAGTGGGGGAGAGGATCAGGCCGGTGGGTAAATGGGGCTTTGCGTTCTTCAGCCGCGACACCATCGGGATACCAAAGGCGAGGGTCTTGCCCGACCCGGTCGGCGCTCGCCCGAGTACATCGCGACCTGCCAATGCATCAGCGATCGTCGCCGATTGAATCTCAAATGGGGAGGTGATGCCGTTCGCGTCGAGCGCGCTGACGATGTCGCCGGGCACGCCAAGATCGGCAAATGTTGGCGAATGGGCAGAACTAGTCGGCACGTCGGGGCTCTCAATCGAGGGGTAGAGCAGAGCTATGAGACTCTCAGCAACCCGAGTGGCTGCTGTTGGCGTGCGTCAATCGACGTTCAACACTGCCGCCCCTAAGGGTAACGACATCTGGGAGAGCTGAGGCGGTTTGCTCAACCTCACTACCACCCGCACGCAGATCATCTCATTCAGCGTCGGGGTCGAGTTCGGCTTCCCACTGGGCGAAATCGGTTTCTGCCTCTAGGACGAGTCGGTCGCTGGGGAGGCTCGGTGCAGTGCTCGTGGCCCATGTGGCGTCGTCTTCAGGACCGCGCGGACCATCGGGTCGTTCGAACAGGTTCGGAACCGACAGCTTGGCACCGGGAGCGAACCCAGCGTTGCGTGGTCGTCCAAGAGCTAGCCAAGCAACGGTGCCAATCAGCCAACCCAAGAGGACCAGCAGAAACCAGAAGGGCTTGTTCATGCGTCGAAAGGCCGACTTATCGGTCAGCGCAACATCCATCAGCGCCCATCCCCAGAAGATGAAGAACGCGAGTGTCAAGACCCCCGAAGCGAACTGCAGCACAGAAACTCCTTTTCGTAGGACGCTGCGTCCCATTGTAGAAAACCTTCGTGGCAACTTGCTTGGCAGCCAGGGATTGTGTCTGAAGTGTTCAGTTTCAGAAGTTGCTACTAAGCGAGGAGGTCAGCAAGTTCGGGGCGGTCCCGCAGATAGGCAGCAGCAAAGGGGCACAACGGCAGAATCTTCCGGTTCGACTCTCGGAGCAGCTCGACGATTTCGTCCATGAGTTTGGTGGCATAGCCCTGACCCCGATGCTGAGGCGTTGTGCCAACGTGTGGGATGACAACGGTCGTGCCTCGTTCGGAGTACGCAGCCTCACTCACGATGGTGTCGCCTCGATGGAGTTCGAACTTCCCAGCCTCGCTGTTCTCAACTAGCTCGAGTTCTTTCGCGGTGTGTACCGCGCATTGTTCGTTTGGGGCGAGGTCAGCCATCTTGGCAGCGAGCGCTTCGTTCGATGGCTCGGTGAGATGGCTGTCATCGGGAAAGATGATGACCGGGATGCGCTTTAGGCCCTTGTTGCGTTCGAGAACGATGTCTGCAGCCTCCGGTGTCTCCTCAAGGTTTACGTATTCGAAGTCAATGTTGCTGTCGCGGAAATAGGCCTTGGCCCGGAGGCAGTCCCCACACCAGTCGGCGCCGTACATCGTGATGCTCATGACGCAAAGTTAGCGCTTCGTCGGGAATAGAACGGACGACTCGACAAGTTCGTAGACCGTTGCACTACGCGACGATCGATCCACAACCAATAGGAAACCCGACATGGCAGATTTCAGAATTCACTCCATCGACAGCGCCCCAGAAGGCTCCAAAGCAATTCTCGAGGGCGCAACCGGGAAGTACGGATTCACCCCGAACCTGCTCGGTGCTCTTGCCGAGAGCCCGGTAACACTCAAGGCCTACACCACTATCGCCGGTCACTTCGCGGAGACAAGCTTCGATGGAACAGAGCAGCAAGTCGTCGTCATGACTACCAGCTTTGAGAATGGTTGCACCTATTGCATGGCCGCACACACAACCGTCTCCGGCATGACCGGGGTGCCCGACGATGTCGTCGATTCGCTACGAGCCGGAACCGCTATCGCCGACCCGAAGCTCAATGCGCTCGCAAACTTCACTCGGTCACTCGTCCAAAACGGTGGTAACGCAGACCCAACGACGATCGATGCGTTCTTCGCTGCGGGCTACACGAAAGAGCAAGCGATGGAGGTCCTGGTCGGTATCGCGCAAAAGACGATCTCCAACTTCGCGAACTACTTGGCGGACACGCCAAAGGACGACGCCTTCGTAGCGAACGCGTGGGAGAAGCCCGCACCAGCAGCGGTTTGAACCGGTCAGCCTGCCGTGCGGCGTGACTAGGAGCCGGTGTCGATGATGTTGTCTCTCGGGCAACTAGACAGTTTCGCCGCCCGGCAGGTTTACCAACCCGCAGGCTCATGCGGCTTGCTGGAGTCCTTGGCTAGGAACCGAGTCTTGGGTGAGTGCGGCTGGGATCGAGGCAATGAAGGTACTTACGCCGTCTTGGCGCTCGTAGCGGAGTTCTCCGCCTAGCGCTTCGAGTGATTGACGGGCGGCGATAAGGCCATAGCCGAATCGGCCGTCGCGAGCTTCCTCTCGGAGAGAGAAGTCTTCCTCGCTCACGATCGCCGCGACGATTGCTTCTGGTAGACCTCTGCCGGCATCGGACACACGGATCTCCATACCGTTCGGAATGGGGACGGTACCGACTCGGCGAGGAGCTTCGCCATGTTCCACCGCGTTCGAAATCAACTCTGTCGCAATGGTGCGGAGATGCTTGCTATCTGTGTAAGTGATCGGTGATGTCGCCTTGATGACCTCGACCGCTCGCTCAGCGTTAAGGGTGTCAAGGACCTCAGCGAGCGTGTCATTGATGTCGAGCTTTGCAGTCTGTAGAGAAGTCGGCGCTCCGTTGGTAACAGCGATGTGCTCGAAACGGTCTAGCTGACGTGTTACCAAGCTACGCGAGATCTCCGATGGGTTATCGGAGATCGCTGTGCGAAGTTCGACTGACTCACGAGAAACCGCTGCAGCCATTGCTTGTGAGCGGCGAGTGAGTCGGTCGTGTTCAAATCGGAGTTTCCGGAGTTCGCGTGGGGCTGAGCGCAATGTCTGGAAGACGAACAACGCGGCGGAGGGAACGACGAAGGCAACGATGAAGGTCGAGATCGTCGCGATCAGGTTCATGAGGTCGTTGTCCTCTACAAGATCGTCCCTGGCCGAGACCTGCTCGCTACGCAGGATGTCGCCTAGAACGGTGAAGGATTCACCGGTGGCAACTTCAGCGTCGCGTCGGGCTTCGGCAGTCTGATCGGGATCGCTAAGAACTTCAGCTTGGGCATCAACGGCGCTACGGAAGTCGACGAAGGCCGCTTCGGTCTCTGGTGTGGTCTGGTCGTTGAGGTTCGCCTCAACAGCATCTAGGGCGACGTCTGCGTTCTCGAGAGCTCCCGAGATGACAGCTAGCTGCTCTGGAGAGGAATCGCCGATTCGGCTGGCGATGGATATTTCCGCTCGGGCGAGGGAAACGACTCGAAGGTTCTCGACGGTCTGGACCGAGCGTTCCGCTTGGTTCGAAAGGGATCGCGCCTGACTGGCGACGGCAAAAACGGTGAGCGCGAGGAGCAAGAGCGTGACTCCGCTCAAGACCGAAATCACCATGGAGCGGCGGCGGCTATTGCCTTCGGTACGCGTCATCATTATGCGCTCCTCTGTGCGTAGCGTTGAAGAGAGGCTTGGCTGAACTTCGTGCCGCCACCTTCTCGTTTCGCTTCATACATGGCGTCGTCGGCGAGGCTGACCAACTGGTCAGCGCCCATCACGCCGTCGTGTACGGCAATGCCGACCGAGGCTCCGAGTTGGGCGGGTTCGCCCGCAGCGATCATCGCTTCGCTCACGGATTGGACGATGGTATCGCCGTAGTCCTGCAAGGTTTCGATGGTCTCGAACTGTGTCATCGGAATCATCACGACGAACTCATCGCCGCCCATTCGCCCGACGAGGGCGTCTTCACGTCCGGTGGCTTCAAGGCGATTGGCGACTGTTATTAGCGCGTCATCGCCAGCGAGGTGGCCCAAGGTGTCGTTGATCGATTTAAAGCCGTCAAGGTCGATGAACAGCAGTGCTAACGGTTGCTTGGCCGCGAGCTGCGTAGAGAGGGATTCCAACACGAAGGAACGGTTGGCCAGCCCGGTGAGGGAGTCGTGGCGAACCTCATAAAGCAATTGGTCACGATGGCTTTGCGCTTCTTGGAGTAGTTCCGCTGCACGATACGCCTCCCGAGCGTGTCCACCGAGAAGTGCGAGCGCCTGGATGTCTTCGCTTGAAGCGGAGCCTTCCTTGGTCCATACGCGAAGTACAACGTCACCGGCATCGCTTAGCGCC
>CAYUKM010000117.1:0-4750 GCA_964445255.1 uncultured Acidimicrobiales bacterium
GGGTGGGGGTTCGGGGCACCGGATGGAGTCAGGCGAGGTCAACCGGTCCCAATCGATTACTTGTGCGAGCCGGTGCTGTTCACCGACCATTGCGCGTCCGGGTACGAACGACGGAACTGCCTTGGGTCGAATCCCGAACACCGAGTAGTCATTGAGGTCGTTTTGTTCCATCACGAACGTGGTCCGGAAGGACCCCCGAATCGCGCGAGGCAGGTCCTTCGGGGCTGTCGCACCAACGATCAACACGATGCCGACAGCGGGCCCATCGCGCACGATCTTTGCAAAGCGGTCGCCGTTGACCGAGCCTGCCATCAGGTCGGTCTTCTCGGCAAAGCCGGCAATGCCATCGATCACGACAGCAATAAGTGGCAGTTCGTGAACCGCGGCCCCCATCTGAGCGCGTTCCACCAACGTTCGCTCGAGCATCACCATGAGCCGGTCGTGGCGAGCGTGATCATCGGCGTCGACTACCGGCGCGATGTGCGGGTAGTCGTCGAGGCCCGCCTGGCCCCGAGCTCCGTGATCAGCAACATAGACCCAGACGGGCCGGTCCAGGTTTGCGGACCCCAGTGCGATCGCCGCGCTCTTCAGCGCGGTGGTGACACCACTTCCGAGCGATCCGATGACTCCGACGTGTCCACTCGTTGGATCCCAGCCCACTCGGACCCGTCGCTGGTGATCGGGATCATCGGCGATGGCGAGCGTGACAGGTTCGGCCCCGAGCGCTTCGAGGTCCCAGATCTCCGATTCGTCGAGGATCAGGTCTGGCAATGGATCGACCCACGGGCGCCTCGGCGGTTCGTACGACTGGCCTGCCTCAACGCACGCGTCAACGTAGGACGAGAGGTTTGTGGCGGTGCTGACATCTGAGCCGGCGTGATCTGAACTGGAGCCCCGACGAGACGTCACCCGCAGTCTCGGCCCGCTGTGTGTCGGGATCGGACCCGAGGCATAGCCGGTCTGCACCGGCGTGAGATCTCCTTCGCCGCGCCGCACATAGGCCCGGCCAGGCAACGTCCGAGGAAGCTCGGCTGCTTTCGCTACATCGATGACATCCTTGGAGTCGGCGCCATCTTGCACACGCAAGGCAATGCGGAGGTTCGTGTTCGCCTTGATGTTCGCGTCGACTGCGCCCGATGGCCGCTGGGTCGCGAGAATGAGGTGGACGCCGAGGCTTCGACCGCGCTGAGCAATGCCCACCAGCGCGGACACGAAGTCCGGGAGCTCAGCTCGAAGCGTCGCGAACTCGTCAATGACGACCATCAGCCGAGGCAAGGGTCCTGCCGGCGCCCCCATGTCTCGGTACTCGAAGATGTCCTTAGCTCCGGCATCTCGAAGGACGAGCTCACGATGATGCAATTCAGCGTCGAGGGAACGAAGCGCACGCTGCGACAAGTGCTCGTCAAGGTCGGTAACGATGCCCACAACGTGCGGCAACGACGTACAAACGTCGAACGCTGACCCACCCTTGTAGTCAACGAGTACAAAGACGAGATCATCAGGCGAGTGCTCGGTCGCGAGGCCGATCACCATCGTCCTCAGGAGCTCGGACTTACCAGCGCCGGTGGTTCCGGCCACCAAACCGTGAGGCCCGTCGACGGTCATATCGATGACTAGAGGACCTTCGGGGCCGATCCCTAGCGGTGCTCCGAGCGAGTTATCGGTTGCTGAAGTTCGCCACCGGTCAAGAACATCTGATGCGTTGGGGGCGCAGAGGATGTCTCGAATCGATACCCCCTCTGGGAGCCCGCCACCGATCAACTCGAGTTCGGGGTCTTCGAACCGGGCCATGCGGCGAGCGATCCCCGATGCTGTTGCCACAGATACCGAGTCGACCAGGCCTGTGCCGTCGGCATCGCGCGCATCTACGCGACCGAGTGAACACTTCCCGTCTACGCCGCCGACCTCAAGCACCTTTGCGGTGGAAGCCGGTAGCTGGTCGACTCGATCCGCCAGCACTACCCCGTGGATTCCGGACTCGACCTTCTCCAGGATTTGGCGCACGGAACTCGCTCGTTCGTGAACAAGCGAGATGTCGTCGACGAGCAGCAGCCAGCGAGGGAGTAGCACCGTCTCTTTGTGGGAGGGTGACTCCTCGAACTGTTCGAGGATCGCATCGCCGAGCCGGCGAGCGCTGTCACCGTGGAGGATCAACGGCGGCCCGCCCTCATCGGATCCGGCATGAGGCAGCCATTCGAGCCACGACCATTCGCCGACCCGCTCCTCGCTCGTCAGCACCGCAATGCGCACGTCCGCAGGCCCGTGATTGACCGCAACTTGGAGCGCGAGAGCACGGGTCAGTGCACGTGCCCGGTCACCGTCGCCGTGGATGCCGAGGACGCCAAGACGCAGATCGGCGACCAGTTCAATGTCATCGATGGTGCCGAACTCACCGAGCACTTCACGAACGTCGTCGGCGATGTCCTCGAGCTTTGGACTCTTCTCCGCAAGTGGAGGAGTCCACGGGATTTCGCCCCGTCCGATGCGTACGGTGAGTGCGTCGTCTCCCGCTGCGCGGCGTTCCCACAGCCTGTTCGAGGGGACCTCAACCCGTCGGCGCAACTCGACCATGTCGGGCCCGAGATGCTTGCGCCTCAGTCGCTCCTGTTCAATTCCGGCGCGCAGATCCTCCTCGAGTTTGGAGAGCGCAGCTACGTGGGTACTCGCATCGGTCTTTCGTTCGTCCTTCACCTTGCGACGAGCCGAGATGTAGTTACCGATCGCCATGAGCGGGGACAGCAGTGCAAACAGCGCGAACCGAAGCGACCCGGTGACCTGAACCATCACTGCCGCGAAAATGATGGGCACGATAAGGGCGGCCAAGGACAGCTTCGGATTCGCTCGATCCTCGACGGGATCTGGGAGGGTGAGCGGCGCAGGAGTTGGAGGGATCGGCGGCCGCGGTGGACGGTTAAGCAGGATTCGGCCGGTGTCGTTGGCGTGGTCCGCCGTTGATCCGAGCGGTCGATCGGAGGTGTCGAATCCTCGAACCCGAATTTCCGACGACCCAAGACGGACCGACCGGTCTTCGGGGACTGGGGTTGGCTTTGCGACCTGTTCGCCATCGATCCAGGTGCCATTGCGCGAGCGAAGATCGATTATTTCTGTTCCTTCATCAGTGAAGTGAAGCTCCGCGTGCATTCCCGACACACTGTCGTTGTCGACCGAGAGTTCGGTGTCGGAGTTGCGCCCGACCCGGACTACACCCGATTCGGGCAGACGGTGGACTACCCCGGCGTCGGGTCCTGCCGTGACACCGACCCACCAACGCTCCCCACTGGCTCCAAACTCCTCGAAGGCATCCGGCGAAGAGACGGTCGCCCCATCTACGAAGGGTGCGTCAACGACCCGAACGTGCGCGTCGATCGGCACGCCGTCCACGAGCAAGCCTCGGCCCGGATCCAGGCCGAGCGCGTCACATAACTCGCCGATCGTGGCTGAGTCGTCCTCCACAGCGAGCGCGACTGATCTCCCGCTGTCGCCGTGTGGCACGTAGAGACGCATCACCCTCCCTGAAGATCTACTGTGCGCGACTGATGGTCGCCCTCTTACGAGAATACGTCCCGGAAAGTGGGCTTTTATGAGTCGGGCGAACTATGGCGGCCTAGCGCTTGGGTGACTCCATACGCGATATTTTCTGATGATTTGACCACTTTCGAGGATGTTTTGGCAACTAGAAGCGTTTAAGCCACGCTTCGTGGTTCACCAATTAGGCGTCCTATACATAGCGTGACTATGGTGACGTCCTCGGCTGTCGAGTGTGCGATTCACGCACCCGGAGGGGTTTGACGGCTGCAAATTCCCATAGAAAGTCGACCCATGAGCTTCCTACGAATGCCCGTTCGGATCCTGTTGTTGCTCGCAGCAGGAATCGCAATATTTACAGCGTTTGGCACTGCTGCATCGGCCAATGAAGGGCCATACGACCTGCTCGTGAGCTCGTCGGCGAATCGTTCAAACGCAGAAGGTTTGGACGGTGCCACCGTCGACGATGACGTGTACGTCTTTGTCTCAGACGAGGGCGACATCGCAACTGTTGAGTTCTTCATAGATGGATCGAATTCGGTCTTCCAAACAGAGCGCCACACTCCCTACGACTTGTCGGGTTCACAGAGCAATGGCGACGCGGCAGCGTTTGACACCGACCAGCTCGGCGGCGGAGATCACAGCATCACCGCCCGAATTACGACGAATGACGGCACGATTGAAACTCGAGAAGCCGACTTCGAGGTCAGCGGATCTCAGCAGGCGCCTAGTCCAGCGCCAGATCCAGATCGACAGCTCCCAGCTGACGGATCATTCATTGCCGTTGGCGCTGGTGAGCTTGAGGAAGGCGTGTCAAGCTTCCCACCAACAAACGTGATCGACGGCGACCTAAGCACGCGATGGGCAAGCCACGGCGAGGATCGCAATGTATTTATCGATCTTGGACGCGTTGAGCGAGTCGACGATGTCGGCGTTGCGTGGTCTGCCGGCGACGAGCGTGTCAGCAGCTTCGAGATCCGGGCCCGCGAAGGTACGAGCGGAGATTGGGACCTGGTCTTCCAAGGTGAGTCCTCTGGAGACGGTACTGGGCTGGAGATCTACAACGTGGATGACGTCGACGCCCGATTCGTTCGCATCAAGGTCTTCTCAAACACTGGTTCTGACATTCAAAACATCGCCGAAGTTCGGGCCTTTGGCATCGATCGAGTCAAAGACGGAGCGGGCTCAGACCTGGCGCCACAACCACAACCAGACCCGGCGCCAC
>CAYUKM010000117.1:4850-8655 GCA_964445255.1 uncultured Acidimicrobiales bacterium
ACCACAACCAGACCCGGCGCCACAACCACAACCAGACCCGGCGCCTTCGGAGCCCCGTGGTGATTTTAATCTCGATCCAAACAGGCCACCTCAGGACAACTTCGACCTGAGTGTGTGGGCGCTCGATACTCCTGCGCCACGTCCTGGTGAAGACCGTTCCGAGCGAATCAACCCGTTTGAGTACGACGACATCTCCGATGCTTCTCGGGAGTTCTTTTACACCGCTCCCGACGGCGGCTTGCGATTCGAGACCCGTATCGACGGTGCGCGTACGAGCAGCGGAACGAGCTTTGTACGCAGCGAGCTCCGCGGCATGTTGCGAGGCCAAGACACCGATGTTTCAACGACTGGCGCCAACGCCAACAACTGGGCGTTGGGTTATCAGCCAAGCGGCGGTGACTACGGAGGTCGAAACGGCACCTTGGAAGCCACACTTCGGATCAACAAGGTCACAACCACCGGCGATGGTATCCATCCGGGCCGGACGATCATCGGCCAAATTCACGCTAGTGACGATGAACCGCTTCGCCTCTATTACCGCAAGTTGCCAGGACACAGCCATGGCTGCATCTACGTCTCGCATGAGATTCGCAACGGCGACGATATCGACTTCGACATCATCGGCAACGAAAACTGCAATGATCCGTCCAACGGCATCGAACTGAACGAGCTGTTCTCGTACGAGATCGAAAACGACGGCGAATTGCTACGTGTCGTTATCCGCCGTGGTGACAACAACGGACCAGTTATCGGCCTCACCACAATCAACATGGACGAGTTGGACAGTGGGTACGACCGTTCCGATGAGTGGATGTATTTCAAGGCTGGTGCGTACACCCAGAACAACACCGGTGACGGCGACGATGGTGACATCATCACCTTCTACCGCCTCAACGTAGAGCACGACCGCAACTAGGTCCTAGTTAGCTCCCCGTGCGCACGCCTCGAAAAGGCGCTGCGTGCGGGGAGTTTCTTGGTTTTGAAGGGCTTTTGCGAGTTCGCGAACCCGGCAACTAGCGCCGGAGGGTGCTCACGACCTCGATGTGACTCGTGTCGGCGAACGCATCGACAAGGTCCACCGCCTCCAACGTGTACCCGGCTGCGGTGAGAAGTCCGACATCACGACCTAGCGAACCGGTGTCGCAACTAACCAGAACGAAGGTCTCTGCACCGCAACGGTCCAACACGGAGACCCCGGCCTTTGCTAGTCCGGCGCGAGCCGGGTCAGCAATGACGACATCGGCCGGCTCGGGTTCCCAGTCTTCGACAGCAGCTTCGACCACTCGAGCAGGAAGCTCGGCCAGGTTGACCCGGGAGTCCCTCGTGGAGGAACCGGCTCGTTCGATCGCGATAATCGCCTCAGCCGTTGCGCCTACGGAGCCGGCAAACAAGCCCACCCCGGCGTACGCGTCGACGAGCGTGGAGCCTTCGAGGTCACCAACCCGGCTAGCAACCGTCTCGGTCAGCAGCGTCGCGATCGCCGGTCCTGGTTGAAAGAACGAGCCCGCCGAGATCTGCCAGTCACGCCCGGCAGCATGCTCGGTAATTGCGGCGGTCCTTCCGGTCTCCAGTTCTGCTTTGGTGACGATGACGACATCGTCGGGCGCTTCCACCTCGGCGGCATCGCCGTCGATCACGATCATCCGGTCACCGGTTGCCGCGCTCACCCGGATCACGACTTCGTCACCGGCAGACGATCTGAACCGAAGTTCCTGGAGCAATTGCTCCACACCTTCATGGGACACCCGGCAAACATCTGCGATGACCATGTCATGCGATCCGGCCCGTCGATAGCAGGCCCGCCCCTCGTTGATAGCGGCGCGCACCGTCGTTCGATACCGATATGGCTCGTCGACGGTGAGCACCTCCGGTGCAACCGCTCGGTTCGCGACGTCAGGGGCGAGCCGGCCGATTCGGATCAACGCATCTCGCACTACTGCGGCCTTGATCTGGTGTTGGGTAGCGAGGTCTGCATGGGCGAAATCACAGCCCCCGCAACCAGCGTCGCGGGTCGCGCAGACAGGTGAGATTCTTCCCGACGAGGGCTCGAGGATGTCGAGAGCGGTGGCTCGCAGATGACGCTTGTGTTCTTGGGTGATCGCCGCCTTGACCCGCTCGCCAGGGAGCGCGCCGTCGATGAACATGACGCGGCCATCGGGGTGATGACCCACCCCAGCCGCTCCGTCTGCGGCGCGTACGATTTCGACTTCGATCACATTGTCCACCGACGCAGGATAGGTGTGGTCGTCAAATGCGTCTATCGTCAACATCTATGACTCCCAAGATCGAGATCGTGCCCTCCGTACTTCCCGCCGACTTCGCAAACCTGGGCGAGGCGTGCAAACGTCTGGGTGAAGCAGGTGCCGATCGCATCCAGTGGGATGTGATGGACGCCAACTTCGTCCCGAACCTCACCTTCGGTGCTGACGTGATCGCAGCCTGTCGGCCTTACACCGACGTCATGTTCGAAGCGCACCTCATGGTGGTCGACCCCGACCTGCTCGCCGCCGAATACATCGAGGCTGGCTGCGAGATGCTCATCGTCCACGCCGAAACGTCGACCCACCTGCATCGCACCCTCGCCAACGTCCGAACGCTCGGCGCAAAGCCAGCGGTCGCACTGAACCCGGCAACACCGGCCGAGGCCGTCGCCCACGTGCTCGACCTGGTCGACATGGTGCTCGTGATGACGGTAAACCCCGGCTTCGGCGGCCAGAGCTATATCAAGACCATGGAGCCAAAGATCGCCCAGATCCGCGCCATGCTCGATGAACGAGGCCTGACCGACGTCGACATCGAAGTAGACGGCGGCATCAGCGCCGACACCATCGCCGACGCAGCAGCAGCCGGAGCAAACGTATTTATCAGCGGCTCCGCCCTCTTCGGCTATCCCACCCTCACCGAAGGCATAGACGACCTGAGAGCCAAAGCGGCTGGCTAGCGCTGAGCAACAACCGTGATCATGAGCGCTCCCACAGACATCACGCTTCGACGAGACATGCCATGACCGTCGCAGAGACGGCCTAAAGAACACGCAAAGCCCCTGCCGGTTAGGCAGCGCTGGTCGAACAAAGGGGCTGTGGCGAATGAACGCTCCCCCTGAAGGGAAAGGTGTTGGCTGAAGGTGTGCCGCCAAAGTCGCGACGGAACCCGCAGGGTTCCCAGGCGCTGGCGGCTAAGCCTGCAGCTTTAGATGTCCGTTCGCGAAACGATGACCTTGTCGATGATGCCGTATTCCTTGGCTTCCTCGGCGGTGAACCAGCGGTCACGGTCAGAGTCGGCTTCGATGGTCTCGACATCTTGGCCGGTGTGTTCAGCGATGAGGGCTTGGAGAAGCTTCTTGGTCGCTGCCATTTGCTCAGCTTGGATCTTGATATCCGATGCCTGACCGCGGACGCCGCCGAGCGGTTGGTGCATCATGACTCGGGCATGCGGCAGAGCGTATCGCTTGCCCTTGGCGCCAGCACCGAGCAGGAACTGACCCATCGAGGCTCCGAGGCCCATGCAGATGGTGCCCACGTCGGGTTGCACGAATTGCATCGTGTCGTAGATCGCCATACCCGCGGTGACCGAACCACCGGGTGAATTGATGTAGAGCCAGATGTCTTTCTCGGGGTCCTGGCTTTCCAGGTGCAACATCTGCGCAGTGAGGTAGTTGGCGATCTCGTCGTTTACGTCCGTACCGAGGAAGACGATGCGGTCCTTGAGCAAGCGGTTGTAGATATCCATCCGCGAAACGTCCTCGGTGAGGGACGCTGCATACGAGGTGCCGGGCAGTTCGATGGCCATTGTTCTCCTGATTGGG
>CAYUKM010000118.1:0-8624 GCA_964445255.1 uncultured Acidimicrobiales bacterium
GATGATGTCGCCGCGGGTCTTGATCTCTTTGAGGACCTTCTTGAGGCGTTCCTCGAAGTCACCGCGGTAGCGGGAACCGGCGACGAGTGCGCCGAGGTCGAGGGTGTAGAGCTGCTTGTTACGGATGGTGTCTGGGACGTTGTCCGACGCGATCGCTTGAGCGAGGCCCTCGACGATTGCGGTCTTGCCAACGCCGGGCTCACCGATGAGAACAGGGTTGTTCTTCGAACGGCGAGACAGGACCTGCATAACCCGCTCGGTCTCTTTGGAGCGACCCACGACTGGGTCGAGGCCCTTGTCGCGTGCGACCTGGGTGAGGTTGCGGCCGAACTGGTCGAGAACCAACGAACCCGACTGCGTATCGGTGCCGCCTGCGCCACCTGCGGTTGCACCAGCTTTGTCGCCGCTGCCACCGGTAGCGGCCGAACCGCCGCCAGGGCCGGAGTAGCCGCTGAGCAGCTGGATGACCTGCTGACGAACACGGGAGAGGTCTGCGCCAAGTTTGACGAGTACCTGAGCGGCAACGCCTTCGCCTTCGCGAATGAGTCCGAGCAAGATGTGCTCGGTGCCGATGTAGTTGTGACCGAGCTGTAGCGCCTCGCGCAGTGACAGTTCGAGCACCTTCTTCGCACGAGGAGTGAATGGGATATGGCCTGATGGTGAGGATCCGCCCTGACCGATGATCTCCTCAACTTGGCTGCGAACAGCCTCAAGAGAGATACCGAGCGACTCTAGAGCTTTCGCCGCGACGCCCTCCCCCTCATGGATCAACCCGAGCAGAATGTGCTCGGTGCCGATGTAGTTGTGGTTCAAAAGGCGCGCTTCTTCTTGTGCCAACACCACGACTCGGCGAGCCCGATCGGTGAATCTCTCGAACAAGGTTTTCTCCTTAAGCGACTAGTCCTGCCAAGTCTAGCCACGGGCCACCCCTCGACACCTTCGCGAAACGAGGAGAGTTACGTAGCTGGTTAGATTCCTTTCGGCAGGTTCTCTCTTGTGGTGAGCACCCAAGAGTACGAATTCATTCCCTTCTGCGAAAACTGACCCCACACAAACAGGCACTTTTGGGTCTGAGTTCCTAACATGAGGGTGTGGCTACAGCGAGTCCCCTCGAAGAGGTACCGACTCTGGTCAGCGACCTTGACCGAGTGGAAGAAGAGCTTTACCGATCCGTAGAGACCGACAATGGTCTCCTACAAGAGGTTGCTTCCCACCTGATCAGCGCGGGCGGGAAACGGGTACGTCCAGGTTTTTGTATAACGGCGGCCGCCTCAGCGCGGTCAGACTTTGCCCCGGCTGACCATGAGGTGATCCTCGGCGCCGTCGCGGTGGAGTTGGTTCACCAAGGTTCGCTGTACCACGACGATGTCATGGATTCGGCCACTACACGGCGCACGGTCGAATCGGTGAACTCCAAGTGGGGGAACCATCAGGCCATCCTCGCTGGAGACTTCTTGCTCGGACGAGCATCGGAGATTTCGGCATCGCTCGGCGTAGAGGTCGCCGGACTATTGGCCAAGACGATCAGCCAGCTCTGCGACGGCCAAGTCCGCGAACTCGAATTCCTGTATCGAGTCGACCGCTCCGAAGAGTCGTACCTCAAGTCGATCGACGGCAAAACGGCCTCGCTGCTGGCGGCCGCCTGTCGAATCGGAGGCATCGTGGCTGAACTGCCGGAGGATGTCACCGAGCATCTCACCGTATTCGGGCGGTCGTACGGCATGGCCTTCCAGGTCGTCGATGACATCTTGGATCTCACCGCCACCGACGAGGAGCTCGGCAAGCCTGCGGGCAACGACATGATCGAAGGCGTTTATACGCTGCCCGTGATCCGCGCCATGGCACATGGCGAGGTCGGCAAGGACCTTCAGCAGCTACTCGGTCGGCCAATCGACACCACCGCACGCGACGAGGCGCGAGAGATCGTCCGCGCTAGTGGGGCACTTAAGAGCGCTCATGCTGACGCCAAGCGCTACGCCCAAAGCGCGACCGACGCCCTCTCCGCGTTCGCCGACACCGCCGGCGGCGCAGCGCTCAAAGCCGCCGCCGACCATCTTGTTGACCGCGTCGAAAAGCTTGTGGTGTGAGCCCGGGAAAGATCAGTTGAAGACCCGTACCTCGGCTAGTGAGAGGGTGGCAGTTCCTCGCAGATGTACCCGCACGTAGCGACCCGCCGTGTCGGCATCGATAGTGGTGAGCCGGCCGAGCACACCGTTCAGATCGTAGGAAGTGACCGATGGATCGCCTTCGAGGTTAGCAATACTGCGACCGGCCATATTGGTGTCGGAGACGAACACGACCGCATCGTCGAGTCGCTGGGTACAACATCCATCGGTACGGTTCCAAAGCTCGATGGTCGAAAGGCTCGACCGCGCCCCAAGGTCGACCTGCCACCATGGTTCAAACGTGTCCCCAACCGTGTGGGTTACCGAGTCATCTCGAAATACTCCAGACGTATTGCCATCGACGGCTCGCGAAGAAACGCCTCCGAAACCTGTCGACGACTGGCTCGTGGTTCGGCCCAGCGCGACATTGACCGGGTTGGGGGCGGGCGCGGGAGTCGCGCCACCTGGCTGACAAACAATGTCGGTGGTAGCTCCACCGATACGAACACGAATCAAATAGTTGCCGTTGGTAACCGTCGTCGAATACGTAGTGGCTCCGCCATCGAGTGTTGCGACCCAACCGCCGTTTCGGCGCACGACCTGGGAATCGGAAGTATTGCCGGTCCACGTCAGGACCAGTTGATTCCCAACCACCTGCGACGTGCATGTCAGCGCTCCACCGGGAGGCGGTGCTGGGGCAGGCGCTGGGGTCGCCCCCACGGTGACGGGGCTCGGATTACACGTGATGTTTCTGGTTTGACCACCGTCACGTAAACGAACCACATACTCGTGCGTACCAGGACCAGGAGCGTGCGTAAACGACGAGACTCCGTCTCCCACCGTCGTTACCCACGACCCGTTCAACCGCACAGACTGGGTCGCGGCATCGTTGGCGGTCCAACGGAGCTCTACGGAGTTGCCAGCCAAAGTCGCCGAGCAGGTCACCGATGCTGGGGTCGGCGGTGGAGGCGGAGTCGGCTCCTGCTGCGGTCCAAAGTCATAGAAGGCAGTGGTGCCCGTCCGGATGGTGGCGGTGCGATCACCATCGAAACCAAAGAGCAGGCCGCGGTTGACGACCGTCAGCGCCCGACCGCCAACCTGTGCGGTATTCCCAGGGTTCCAATTGAGTGGGGTGCCATCGTCTAGGTCGAGCGCCGCCATTTGGGTGCGGAACACGCCATCACGCTCTTCTGCGCCGTCACACACGTTCGGCCCGCCAAAGGGCTCGAGGACGCGAGCGTTGCCGGGCCCTTCGTCGATTTTGCAGAAATGTCCGGCTATGTACACAACGTCGTTACTTGCCGCAGCCGAGAAGGTGGTGTCACGGATGAACAGCTGCCACCTCTCATCGGTCTGTCGCTCGACGGTCGGGAAAGCGGTGACGTAGTCCTGTTCTGTTCCAGGTCCTTGCACGAGCACGATCGTCGAGAAGTCTGGCGAGATCGTGCCATCTTGGATTAGGTCGTAACGCTCGAAGGGGCGTCCTCTACCATCACCAACTCCCGAGTTCGGATCCATGCGATGCCCGGTCAGACGGATCCGATTCGGGTCGGAGATATTGAAGATCGCAGTCCCTCGAAGGTTGACGCCCATAATTTGTGTCGCCCGGTGCACGATCGCGAGTCGCGTACCGTCGGGGGAAGCCTCCATGCCGACAACCGCTCGGGTCTCGGCATTGCGGAAGTTGGGATCGAAGTTTCTGTTGAGCTCTCCTGTGTCGAGCGAAACCTCGGCGATGTGGTCGATGCCGGTGCCTTCGATCGACGTGAAATCGCCTGCAATGAAGAGACGATTTCCAGTAACAGCCAACTCCGTGACCCGAAAGTTCAGGTCCTCCACAATCCAGTTTCGGTCGACCAAACACGTATCCAGATCGACGAGAGCGATTCGGTTTCGAATGCGCTGCACACCATCGGCACCGTTGACGTTCTTGAAGCTTCCCGCCATGATCATCGTGTTTGGTCGGGGTCCAGGAGCGAACGCAAAGATTTCATCGTCGACGTCGAGATTCGAACATGCAAGTGACTGATCTCGGGTGTCGAAGACCGCTAGATAGCGCTGATTGATGACGTTCCCGTTTTGTAGCTCGATCCGATGGAAGTCACCGCCAGAAACGATGTATGGCCCAATGAGATCCACTGCGAGTGTTTGGCGCGGGGTCCCATTGTTGAACGGTGTCGTCAGAATTCTTGGGTAGCCCCGCTCGGGCTCATCTGGGACCAGCCCCGGGTGATCGATGAAGACGCCGTCACCGGCCGCTGCTTGCGCTGGCGGAGTTGAGAACGCCTGCAACACGATCAATCCACCTGTCGCAACCACTGTAAAGAGTAGAACTACTACAAAAACACGCAATCGGAAGTTCAACGCCTTTTCCTTTTGAAAATACAACACAAAGTGGTTGCTCGCCGCACACTTTTGTTGATTCTAGTATCCCCGCTAACACCAGTCGAGAAATTTGGCTATCGACGTTCAGAATGTGCGGCTCGCATTGGTCTTATGGACTAGTTGGGTACATCCAGTAGCCGATGTGATGACCTAACCCAATACGCCGTCGACGAGGGCCTTCGCTTCTTGTTGGACTTGTGCGAGGTGATCTGCCCCCTGGAAGCTCTCGGCGTAGATCTTGTAGACGTCTTCGGTGCCCGATGGGCGAGCAGCAAACCAGGCGTTCTCGGTCTGAACCTTCAGTCCCCCGATTGCTGCACCATTTCCAGGTGCATCGGTGAATGTTCCCGTGATCGGTTCGCCAGCGACCTCGGTGGCGGATACATCGCTTGGCTGGAGGCCCTTGAGTGTGGCCTTTTGCTCACGAGTAGCAGGCGCATCGATACGGGCGTAGGCCGGGGCGCCGTACTGTGCGGTGAGCTCGGCGTATCGCTCACTTGGACTCTTGCCAGTCACTGCCTGGATCTCTGACGCAAGCAAGCCCAGGATCAGACCATCTTTGTCGGTGCTCCATACCGAGCCGTCGTGGCGCAAGAACGATGCGCCAGCGGATTCTTCGCCACCGAAGCCCACCGAACCATCGATCAGACCCGGGACGAACCACTTAAACCCGACGGGTACCTCGATCAGCGTGCGGCCAAGCGCTTTGGCGACGCGATCGATCATCGAGGATGACACCAGTGTCTTACCGATCGCCGTGTCGGTGCCCCAGCGCGGACGGTTCGCGAAGAGGTAGTCGATCGCCACGGCAAGGAAGTGGTTCGGGTTCATCAGCCCGTGGTCGGGGGTGACGATGCCGTGGCGGTCCGCGTCGGCGTCGTTTCCGGTGGAGATGTCGAACTTCTCGCGTGCAGCAACGAGCGAGGCCATCGCGTTCGGCGACGAGCAATCCATACGGACCTTGCCGTCCCAATCGAGGGTCATGAATCGCCAGGTCGGGTCGACCTCGGGGTTTACGACCGTGAGGTCGAGGTTGAAATGCTCACCGATCGCGCCCCAGTAGTCCACTGCGGCTCCCCCCATCGGGTCAGCGCCAATTCGCACACCAACCTCACGAATCGCGTCGAGGTTGAGCACGGACCCGAGGTCGGAAACATAGTTCCCCATGAACTCATATGCCTGTGTCGTGTCAGCAGCACGAGCCTCGTCCAAGGACACTCGCACCACACCGTCGTTGCCCGCCTCGAGTAGTTGGTTTGCGCGATCCGCGATCCATGACGTCGCGTCGCTGTCTGCCGGGCCACCGTGGGGCGGGTTGTACTTAAACCCACCATCTTGGGGCGGGTTGTGCGAAGGGGTAACGATGATGCCATCGGCCTTGCCCGCGCCACTTGCCCGGTTGTAGCCAAGGATGGCGTGGCTCACCGCGGGCGTCGGGGTGAACCGGCCCGCGCTGTCGATCATCGTTGGGACGCCATTTCCCGCGAGCACTTCGAGCGCCGTCTCGGTTGCGGGCCCGCTCAAGCAATGGGTGTCCTTGCCCAAGAACAGCGGACCAGTCGTGTCCTGCGCCGCGCGATATTCGATTATGGCCTGGGTGGTCGCTGCGATGTGCGCCTCGTTGAACGACGTGTTTAGCGACGTTCCTCGATGACCCGACGTACCGAACTCCACTCGCTGGGAGACGTCCGAGGGATCGGGTTGGTTGTCGTAGTAGGCAGAGATGACCTGATCGACATCGATCAGGTCATCGGGTTGTGCGGATTGTCCAGCGCGCTCGTGCATACCTCAATCATCGCTCAAGGAAGACTCTCCTTGAGGGAAGGGCCGGTGGAACTCACCCAACCCGATCGGGTTAGAAGAGGTCGCTCAAGCGTCGAGGGCGGCGAAGCCCGCCTCGAGGTCCGCGTAGGCGACCGCCTCAACCTTGTCGTGACCGTCGAGATACTCCGCCACCTTCTGGGCGTTCTCGAAGTGACGTTCCATTCGCAAACTCAGCGTCTCCACCTCTTGAAGGAACAAGAACGCGTTCATCGGCGCGACCGCCGGGCCGAGATCACGAAGCAACTGCACTCTGGCCTTGATGATGTAGGAGCCTGGTCCCAGTGATCCCCATCTTCGGCAACGTGTAGTGGAACAGGTTGTAGGTGCCGCCGTACAACGATGACGACACCACGATGTAGTCCCCGGATTCCGCCAGGTTCAATATCGCTAATACCTCTGCGGCTTGCCCGCTCGACACCGCGAGCGCACCGGGCAGCCCCACAACGGTTGTGGTGGCGCCTTCGAAATCCCCAGTTCTCGCTCATCGGTTCCTCTCCTGCTCTTGGTGTTGCAAGCGAACTTACGGCTGGAAGTAAGAATCAGGCCAGAAAATGAGACCAAACAATTAATAATATTTGTACGGTCAATCGGATAGCCGCAAAATCCCTACAGTGGGTCGTGTGAGTTCTCTTGGCACCGCCACCCTGCTCAACAGGGCGATCAAACGCAGGTGCCCGAACTGCGGCGAGGGCAGGGTCTACCACGGGCTCACCCAGCAGAAGGTCTGTACGAACTGCCGATACCGCTTCAGCCGCGAATACGGATACTTCCTTGGAGCCCTCATCGTCACCTATGCACTCATCGGTGGGGTCGCGTTAACCGCGATGCTCGTTCTGGCGTCACTCGGTAGAAGCGTGCTGGTCGCACTCGGCATACCGCTGGTTGTTGGATTGCTCGCCATTCCGATTTTCGTGCCGCTCAGCCACACCCTCTGGATGGCCCTTGACGTTCGCTTCGATCCTCCAAAGCCCGAGGACTTCGAACCCGAAGTGACCAGCGACTAACGGGCGCCCTTCTGGCGGAGCACAGCCGGAACGGTCTTGGCGAGAATGCCTAAATCCTCGCCGAGCGACCAGTTATCGACGTACCAGCGATCGAGCTCTTCCAACTCGTCGAAGTCGGTGTCAGATCGTCCCGACACCTGCCATGCTCCGGTCATACCTGGAGTGACAGCCTCTCGTTGACGGAACGCATCGGGAGCCGCGTACACCTCCGCCTCGACGAACGGACGCGGTCCGACGAGGCTCATGTCGCCGCGCCAAACGTTGAAGAGCTGTGGCAACTCATCGATCGACGTTTTCCGTAGGAAACCACCGATGCGGGTGATCCGCGGATCTCGTTCCATTTTGAAGATGGGTCCGTCGTATTCGTTCCTGAGGTCGATCTTGAGCTGCTCAGCGTCGGCGACCATAGTCTGGAACTTGAAGATCGTAAACACCTGGCCGCCCTTGCCGACACGTCGTTGCGAGAAGATGGGCGAGTTGCCGTCCACGACGCGAATGAGCAGCGCAACAACACCGAACAGCGGTGCCAACAGCACCAACAGGGCACCAGAGATCACGATGTCGACGAGCCGCTTTACTCCCAACTGCCATGGGGACGCCGTCGATGGAGCGATCGAAACGATCGGGCGCCCCTCGATGTGACTGATTGCTACTCGGCGAGGTGCAACGTCTCCAATACCGGTCATCGCCACATCAACACCCATCCGGCTGAGCGAGCGGGCGACCTGGGCGAAACGACCTCCGGTGAGTCCTCCCATGCAGAAGATCACCTGGTCGGCGTTGTATACCTCGACCAGTCGGGGGAGGTCGTCGATCGAACCGAGTTCAGAATCGCGGTGCCCCTCAGGGCTCCGAGCGCGAGCTTTCGCTGACGTGCTCCACTTACAGTTAGCCGGGTCGTCGACCACAAACCCGAGAACATGGTGGGCGCGACGACGGTCGGCAGCAAGAAGATCTCGCATGGCCACCGCTTGTTCTGGATTGCCGGCAACGATCACTCGACTGAGGTTGCTTCGTAGCATTGCTCGGAGCCCGTGGTGGAGAGCGAGGAGCACGAACCACAAGATCGAAACCAGGCCCACCCAGCGGCGAGCTCCGTCACCGATGCCGATCACAAAGGCGACCAGCGCGAACGCTGCCGCGCCGGAGAGAACTCCACGAAACACCAACGCAACCGCGGCTGGCCACCGTCGGGAGTGCGAGACCTCGTACACACCTTCCCAGATCAGATAACCGACAATCCCGAGCGCAACAGGAATTCCGAGCGCTACCGAACCCGCGCTGAAGAACTGGCCGGGCCCCCATA
>CAYUKM010000119.1:0-8598 GCA_964445255.1 uncultured Acidimicrobiales bacterium
ATGTTCTCTCGGGCCAATTCGGCAGCGCTGGTGCGGCCGATTCGGCTGGCACCGGTTAGCGCGATGGCCCCGGCAGCAGCACCGCCGAAGGCGATCGCCTGTCGGCGACCTGTCGCTTGGCTAAGCGGCGTCCCTGGAACGACCGTTTTGTCGTCGGCCGCTTCGCCCCGTATGCCAGCGAGATGTAGCAGTGCAATCGCGACAGCTGCACCGATAGCAGAGGCGATGATTGCGGCAACGAACGAGAACCCGAGGGAGGTGAGTTCGCCGCGTCCTGCTGCCCAGCCACCAAAGAGTCCAAAGATGCCGAATCCGACGAGGATTGGTGTAATCGAGTTTCGGCTGCGAGTTCCGAGGAATCCGCCGAGGGCGATTGCGCCGATGGTGATGCCACCGACAAGAAGCGGCTTTTGTAGCGGGCCGAGTGTGTTGATACTCGTGGCGACCACATCGCCTGGAGTGATGTCGACAAACAGGTTGCCGACCCCAATGACGAGTGACGTCAGCTGGGAACTCAAACGATCGAATAGCTCGCCCACAGCGAGCGCGAGAGCGGCACCGAGCGCTCCGGCCATCCAGGCGCTGCTAAACGAGACCCGCTCACCAAAGCTGTCGGTCTCGGCGGACTTTTTGGACTTTTTGGTATCGGAGTCCGTCATGACGGCTGTCCTTTTTGCATTGTTGCGGTATGCGAACTTGTGTTCACGAATTGCATGTGTTGCATGAGCTTCTAAACGTTTCAACCTTAGGGATTTGCGAGAAAAAGCACCTCTTTTAGCGAATGTTTCTATTCTCGCTCTGAGCAGTAGTGATGTCGGTCTTTGACAACTATCTGCACTTGGTATCGTCGCATTTTCATCAGAAACTAGAGTGGAATTCGTGGAACGTTCCGAACTCTTTCATTTGGGCTGGGATACCGATTGGGATCACCGCTGGTCAGAAGTTCCTAAACCACCGACTGGCGTACCCGGCCGGATCCAACGGGTCGAGCGCGGTGAGTGTGATGTGCTCATCGGTGATGGCGAAGATGGTTTGGTCCGAGCGGTCTCTGATTCCCAGCGATCTCAGGCCGAGATCGCGCCCGTCACCGGTGATTGGGTAGCGGTCAGCCCAGGTGATGACGACGATCTCTGGCGGATCGATCAGATCCTCGACCGTCAAACAGCGCTAGTTCGGCGTGATCCAGGCGAGCGAGAAGAGGAACAACCCCTCTCGGCGAACGTAGACGTTGGATTCTTAGTACATGGCTTCGATCGGCCGTTTCGAGCAGGGAAGCTGGAGCGCTTTTTGGTACTGGTCTGGAACTCTGGTGCCACGCCTGTGGTCGTGTTGACCAAGGCGGATCTCGCCGAAACAAGCGAGATCGATGAACTTCGCGATGTCGTACGGGCGGTAGCCGACGACGTCGAGGTCGTTGTGGCGAGCAGTGTAGATGGACAGGGGTTGGACCGGATCCGTGAGCTGCTCGCGCCCAATAAATCCGGAACCCTGCTCGGCGAGTCAGGAGCGGGGAAGTCGACGCTCGTCAACGCGCTGATGGACGAATCAGTGCAGGAGACCCAAGAGGTCCGGCGCGGTGATGCGAAGGGTCGTCACACGACGATCACTCGAGATCTGTTGGTTCTGCCCGGGGGTGGGGTCCTTATCGACACCCCCGGGGTGCGTGCCGTTGGCCTGTGGGACGCTGAGGATGCGCTGCGTCGAGTGTTTACCGACATCATCGCCACAGCAGACGATTGCCGATTCAATGATTGCTCCCACGGTTCGGAGCCAGGATGTGCGGTGCGGGCAGCCGTTGACAGCGGCGAAATCGACCCCCGACGCCTCGAACGATTCGGGGCCATGGCCGAGGAACTAGCCGACACGGAACGACGCCTCGTCGAGCGCGAGCGCTCCCAGGGGTCGCGCCAAAGTTCGCGACGACATAAGAAGGGTCGGCGCTAGAAGACCCTGAAAAATTAGGCTCTACACATACTCCTGAGTCGAATGGGCTATGTCTCCAGGGCCGTTTCGAGACGTACCATCGCGAATGTGACCAGTTCTCAGCGCACCCGCATTCTTCTCGTACTGCTAGCCCTCGCCAGCGCGGTGCTCGTCTTCGTGACCTTCCAAGACGATCCGGCAGCAGACACCACTCCGGTCGAGGACTTCGGTGTCCTTGTGATGATGGTGGACGAGGGTCTCGTTGAATCAATCGAGTTCACCAATGGATCGAGCACTGTGCGCGCTGTTCCGTCGGTTGGTGAGCCTTTCCGATCGATCGTGCCCCCAGGGTTCACCGATGACTTCACAGAGATCCTCTTGGATTCGAGGCCTGCGATCGAGGTATCGACCCTTGCTGCGCCCGACGCTGGCATCGACTGGGCTGTTGTCCTCAGAACGGCAGTACCTATCGCCCTCATGATCGTGTTGGTATGGGTGATTCTCGCTCGGATGAATGGTGGCAAGCGGGAACGAAAGAAGTTCACCGCAAAGACTCGTAAGCAAGCCAGTGCGCTGCAAGACGTCACCTTTGCCGATGTCGCTGGAGCTCAGGAAGCCCTGGTCGAGTTGGGTGAAATCCGCGAGTTCCTCGCTAACCCCAAGCGTTTCCAAGAAGTGGGGGCGAAGATTCCCAAGGGTGTTCTGCTCTACGGTCCGCCCGGAACCGGCAAGACCCTTTTGGCTCGTGCCGTTGCTGGTGAAGCTGGCGTGCCCTTCTTCAGCCTGTCGGGTTCAGACTTCGTTGAGATGTTCGCGGGCGTTGGCGCAAGTCGTGTTCGTGACCTGTTCGAACAGGCTCGCAAAGAAGCACCCGCGATTATCTTCGTCGACGAGATCGACGCCGTTGGACGCCACCGCGGTGGCGGCGGACCTGGTGCTGCGAATCAGGAACGTGAACAGACACTCAACCAGTTGTTGGTGGAGATGGATGGGTTTGACGTGGAGACCGGCGTGATCTTCATCGCTGCGACGAACCGCCCAGACATCTTGGATAAGGCGCTGCTGCGTCCTGGCCGCTTCGATCGACAGATCGCCGTTGAACGTCCTGATCTTGCAGGTCGTCGAGAGATTGCCGCAGTCCACGCCAAGAGTAAGCCGCTCGCCAAAGACGTCAACATCGAGACGATCGCCCGTCGCACCCCGGGATTCACTGGAGCTGACCTCGCCAACCTGTTGAACGAAGCTGCATTGCTGAGCGCACGCCGCGGCAAGGACGCCATTGGACATGTGGAGCTCGACGATGCCCTCGACCGAGTGATCGCCGGTCCAGAAAAGAGTGCGGGAACGCTGTCAGACAAAGAGAAGCTGATCATCGCGTACCACGAGGCTGGCCACGCAATTGTTGGACATGTGCTCCCCGGAGCTGACCCTATCCACAAGGTTTCGATCATCGCTCGCGGCAAGGCTCTCGGTTGGACCTTGGCGCTGCCGGAGAAGGACAAAGTCTTGATGTCTCGCTCCGAGCTGGGCGACGAGATGGCCATGTTGCTCGGCGGACGCATCGCCGAGGAAATGATCTTCGGTGACCCGACCACTGGCGCGGCGAACGATATCGAGCGGGTGACAGCGATTGCACGGAACATGGTGACGAACTTCGGTATGAGCCCGACGCTCGGGTTGCAGAAGTTCGGTGTTGGCGTTGGCGAGTCCTATGCCGCAGGCACGGCCCAGAACTACTCCGATGTGATCGCGAGCCGAATCGATGAAGACGTCCAACTGTTGGTCGATCGCGCGGCTGACGAGGCTCGGCAGGTCCTTGAACTGCACCGTTCGTTGCTCGACCGGATGGCCGAAGCACTCATCGAGCACGAGACCTTGAACAAAGAGGATCTCAAAGAGCTCTTCGAAGGCGTTGAGCCTTTTGTGCCAATCCGCTCGGATGCTCCTCGCGGGATCGACCTTCGCGATCAGGTGGCTGGCTAGCTCAGCTCGCTCACAACGTGATCGATGCTCTGGGTGAGCGCCTCGATATCTGAGGGTTCGACCGACGGCATCATCGACACGCGCATCTGGTTGCGTCCCAGCTTGCGGTAGCCACCGGTGTCAAGGATGCCGTTGGCGCGGAGAACCGCGACCACGGTGTTGGCATCGATGGCGTCGTCGAGGTCGATGGTCGCGACCACACGACTGCGATGGTCTGGGTTCTGCACGTATGGCGTAGCGAAGTCGCTTGCCTCGGCCCAGCCGTAGAGCGTGTCTGCGGATTGGTCGGAACGCTTCGCTGCGAACTCGAGGCCACCGTTCTCGTTGCACCACTCGGTGTACTTGAGCGCGAGGTAGATGGTGGCGAGCGCCGGGGTGTTGTAGGTCTGATCTTTGAGCGAGTTGTCCTTGGCGGTCTTCAGGTTGAGGATCTCTGGCATCCAGCGATCACCCGAGCAGAGTTTGTCGATTCGTTCCATCGCAGCGGGGGAGCACAGCGCGAGCCACAGGCCGCCATCTGAACTGAAGCACTTCTGTGGAGCGAAGTAGTAGGCGTCGGTGTTCGCTGGATTGAACCGGAGACCGCCGCCCCCCGAAGTGGCGTCGACGAGCACGAGGCCGTCGGCGTCCGGGCGCTCAACGGGGAACTGGACGCCGGTGGAGGTTTCGTTGTGTGGGTAGCAATAGGCGTCGACGTCGGGGTTCGGAGACATTGCTGGGGCGGTGCCGAAGTCGCCCTCGATCACGTCGGGATCGCCGAGGTGAGGTGCCAGGGTGACGGCCTTGGCGAACTTGCTGGAGAACTCACCCGAAACGAGCATTTGAGCGGAGTTCTCGATCAGGCCGAACGTCGCCGCGTCCCAGAACAGCGTGGCTCCGCCGTTGCCGAGGAGGATCTGGTAGCCATCGGGGGCATCGAAGAACTCGAGTAGCCCATTGCGAAGTGCTGCGACAACAAGCTTCACCGTGTCTTGGCGATGGCTGGTCCCGAGGAAGTCGTCGGCTTCGGCTGCGAGTGCGGCGACGGCCTCGGACCGGACCTTTGATGGCCCCGAACCGAAACGCCCGTCGGAGGGAAGCATGGACTCGGGAATCGTGATGTCTGGGATTGCACTCATAGCCGATAGTTTCGCAGGGTGAATCGGCGAATACGCGCCGAATCACGATTAAAGAGACAAGTTTCACGGGAGTGTTTCATGGGTGCTCGCATTTCGGATCGGATTGGCGCAATTCAAGAGTCAGCGACTCTGGCAATCACCGCGAAGGCCAAGGCACTAAAGGCCGCCGGCGAGCCCGTCATCGGATTCGGCGCTGGCGAGCCCGACTTCCCGACACCTGCACACATCGTCGAGGCAGCGGTTGCCGCTTGCAACGACCCGGTGAACCACAAGTACTCACCAGCCGCCGGCCTGCCGGTACTACGTGAAGCGATCGCCGAAAAGACCGGCCGAGACTTCGGTTTCCAGTGCGAAGCGTCCAACGTGTTGGTCACCAACGGCGGCAAGCACGCCGTGGCGAATACCTTTGCGGTTCTGCTCGACCCGGGCGACGAGATGATCGTCCCCACCCCGTACTGGACCACCTACCCCGAGGCCATCGGCCTCACCGGTGCATCCGCGGTGACGGTCCTGTCGACGGTCGAGTCCGGTTGGAAGGTCACCGTCGAACAGCTCGAAGCCGTTCGCACCGACAAGACCAAGGCGTTGCTATTCGTGTCGCCATCGAACCCGACCGGAGCGATCTACACACGCGACGAGATCGAGGCCATCGGTAAGTGGGCGGCCGAGCACGGGATTTGGGTCGTGACCGACGAGATCTACGAGCATCTGGTCTATGGCGACAACGAGCATCACTCGATGCCCGTGGTCGTGCCGGAGATAGCCGACCGCTGCCTGATCCTCAACGGTGTCGCGAAGACGTTTGCGATGACCGGTTGGCGAGTGGGATGGATGGTCGGCCCAGCCGACGTGATCAAGGCCGCCGCGAACCTCCAGAGTCACGTGACGAGCAACGTCAGCAATGTGTCTCAACGCGCGGCGCTCGCCGCCGTGTCTGGCCCACTCGACCCGGTCTACGAGATGCGTGAGCACTTCGACCGCCGCCGCAAGAACATGTTCTCGATGCTGTCGGGAATCGATGGTGTCGAGATCGCCGAACCCGGTGGTGCGTTCTACGCCTACCCAAGCTTTGAAGGAGTGCTTGGCCGCAACATCGGCGGCACCCAGATCGACACCACGCTCGATCTCGCTGCTGCGCTTCTCGATCAGGCCAAGGTCGCCATCGTTCCCGGCGAAGCCTTCGGCGCGGGCGGTTCGGCTCGCCTCAGCTTCGCCCTTGGCGACGATGACCTCGGTGAAGGCGTCAACCGCATCATCGACTTCCTCGCATAGCGCCGGGGTCAGCCAGCGACTTCAACCTCGGCGTCGTCGGGGATGAAGAGGGCCTCGATTGGCTCGTCGAACACTGACGCCAGTTTGAAGGCCAATGGCAGGCTGGGGTCGTAGCGGCCGTTTTCGATGGCGTTCACGGTTTGGCGCGAGACGCCGAGCAGGTCGCCGAGGGCGGCTTGGCTGAGCGAGCGGGCTGCCCGCACTTCTTTGATGCGGTTGTTCATGAGAGGGGTAAGCCTCGGCGGGTGGTGTCGACGAGCCAAGTGGCCATGCCGATGCTGAAGATCACCCATGGACCCCATGGGTCGGTGTTCAACCCTGCGATCGAGAGGAAGCCTAGGGTGACGACTGCGATCACGGTGAGCCCGAAGCTAACGGCCAGCGATTCAAGCTGGGCTTCGCGATGCATCTCGTCGATCCGTCCGAAATGTCGCACGACGGCTCGCATGAAGAACAAGGCCGGGATGATCGGAATGAGCACGACCAGGTACTTCCACGCTCCCGCAGTCTCGAGGTCAACGAGCGTTGTGAGCAAGAGGATCGTCACGACATAGCCAGCCATTGGCCACGCCGCCTCTCGGAAGTACTGGCTGCCGATGTTCTTCTCGAACTCCGTCCTGCCCGTTGATTCTGAAACATGTGAGTTTTCTGCTGAATTCGCCATACGGATGACTGTAAAGACTCCTTTCCATTATGTCAAGGGTACTTTCCGTAAAGTCCGCTTTCCATCAGGTCTGTTGATGGCTGAACCTCGCAGAACAAATAGTGAATCCTCGCGGTCGCGACCGTCTTCCAACGGCGTTCGGTGACAGTCTGGATGTGATGAGCTTTGAACGGACCGGTGAGTCGATCCCGGGTGATGACCCGCCCCCGTGGACTCGTCACGCGTTGATCATCTCCGGAACATCGCCGGGGTTCTTCCTGCTGGCGATCTTCTTCGCGTTCCGCTGGGTGCTGATCGGTGGCGAGCGAGCAACGGACTTTCAAACGACGGCCATCTTGTTCGCGATTGTGGGACTCGTCTTGTTGTTCATCAACATCATGCTCCGCCGACATCTTGTGGAACGCTACGGCGACGGCTGAGTTCTTGCCGGGGGCTTAGCCCTTGGCTACTTCAACTTCGAACTCGAGCAGCGCCGCGCCCATGCTGACCGGTGGCTTCGGAGCTTCGCCCTCTGGTGTTGCATGCGCTTGGGTGGCGCGGTCGCCGTCTCGCCATGCTTCATATGACGCTTGGTCCGCCCAGCGGGTGTAGACGAACCACCGGGTCTCGGTGTCGCTTGTGGGGCGAAGCAACTCGAAACCTTGGAACCCTTCAACCCCATCGAGGCTCGACATGCGAGCCGTAAAGCGCTTCACGATCTCGTCACCCGCCTGGGGTGGGATCTCGAGTGCGTTGATTTTGACGACGGAGCCAGGTGAAGTTGCCATGGCCTGATTCTAGAGCGCGAAAATCTGTGGTCGGTTTCCGTTGCTCTTGCCTCATTTCGGACCACAGATCCCAGTTTGAAAATCTGTGGTCAGAAACCAGCTGCTACCGCGGAAAGCGGACCACAGATTTCCTAAGCCCTGTGGCCGAAGTCGCGTTGGTAGGTCTGCCAGCCGAGTTCTTGGTAGGTGCGGTTGGTGGTGGGGCGGTAGTTGATCTCGCGTTCGGCGCGGAGTTGTTCGATGGCGGTTTCGTCGATGCCGCACGCGACCTCGGGTAGGTCGACCCCGAAGACCCTCGCCGCGTTGCCGCCGAATATCTTGGCCTTGATCTCGTCGGTGAGCGCCGGGTAGCCGAACTCTTCTTGGAACTCTTCGGAGATCTGTAGTGCCCGGAACAGCTGGATTTGGTCTTGGGGGTTCCCGTACCAAAGGGAGTCGGTGCCCCACAAGATGTTGTCCTCACCGATGTGCACCAGGAGCTTGCCGATGAGATGTGCGGCTTCGTTTGGGCTTGCCATGACGTTGCGCCATGTCGAGCCCAGTTCGGCGTACACGTTGCCCGGGCTGCCAGCGTCGAGCACCGAGGTAATCAGCCGGTTGACGCCGAAGTCGTTTTCCCGAGAGTACGGGCCTTCCGTGAAGCTGTTCTCGTAGCCGGAGTGGTACACCAAGATGTCGACGTCGGGATGGTTGACGGCTGCGGGCCCAACATCAGCGGGCGATGACGCAGGGTTGTTTCCCGACAGGCCTTTGTGCACGGCCACGATCGGTACGCCGACCTCTTGGACCTTCTCGAAATAGGCGTTGCCGGTGGCATCATCGAGTCGCCACTCCGGGCCGCCGTTGTGGGTGTAGGTCTTGAACGCGTTGA
>CAYUKM010000120.1:0-8543 GCA_964445255.1 uncultured Acidimicrobiales bacterium
TCTACGTCATCCCAATGGGGCGTCGTTCGGTCATTGGAACCACCGATACCCGCGTCGATAGCCCGGTTACAGAAGTAACTGACGAAGATCGCGATTTCCTACTCGAACAAATCAATTCCCGGCTCGACCTGATCGCACCGCTCACAAGAGCCGACATCATCGCCGAGCGCGTTGGAGTTCGACCACTTGTGGTCCCCAACGATGGTGACAACCGAGACCACATCGACTGGACCAAGCTGTCTCGAAAGCATGAGATCGACCTCGACAACGACCGGCGGATCATCACAATCTTCGGGGGCAAGATCACCGACTGTCTCAACGTTGGCGAGGAGGTCGCGATCGAAGCGGAGCGCCTCGGCTTTCACCTTGAAGAAGACCTTGGTGACTGGTTCGGAGAACCCGAAGAGGGTGTGCGCAACGACTTCATGCGCCAAGCGAAGCGAATGAAGCTCGACGACCTACGGCATAAGAAGGGGGTTGAACCCCTCAGCGAACGCCTCTGGCGCCGGTACGGTCGGCGAGCATTCGCCATGCTCGATGACATCCGAGCCGACCCAGCGATGGGCCAAGACATCTTGGCAAGCGCTGACTACCTGCGCGTTGAGCTCTATCACGCTGCTCGTCACGAGATGATCACCCAACTTGAAGACTTCATGTTGCGCCGCTCCAAGATCGATCTCGTGGTCCGCAACGACAAGATTCGAGAAGGCGAAGGTCTAGCCGAAGTCGCCTGGATCCTCTTCGGCGAACACGCCGATCAAAAGCTCAGCGAGTACCTAGCCAAAAAGGATTCCGCCGCCGTCTGACCGGCTCTGATCTCTGCGGGGCAGCGTCTGGGAACCCTGCGGGCTCCGCCGCAATTTTGCCCTCCGAGTTGGACGAGGGTCTGGCATGTCGACCTACTCGTAGAGCAATGCGGCGGCGGGGACTGTTATGTTTGCAGCTCGCTGGGCCTCTTGGGTGGCTACCACTGTCTCTACATCGACGTTGCCAGATTCGATCGCGGCGCGAAGGACGGCGTTCCCCGACAGTTGATTCAGCCACGCTGGTCGACTGAGAAACGTCGCGCCAGCTGTGTTGGCCTGCGTCGACATCACGTCGAGAAGATGCACGCCCAAAACTGGGGCGTCGATGGTGTCAGGGTCGTCGACCCGCAGCCGGATTGCGGGGATCGTCTGGCCGAGGAAGGCCGGCTCGACGGTGATCCCCGGCAGCATCGAGGGAGTGATCTCGGTGGTCTCAAAGCTGACACCTGGCAGCGAGCGGGAGCGCAGCTCGGCGGCGGCCGCTTCGGCATCAAGCCATGGAGCCCCAAGAATGCGAAATGGTTCCTCCGTCCCCCGGCCGTAGCTCATGGCGCTGGCCTCGAACCAGATAGTGGCTGGGTACAACAGCGCGGATTCGACGGTGTCGATGGCGGGACTAGGAGCAATCCATTCCAATCCGGTTTCGGGCCACAGCAGGTCTCGGGTCCAACCTTCGAGTGCGACCACTTCGAGATCGAGGCCATCGAGCCCCGACAGCCACTCTTGTTCCACAATCTGAAGCGCGAGCTCACCCGCGGTCAGGCCATATCGGTCCGGGATTGGGTACTGACCAACGAAGCTGGCTCTGCCGGGCTCGAGCACGCCGCCGCCGATCTCGCCTCCGAGCGGGTTCGGCCGATCGAGTACGACGAACGAGATGTCCGCCGCGGCGGCCGCTTGCATCGCGAGGCCCATGGTGGAGATGTAGGTGTAGTAGCGGGTACCGACGTCTTGGAGGTCGTAGACCAAAACGTCGATCCCCTGGAGCATCTCCGGCGTCGGCTGGCGGGTATTGCCGAAGAGGCTGAAGACCGGCAGACCCGTTTCCGGATCGACTTCATCGTCGACCAGTTCTCCAGCGTCAGCGGTGCCACGCACCCCATGTTCGGGGCCGAACAATGCCACTAGCTCCACGGCGTTCGACTCAACCATGGCGTCACTGAGGTGGACCTGTTCGCCATCTACCTCGACCACGGAATTTTGATGAGCGATCAACCCGACTCGAGAACCCGACAGCTGGGCGAACGCAGAGTTGGCCAGTATCTGCGCACCGGTCTGTACCACCCGGAGTTGCTCGGTTGTCGATGGAGCCTGGGTGGTCGATGTTGTCGTCGACGTCGCTTCGGTCGTCTCTGGTGAGGTGGAGGTGCTGGATTCCGGTGTAGTCGTTGCGGGCTGTGGTTGTTCTACCGGTGTCGAGGCGCACGCGCTAGCGAGAAGCCCGAGTCCGAGCAAAAGAAGGATCGTTCGTTTCACGCAAAGGTCTCCGCGGAGGTCCGTGCAGGAGCGACCGTCACATGTGGCCGTGCGTTGAGGAATTTGTACAACCGAGCTCCGGTCCAGCGAGCTGCGGCGAGGAGTGCGACCGCCACAATCCCGTCGAGCCAGTAATGGTGACCGGTGACGGCAACGACGACGAACGTGATCGCGAAGTGCAAGGGTCCAACAAGACGCCAACGACTCGTCGAGACCTCCCAGACCGCCCATCCAATAAGCGCGGCCCAGGCCACGTGAATAGACGGCATGGCTTGGAGTTGCCCAGCCACGCCTCGCCCAAGGACACCGTAGAGACTCTGCCCATAAGCAAGGCCAGTGTCGATCATCTGTGTCTCGTCGGTAAGTCGGGGAGGGGCGACAGGGATGAGCTGAATGACCAAGCTGACTCCGGTGACAATCGCCAAGGCGTTACGCCAAACTGGGTAGGCCTCGCGATGACGCGCAAAGAGCCATAGAAGGAAGACTCCGATAGCAGGTACGTGTGCACCGGCGTAGTAGAGGTTCGCTCCTTGGGTGATGGTGCTATGGGGGACCATCGACTCCTGCAGGCTGAGTTCGCTCGGCAAGCCGATCGCCCGCTCAAAGTTCCAGATGGCCGCGCCCCGGGCGAGGGCGTTATCGATACTGAGCAGAGATACTTGCCCGGCGAGCTGCCAGAGGCCGTAAAGCAATGCAACCACCGTCGCTTCGCGAGCGAAAGGAACGATCCTTTGGTCGCGAAACGTTCGACTAAGGGTGTAGAAGATCGCGGCGAGCGCGATTCCGAACTCCCAGGGCAACCACATACCTTGACGGTATCGCCCAAGGGCCTATGAGGTAGGTCGGCGAGTCTCTAACCGCTACGGAGCCAGAGTTGCTCGGAGGTTACATCTTCGCCTTGATCTCGTCGGTAGTTCTGAGTGATTGCGCGAACTTCGCCGAGGAAGGCGTCAGTAGGCTTAATGAACTCAATTCCGTACCGGCGCTGATCTGGTTCGTCGTCGTCACTCGGTCGCTCCGAGCGAATGATTGCGGCCGTCTTCTTGCCACCAATGGCTACCTCTACGACCTGGCCCTTATTGAGCTTCTCGCCGACGTCTGCGTAGACCGAGGCACCAAACATCGACAGGTCAGCAACGGGAAGTTCGAGCGCGCGAACGCGTCCGAGGCGGCCCTTTTTTGCAACCCAAATTTCGACATCAGAATCGGTAAGGTACCGGCGAGCTATACGTCGTTCCACGTTGTGTATATCGGTGCTCCGGGCCCGCTATTAAGGACAACGGTACGAATGGCCTATTCGTTATTCGGGAGGACCCTTGGCCTCGCTGGCACGAAGCCTCGCTTTTTGCACTTTTCCCATCGCGTTTCGCGGGAGTTCGTCGATGAGGCTGATGGCTTTAGGCACTTTGAAACCGGCGAGTTGTGAACGGGCGAAGGATTCCAGTTCGGTGAGGTCAACGCTGGATTCTGGGACGACGAATGCGTGTACCCGCTCACCGAGATCATCATCGGGCAGTCCGACAACAGCAGACTCGTGAACTCCGTCAAAGCCGTCGAGGACAAGCTCAACTTCGCGTGGATACACGTTGAGCCCGCCGGAGATGATCATGTCGGTTGCACGGCCCTCGAGGGTGACCCGACCTTCGGCGTCCGCGAAGCCGACGTCGCCGGTTTTAAACCAATCGCCGTCGTAGGCCTGCTCGGTTTGTTCAGGTAACCGCCAGTAGCCAGCGAAGACGTTTGGCCCCTGTACTTGAACCACGCCGACCTCTCCTGGCCCAACCTGGCGGTCTTGCTCGCCAACGATCCGTAGCTGTACTCCCGGAAGCGGGAAGCCGACCGTCCCAGCCCGGCGCTCGCCGTCGTAGGGGTTGGAGGTGAGCATTCCCGTTTCGGTCATGCCGTACCGTTCCAAGATGTGTTGGCCGCTCCGGTCATGAACTTCACGATGCAGTCCTTCGGTCATAGGCGCCGACCCGGATGTAAACAGTCGAATGTTTGCGCAGACTTCGGGTCCGAATCGCTCGTCATTGAGCAGGCGACTGTAGTGGGTCGGTACACCCATCATCACGGTTGCTACGGGTAACCAATCGATCACGGTCGACGCATCGAACTTGTCGCAGAAGAGGACCGTGCTCGCGTTGAGCATCGCGGTGTGCAGCGCGACGAAGAGGCCGTGTACGTGGTAGATCGGGAGAATGTGCAACAGCACATCACCGGGTACGAACTGCCAGGCCGAATGCAATGTGAGTGCATTGGAGGCCAGATTGCCATGGGTGATCATTGCTCCCTTGGCTCGGCCTGTCGTTCCTGACGTGTAGAGCAAGGCTGCGACGTCGTCTGCAAGTCGTGGCTCGCACCGCATCCACGGCGTTGCTCGGGACGCTCGAGCCGACCAGTCGGCGACGTTGGATTCGTCGATGATGACCAACGGGGTCGCGTCTTCTACAAAGAACGCCACCTCGCGTTCTTTGTAGGCCGTGTTCAAAGGCATCACGATGGCCCCTACCCGTAGGCAAGCGAGATAGAGCGCAACGTTGTCGATCGACTTGTTGATCTGCAACAGCACGCGCTCGCCAGCGGTTACACCGTCTTCTCGTAGGCAGGCCGCAAAAGCGCCCGACCGCTCATCTATTTCGCTATAGGTGACCGGATCACCGTCGTTCGGAACGAGGAATTGTCGATTTGGTGCGACGGACCAGTGAATTCGGAGAAGTTCGAAGAGGTTGGCGTTCACGCCCGCAAATTAGAACGTTGCGTAGACGTAGTCGACCGTGGCCTGGATCTCGTCCTCGCTCAGTCGAGCACCAAACGACGGCATACCCCCGCCACCGTTCACGATCTGGTCAAACGAGACTTGTTGGTCCGGGACGTTGGTGTTGATGTCGATCAGGTCTGGTCCGCGGGTACCGATGCCGTCCACGCCATGGCAGCGAGCGCAGTTGGACTCGTAGATCTCTTGGCCATTGATCGGTGTCGCCTCGACAGCGCCATCTTCCTCGACGGGTTCCTCTTCGACAGGCTCGGCTTCGGTAGTGGTGGTCGCCTCTGCCTCAGCAGCAGCTTCGGCTTCGGCTTGTGCCTCAGCTACCGCCTCTGCCTCTGCGACTTCTTCAGGAGCGGAGGTGCCGGGTGCCGTGGCTTCTTCGCCGCCGCCGCACGCCGCGGCAAACAATGCCAAGACGAGCAGGAGGATGGGCAGCTTCTTGAATGTCATCGAGTTTCTCCGTAAGGGTCGTGCAATCGGGCGTCCAACCACATGGCCCGATTCCAAACAGGGTTTCATTATTGTGCAGAATTGAGATGTTCGCACGCCGTCCCCGTATTGGCGTCGGCGGCAAAGGTTTGAACTGACCTATCAGATCAGAATCCGCCCCAGACGCTGCTCGCACCCTCATGGCCAGTTCGGATCACCCAAACGATCGAGAGCGCGGAAAATGCGAGGGTTACGAGACCCAAGGGAATCGCGGCGGGGCTTTGTTCATCTTCGCTGGTCTTGCGGCTGACCGCCGTGAGCGCAATGACCGCGATCGTGAGGCCAAGGACGAATAGTCGCAGGGTCTCGCCCAACGCGCGGTGGGTTCCGATGATGTCGTCGGTGAAGCCGAACTCGTCGCTCAATGCCTCCCCGCTGGCAGCGGCGAGGAACGTGGTGATCGTCGTGACGATACCGAGTAGCGATGTTGCAATGGCGTATCGCTGACGAAACGCAGGGCGGAAAGCGACGAACAGCGCCACGATCGACAGGGTCGGGATAGCGACGATTGGGAAGTGGATGAGCAACGGGTGTGCGGGAAGACCAAACAGGCGCAGCATTCCCGCACTGTATCCCCGCAGCGTGTGTTGGTGGGCGGAGATTTGTGAAGGTTCGCGGAACGGAAAAATCACGTGAAATGTAGGGGTTTACATTTGGGTTAGCGTTAGGCATGCCCACACCTAGACGTCTTACTCGAGCGGCCGCCGTAGCTGGCATAGCGCTCACTGCAGCCTCTTGCTCGACCGACGACGCGTCTGCAGGCGATTCTGTGGCTGCCGTTGCGGACGGTCCTCCGGCGTCGATTGACCCTGCGAGTGTGCCCCGGGGCGAAATCGTTGACTTCGGCGAACCCCCGGTGTTCTTCGAAGGTGAGCTGAATCCTGATGCTGCGGCCGCGGTTGAGGTTCTTTTTGGTGAACGCCTTTCCGGCATCATTGCCCAAGCGGAGAACGAGGCCATCGCCACGATTGGCGAGTCCGGCGACGTTCGACTCACGTGGTTGCTCAGCGACCTACTACGCGTCGCACAAGACCCTGCGTTGATCGGCCGACTAAGCGACGCGGCCACCAATCTGACGGGTCAAGAGTTTGGGTCGAGCTTCTCGGTCTGGAACCAGTTGACCAACACGTTGATCGCGTGGGACGTCCCCGAGCCGCCGAACTATCTCGAAGGCAAACGAAACGTCTACACCGCGCTTGAAAACCGGTGGGAGCCGCTCTTCGTGGATAACTCCAGCGTTGACTGGCGTTTCGTTTCGTGGGGTGGGGTGCTCATCGATGATCGCCCGTTCGATACCACTGACGATCCGTGCAGGTGCATTCCTGCCGCTGACAATCCTGAATTCCAAACCGCGGAAGAAGCAACCTGGCTCACCGACGACGCCGTGATATTCGGTGTTGTCGTCAATGGTGAGGCCCGCGCCTATCCGCGCCAGATCATGGAAGTTCGTGAGATGGTGAACGACACCCTTGGCGGACGCGACTTCGCGATGCCGTACTGCACGCTGTGCGGCGCCGCCCAGGTTTGGTTTACCGACTCGGTTCCTGAAGGTGTCGAACGTCCGGTGCTTCGTACGTCAGGTCTTCTTTCCCGTTCCAACAAGGTTATGTACGACCTCGTTTCACAGTCGATCTTCGACACGTTCCTCGGTACCGCAACCAGTGGTGTCCTCCACGATGAGGGCGTCGCCCTCGAAGGCCACACGGTCGTCACCTCTACTTGGGGTGCATGGGTTGAACAGCATCCCGACACGACGGTACTCATCGAGGAGCTCGCGCTCGGCCGAGACTTTGACTTTCGTAACGGTCGCGATTCGAACGGCCCGATCTTTCCGGTGGGCGACGTCGACCCCCGGCTCGCTATTCAAGAGGACGTTCTTGGTGTGATCCAAGAGAACGGCGTCCCGCTCGCTATTCACGTCAACTCCGCCGCCGCTGCTCTTGAGCGTGGCGAGGTCGTAGAGATCGACGGTATTCGTATCATCCAAGCCGGTGACGGTGTTCAAGCCATCGACGCGGAGGGCAACGAGATCGTTGCCCATCAAGCGTTCTGGTTTGCGTGGTCCCAGTTCTACCCAAGCACCGAACTCTGGCCAAACGTCTAGAGAACAATTTGTCATTTCACAAACACATCAGTCGCCGCAAGGTCATTACCCGCTCAACCGCATTCGCCGGCGCCGCCGTTGTCGCGGCAGCATGTGGAACAGATGGCGAAGTCCAAGAAGGCGCGATAGATCTGTCGACCCTTCCCGACGGCCCACCAGCCATGATCGACCCAGCCACCATTCCACGCGGTGAGCCCATCGACTTCGCGCCGGCGCCAGACGTGCCCGAGGGTGACCTGAGTGAAGAAGTAGCTGCCGCGGTAGCGACTCTTTACGGCCAGCGCATCCCAGGTGATTTCACCGACGAGCAGTGGGCAGCCTTCGAGACGATCGGGAACTCGGGCGATCCTCGCCTCGCATGGCTGATCGCCGATCACATTCGCGTTTTCGTCCCCCTCGCTCAAGCCGCGCCTGGCATGACCCAGGCACGGGCGATCGAGATCAACGACCGGCTCGAGCTAACGGCCACTCAGCTAACCGGGGTGGAGTACCAGCAGTTCGGTGCGTGGAACCCGTTGACGAACAATCTGATCGCGTGGGACGTCCCCGAACCGCCGAACTACCTCGAAGGTAAACGCAATATCTACATTCCCCTTGAGCCCGCATGGGAAGCGCTCATGGTTGACAACTCGGTGCTCGACTGGCGCATTGTGTCGTGGGGCGGCGTCCTTATCGACGGTCGGCCGTACGACACCACCGACGACCCGTGCAACTGCATCCCTGGCATCGACAATCCCGTAGCTGAAACCGTGGCGGAAGCAACCTGGCTCACCGATGACACCGTGGTATTTGGTGTGGTCATCAACGACGAGGCTCGTGCGTATCCACGGGCCACCATGGAAGTTCGCGAGATGGTGAACGACACGCTTGGCGGTCGTGACTTTGCGATGCCGTATTGCAC
>CAYUKM010000121.1:0-8395 GCA_964445255.1 uncultured Acidimicrobiales bacterium
TTCCCCACCGAGAAAGGGGCCTGGCAGGCCCCTAAGACTGGAGAGAAATACTGTCCACCGGAAGTGTGGACGTGTTGTTCTGTTTCCAAATTGTTTCGCGTGTTTCACGCGTGTTTCGCGTGGGTGAACGCTGCTTTGTGTGGGCCTCAAAGAGGAATCGGTTCGGGCACTCTGTGTTCAGGCGCCACAGCGTGGTGGCGCCACCCAACACAGAGAAACGTCCGCGCTAGCGGGACATGATTTGCCTTAGGAGGGCAGGACAGAATGAAACGGAAACTCTTGGGTGGTGCAGCAATCACAGCCGCCATACTCGCAATCACCGCACCGGCAGGTGCGCAAACAACTGAAGGTCTTGAACGAGGTTCCGAGGGCGCTGAGCTCTTGAACACCGTCGTACTCGACAACATCTTCATCTTCTTCTGCGCCGTACTGGTGCTCTTCATGCAGGCGGGCTTCGGCATGGTCGAGGCTGGCTTCACGCAGGCAAAGAACTCAGCGAACATCATGATGAAGAACCTCATGGACGTGAGCGTCGGCATCTTGATGTTCGGCCTCATCGGTTGGAACATCGCCTACCCGGGCTTCGAGGGCGGCTTCTTCGGCATCGGTTCGGGCTCGATTGGCCCATTCGGCGTTTCCGGCTTGGCTGACATCAACGTCGCAGACGTTGCCGACTACCCACTTGCGGTTCCTGTCGACTTCTTGTTCCAGGCAGCATTCGCTGCAACGGCTGCAACCATCGTTTCGGGTGCTGTCGCTGGCCGTACCCAGTTCCGCGGCTACCTGATCTACTCGATCATCCTCACCGCACTCATCTACCCAGTTGTTGTTAGCTGGCAGTGGGGCGGCGGCTGGCTCGCAGAGCTCGGCTTCGTTGACTTCGCAGGCGCTGGGCTCGTCCACATGACCGGCGGTTTCGCAGCCCTCATGGGTGCAATCATCCTCGGTCCACGCATCGGCAAGTTCGGTGCGGATGGCAAGTCACGCACCATCAACGGCCACAGCATCCCTCTGGCGATGCTCGGTGTCTTCATCCTCTTCGTCGGCTGGTTCGGATTCAACCCGGGCTCCCAGCTCCAAGCTGACCTCGCCGTTCCCTACATCGCCGTACAGACCGCACTCGCAGCAGCCGCTGGTGCGGCAGCAGCCATGGTGATCTCGTGGCTAGTCATGGGCAAGCCTGACGTCGGCATGGCCGGTAACGGCATGCTCGCTGGTCTCGTTGCAATCTGCTCGGGCATCGGCAACTTCACCTCGGTTGGCACGCTCCTGACCGGCGCAATCGCAGGCACCATCGTGGTCCTGGCGATCCGTGCGGTTGAAGGCGCCAAGATCGACGATCCAGTCGGCGCATTCTCCGTCCACGGCGTTTGCGGCTTCTGGGGCCTCATCGCAACCGGCCTCTTCGCAACCGCTGCTTCACCAGTCGGTGGCGGCGAGGGCGCAGTCGAAGGACTACTCATGGGCGGCGGCGCTGGCCTGCTCATCGATCAGCTCATCGGTGGCATCGCAATCGCTGTATTCGTGATGGTCGCTTCGGGAATCATGTTCGGTGGCCTCAAGGCCGCCGGCCTCTTCCGAGTGAGCGAAGAAGAAGAACTCGCCGGCCTCGACCTTTCCGAGCACGGCGCACCTGGATACGACCTCGGCCGCCTCGACCTCGAGTCGAACACCACCGTAGTCAGCTAGCTGTCACCGGCAACACGCCTGGACTCAGCGATGTTTCGAGGCGCAGCCGAGAAACTCGGTTAGAGACGAGGCCGCAGGCCGAGGGACGGCGCTCGCTATGCGAGCTGCCAACGCCCAAGATTCTTCCCCCGAATCTTTGGCAGTTACGCCCGGCGACGAGCCTGAGCACTCCCACGCTCAGCCTTGTCGCCGGGTTTGTTCTGTTTCGGGAATGTAAACGCCTGTTTTCGACGGCGTAAACAACGGCCCACAGACTTGGAGCTGGTGTCGTTACGCAGCGAATCTATGTTGGGCGCTACGAATGCGGCGTCACGAATTACACCTACATAAAAGGAGTGGGAGCCTTATGGACGCTGGCGATATTGCCTGGGTTTTAGCGAGTACGGCCATGGTCGTATTCATGGTGCCGGGACTGGCACTGTTCTACGGCGGCATGGTCCGTTCGAAGAACGTTGGAAACATGTTGTTGATGAACATGGCATCGGTTGCTGTGGTCCCGATCTTGTGGGTGCTGTTCACCTACTCGCTCGGCAACAACCCGAACGAGGGAAAGACCGGTTTCTTCGGTGGCGAACTCATCGGCAACTTTGACCTGGCGTTCCTGTCGGGCGTGACCGGCGAAGATCTGCTCTTCGTTGCGTTCCTCATGACGTTCGCAGCGATCACCCCAGCGCTTATCTCGGGCGCTGTTGCAGACCGCATGAAGTTCAGCACGTGGGTCGTCTTCTCGATCCTCTGGTCGATCATCGTCTACACCCCGGTCACCTACTGGGTGTACACCGGTTGGCACACCGAGCTCAACCCGCACGCTCTCGACTTCGCTGGCGGCACGGCAATTCACATCAACGCAGGTATAGCTGCGCTGGTACTGGCACTCGTGCTCGGCAAGCGCAAGGGCCTCGGCAAGGAGGACATGTCACCGCACAACCTCTCGTTGCTGCTCATCGGCACCGGCGTTCTCTGGTTCGGTTGGTTCGGTTTCAACGCAGGCTCCGCTGGCGCTGCTGATGGCATCGCCATCCAGGCACTCATCAACACCTTTGTTGCCGGGTCTGCGGGCATTGTCGGCTGGGTTGGCATCGAATGGCTCAGGGGTGGCAAGACCACCGTGCTCGGCACCGCATCTGGCCTCGTCGCTGGTCTCGTAGCGATCACTCCTGCGGCGGGCTACGTCACCACAGCGAGCTCGATCATCTTCGGCATCGTCGCCGGCGTGATCTGCTACTTCGCTGTCCAACTCAAGGAAAGGCTCGGCTACGACGACTCGCTCGACGTTGTTGGCATCCACGGCGTCGGCGGCATCGTCGGCGGCGTTCTCCTCGGCCTGCTCTCCAGCCTCGAAGTCAACGAAGGCGGCGCCGCGGGTGGTGCAGACCTGCTCCTCAGCCAGATCATCGCCATGGGCTCGGTCATCCTCTACTCAGGCGTCGCGACCCTCATCATCGCCTTGTTCCTCAAGGCAACCATGGGACTGCGAGTTAGCGAAGAAGAAGAGTTCGCCGGTCTCGACCTTTCCATCCACGGCGAGGCTGTGTACGCCTCTGACCACGGATCGTTCATCGACCTTTCAGCGTCGACCGAAGCGGAGACCGAAGCGGTTTCGTAAGTAGCTTTGCCGTTCGAATGACGGCGCGTGGGTCAAGCTGCTTTGGCAGGCTGGTTCACGCGTCGTCGAATGGCTTTGCCCTGAGCGTAGAAGCCTTCGGCGCCTGCACCTTCACGGAGCGCCAGGAGGCGCTTCAGGTCATCATCACCATCAACACCTGTGTGGATGATGTCGAAGCCTGAGCTTTGGGCGATTGCGTACAACCCGCTGACAATCGACAGTGCTCGGTTGTCGGAACCGGAGTACAGCAACGAACTATGAAGCTTCACGCCGTCGAATGGGAGCGCATGAAGCGCCCGTAGCGACGCTGGACCGACACCGAAGTTGTCGAGCACGATCGATGCTCCCACGTCGCGAAGCGCGGCGAGGTGTCGCCCGACGATGGCCGACGATCGAAGGATCGTCTCCTCGTCGACTTCCAAAATCAGGTGGTGGTCTTCAGCGGTAAGGCGATCGACGATCCACCGGACCGATGCAGGGTCGGAAAGGGTTGATGCCGAAATGTTGAACCCGGTCCGCACCTTCTGTTCGCGTTCTGCGTTTTGCGCTAGTGCGAACTCCACAACGGCTCGCTCAACATCGTCGACTCGGCCGATCAGTTCGGCGAGGCCCATAAAGTCGGTGCGGTCGATCTGGCCTCGCGTCGGGTGGTTCCACAGCACATGAGCTTCCACACCCACAACCGAGCCCTGAGGAAGTTTGACGATCGGGTCGAACGCTGTTGCCAGCTGGTTCTCCGCGAGCGCATCGACCAACTGTCCAGCGAGTTCTCGTCGATCTTCGGATCGGGCACGAATCACACCGTCGTAAATGGCGATCTCGGCAGCTCCGCTTTCTTTGGCGGCGATGAGCGCTAGCTCTGCATGCTCGAGGAGCGCTTCAGTACGCTCGCCTCTTCCTCGTGTCGCGATGCCAGCTGATGCTGTTGCGCGAATCATAGATCCGCGCCAGTCGATCGGCGCTGCGATTGCGTCCTGTAGGCGCATAGCCAACGGACCGGCCACCTCGACGAACAGGGTCGGGCAAAAGATGGCGAACGTGTCCATGCCGACTCGGCTCACGACATCACATGACCGCAGCGTCTCGCGTAGCCGCTGAGCGGTCGTTCGGAGAACTTCTTCACCAGCTTCGTGACCAATGGTCTCTTTAACCGTGTCGAGCCCGTCGAGTCCGACCATCATCACGCTCGCCACCTCTGGCGCGGCTGCAAGTTCCATATCGACGTAATCGACGAAGCTGTCGCGATCGATCGTGTCGGTGACGCGATCCTTGGAGCCCGCAGGCGCCATCAAGGGTTGGTGCGAGGAACCCGTCCGTCGATCCGCAGAGGAGAGCGCAAGGTCGATTACCGACGCGAGCGTACGAACGTGACCCTCTTTCGATGCCTCTGGAGCAAAGAACGCATCAAGTTCAATGCCGGAGTGGTCCATCAGTACGGTGAGGGTGGGTTCACCGGAGAGCGAGCCACCGGTGCCCAAACGACGTTTGCCTTCGCGAATGGTGAGGCCGCCGACGCCGAGGGCGCCTACCGCTTGGGTCAGCAACTCATCAAGATCGGTTCCGCCAAACGGCTTCAAGGCCTGCAGGATGCCCGACCAACCCTCGGGGATTTCCTCGCTCATTGATTCCCTTTTCCTCCCCGCGCCACTCCAGCGTGCGCTTACCTGTTTAATCGGACACTTTCGTCAAGAATCAAGGCTCGGCTGACATTGGATGAGAGAAACCTTTCTCAAAACGGAAGAGCAGTTGCCGACATAAACAATTGTGTCGGACGACACGTGGCTGACAGGACATGTATGGACGCGACGGTTTCAACGAGTGAGAAGGGTCCCGTTACGATCCTGCTCGCGGACGATGACCCCGACGACCGTTTGATGGCGGCCGACGCGCTAGCCGAGGCGCGCATTGCGAACCCATTGGTCTGTGTCGAGGACGGCGAAGAGCTTCTCGACTACTTGTGCGGCACCGGAGACTACGCAGAGAACCAACCTCCGCTTCCGGGACTCATTTTGTTGGATCTCAACATGCCGCGGGTCGACGGCCGACAAGCCTTGACCAAGCTCAAGGCTGACCCGGTTCTCAGACGAATTCCAGTAATTGTGTTGACAACCTCAGACGCCGACGAGGACATCACCGAAACCTACGACCTCGGAGTCAACTCCTTCATCACCAAACCAGTGAGCTTCAACCGTTTGGTCGATGTCATGCGAGGCCTTGGCTACTACTGGCTCGAAATCGTTGCTCTCCCTGCCGCCTAGCGACCATGAACGACCCCGTCGAGATCGCACTGTTGCTTATCGAAGACGATGAGGATGACTACTTCTTGACGGTCGACACACTCGAGGCGGTCTCGACTCGCCGTTTCAGCGTCACATGGGCTGACAACGTCGAGACGGGAATGGCCGAACTGCGCAGCGGGCGCCATGACATCTGCCTTGTTGACTATCGACTTGGGGCCATGACCGGCGTCGAATTGCTGGAATCGTGCCGCGACGCTCTCCGGGCGACGCCAGCGATCGTGCTGACGGGGGCGCACAGCGCAGAGGTCGATGACGCGAGCTCCAAAGCCGGAGCTAGCGACTACCTTGTCAAGGGTGAGCTAACTCCTGATGGCTTGGAGCGAGCCGTCCGCTATGTGCTCCAACGAAACGCCTCCGATGCCCGCATCGAGTACCTAGCGTTCCATGACCCCCTCACGGATCTCCCGAACCGCCTGCTCTTTGGGGACCGAGTGTCTCAAGCGCTGGCTCGCACTGCCCGCGGAGACAACGAGGTCTTCGTGATCTTCTTCGACCTCGACAACTTCAAGGACATCAACGACACCCGCGGTCACGCCGCGGGTGACGTGCTGCTCACCCAGGTCGCGAATCGTATACGGGCCATACTCCGGCCGAACGACACCCTCGCTCGTCTCGGCGGTGACGAATTCGCTATGTGCATCGAAGGGCCGCCGTCGAACCACCAGGCGCACGCGTTGATCGAAAGGGTGCGCGACGTCCTCGCACCCCCATTCGACGTCGACGACGGCGGGTCGATCGTTGTCAGCGCAAGCTTCGGTATCGCCTCGACCTCCGAAACCTCGACCCCACCCGAAGAGCTTCTCCGTAACGCAGACATTGCGATGTACGAGGCAAAGCGAACGGGCAAGGATGCCCTTGCGCACTACGAACAATCCATGCATGAGCGTTTGCAGCGACGAATCGCTCTCGAACAAGACCTGCGCGAGGCAATTAGCAACGACAAGATCGAAGTTCACTTCCAGCCATTCGTCGACCTCAGCCACGGTTCGATCGCGGGTTTCGAAGCTCTCACTCGCTGGAACGACCCCGTCCTGGGCCCTCAAGATCCGGGGGAGTTCATCGATGTTGCCGAGCGGTCCGGGCTCATCATTGAGCTGGGCGAACTGGTGTTGCGAAAAGCCGCCCAGTGTGCAGCGAAATGGCGAGATGACTATGGATTCGGTGGATTCGTAAGCGTCAACGTGTCACCACGACAAATCGTTCATTCGGGGTTTATCGACACGCTGATCGACATACTCGACTCCACCGCCATCCAGCCGAGAAACCTCGTGATCGAGTTCACCGAATCGATCATGTCCGGTGATGTGGACACCGTCGTTGGCGTGCTCGACAAGATTCGTGAGTTGGGAACTGGGGTCGCTCTCGATGACTTTGGGACGGGCTACTCATCATTGAGCAATGTGCACCTCCTCCCAATCTCGACGCTGAAGGTTGATCGCTCGTTCGTCATTCGCCACAACGACGTCAAGGGTCTCTCCATGTTGCGGACGATCGCGATCATGAGTTCCAGCCTGGGCCTCACATCGATTGCAGAAGGCGTCGAGACCACAGCCCAACTCGGATGCGTCCGATCGCTCGGATTCTCCATGGGCCAGGGGTATCTGTTCTCCGCAGCAATCCCCGCCGACCAGGTACCGGACCTACTCGACCACCAGTACTCGCTGGCACCTGAGGGATGACCGACATGTCAACTCGTGATCCGAAACGTGGACCATCTATCGACGAACTCTCGCCAGATGACCTTCGCTCGCCAGAGGCGAGAACGGCCATAGTGTCGCTCTGGACCGAGCAAACCAACATCCCCCTCGTCTACCACCAGCTCGATGGGAGCATCCTCTATTTGAATTCGGCCTGCGCGAAGTTGCTAAACCGACCCCGACGTGAGGCCCTTGAGCTCCCGCTCAGCGAGCACTTTGGTGAAGAGTGGTTTGCTCAGCACCAAGAACTCGCCGCCGCAGCAGATGCCGATGATCGGAGCTACTCGACAAAGCTTCGTTTCGTCGTCGACGGTGAGGACCACCTCTATCGAATCGATACGGAGTTGCTGTACGACAGTGCGGGTGCGATCGTCGCTGCGTGCCTTGCGCTCATCGACATCACCGAGGACGCTCAGGGCCACGCGGCACTGCAGCGCGCAAATCAAGCGCTGAGTGAATCGAACCGAGATCTGGAGGAATTCGCGTACGTCGCATCGCACGACCTGCAGGAACCCTTGCGGAAGATTCAAGCATTCGGGGAACGCTTGCGAGGACGTCTTGACGACACAGAAGATGAGCGTGCAATCGACTACCTCGATCGAATGCAGAATGCTTCCGAACGAATGCAAGTACTCATCTCGGACCTGCTCAGCTTCTCCCGGGTAACCACCACGGGGCGCGAGCTCAGCCCCGTCCCACTCGAAGAAGTGGTTGAGAGCGTCCTTCACGATTTAGAAGTTGCTGTCTCCGAAGCGGAGGCGACCGTGCACATCGGCTCGTTGCCGACGATCGACGGAGACCGGCCTCAGCTGCAACAGCTACTACAGAACTTGATTGGAAACGCGCTCAAGTTCCGCGCTGACGATCGCGAACTCGAAATTTGGATCGAGGCGGTCCTGATCGGCTCCCGCTGGCTCATCTCGGTGCGGGACACCGGTATTGGCTTCGACCAGGAGTACGCCGAGAAGATCTTCACCGTATTCCAGCGTTTGCACGGCCGTTCGAGCTACGAGGGCACGGGGGTGGGCTTGGCGATCTGTCGAAAGATCGTCGAGCGCCACGGTGGAACCATTCGCGCCCAAGGCGAAGATGGCCAGGGAGCG
>CAYUKM010000122.1:0-8348 GCA_964445255.1 uncultured Acidimicrobiales bacterium
GGCCCGATGATCAACACCACCTGGTCCGATTTGGTGTGCTTTGCTGGCCTCGGCCCGGGCGAAATCACCGTCGATGGGAAAAAGCTGATCGGGATCTCACAGCGACGAACCCGCAACGTCGCTCGTTATCAAGTCGCGATCTTGCGCCGCTGGCAACCCGAGGACATTGTGAGCCTCTTCCTCTTAGACACAGCGCAGCACGCTCAAGCTGTACAGGAACTGCCCAAGGCGGCTACGACGACGTCGATTGATCCAGATGCCGTGCTACAGGCCGTTGCCACCGCACTCGAGGCGCAGGATCACAAATAGTTCCAGCTCCGGGACCATTCCAGATACTCGATGAGCTGTTCACCGTCGGGACGTCCCTCACTCGAACCGAACGCTGTTTCGAAGCGGAAATCGATCCATTGGCCATCTGGTAGCGGCAGAAACGGCCGCCGCGTCCACCAGCGAGATGGCGCGTGACGCCGCAAGACACCAGCCGCCGTGGACCATAGGTCGGGGCGAGCGGCGAGGGTCCGTGCGCTGGTGGCAAACCATTTCAAGTCCGTTGCCATCGTTTGAGCCTTTCCCGATTCTTTACCTTCGTGGCTGTTGGCTAACACAGGTGTCCGGCCAGCACGGAACTAGCATAGAGATGCTCGACTGATTCCAAGGAGTTTTTGGGTGACCGCTACACCAACAACCAAGCCCGAAACCTTCTCTACGTTGTTTCGAGCCATTGTGGACAACATCGAGACGGTCATCCGAGGCAAGCACGATGTCGTGCAGCTTGCAGTGCTCGCGCTCGTCGCCCAAGGGCACGTGCTGATCGAGGATTCTCCGGGACTGGGCAAGACCACGTTAGCTAAAGCGCTCGCCCAGACGGTCGGTGGAAGTAACGGGCGAATCCAATTCACCCCGGACCTTCTCCCCGCCGACGTGGTCGGTATGTCGATCTGGAACCGCGGCTCAGGTGAGTTCGAGTTTCGCCCCGGAGCGGTGTTCGCAAACGTTGTGCTCGCAGACGAGATCAACCGCGCCTCCCCAAAGACGCAGTCTGCGCTGCTCGAGGCAATGGCTGAGCGCCAAGTCACCGTCGATCGGTCAACGCACGAGCTAGCCACCCCGTTTATGGTGATCGCGACACAGAACCCGCTCGACCACGAAGGAACATACCCACTTCCAGAATCGCAACTCGACCGCTTCCTGATGAAGCTGTCGATGGGATACCCCGACCGTGCTGCGGAGCTTGAGATCCTCGACTCACAAGGCGAAGGCCAAACCATCACCGACCTCGGCCAAGCGGTATCGCCATCGGACGTCGTCATGATGACCAAGGCGCTGAGCTCGGTCCATGTGGCGCCGGAGCTGAAGAACTACCTACTCGATCTCGCCGGTGCCACCCGAACACACCCAGGTCTACGACTCGGGCTCTCCCCTCGAGCCGTCCTCTCCATGCAACAGGCAGCGCGGGCTCTGGCAGCAGCATCAGGCCGAGCATTTGTCATCCCCGACGACGTCAAGGCCCTGGCTCGGCCGGTGTTAGCTCACCGCGTCATGTTGACTCCTGAGTCGCAGCTTTCGGGCTTCGGGCGAGAACACATCATCGACGAGGTGCTCGCTTCAGTAGCGGTGCCTCGAGTCGGCTAACGATGCCCACTCGTCGCGGATGGACCGGGCTGGCGCTCGGTGTCGCCTGCATCATTGCTGGCCGGGTCCTCGGACTCCAAGAGCTCTTTATCGTCGGCGGCGTCCTCCTGGCATTGGTCGTAGCCGCGGTCGCGATCGCCATAGCGCGACCGCTCCGACTCGGGACAGCTCGCAACGTCACGCCTCCCAGACTCCATGTTGGCGCCGTTGGCCGAGTCGAGTTGACCCTACGCAACGGGACGAACCGCTCACCGGTCATGCGGATGACCGATCACGTCGAAGGCACCTCGGGGGCGCAGCTGTACGTCAGCCCGCTCGCTAGCGACGAGGTCACCAAAGCTGCCTATCGGCTCCCCACCGAACGTCGCGGCATCGTGACCCTCGGGCCGGTCAGCTTCGAAGCTACCGATCCATTCGGCCTCGCGATTCGACGATTTGAAACACCGAGCGCTGGACAGCTGGTCGTCTACCCCGAAGTGGTGCCAATCCCTCCGACACCGCCCTCACCAGCAACCGAACGTCGATCACTCTCCGATGTCGCAGAGTTTCAAGGCGGTCGCAGCGAGGAGTTCCACGCGTTGCGCCAATACGTCCCCGGCGACGACATCCGAAGAATCAATTGGAGCGCATCGGCGCGCCACGACGACCTCATTGTTCGTGAGGATGAATCGCCGACACAAAATCACCTCACGGTCATTTTCGACAACGCAGCCCTGCCATCGCTTGAGGCCACGGACAAAGCTGCCTCGGTCGCGGCGTCGGTCTTGTCCACGATGACCAACCGAGCCGACCCATTCCGGTTGGTCACCCTCGACGGACATGACACCGGCTTCGTGCACGGCCGCTCGGGAGTGGAGACCGCATTGAGTGCCTTGGCCATCGTCGAAGCGATCGACTCGAACGCGCAACGCGCTCCCGTCCCCCGAAACAGCCAGGGCGCAGCGGTGATCGTAACGACTGCCCAAGCCACCGTTGCCCGCGAAGAACTCAGCGGATTCAGTCGAGTGATGTACATAACGTTGAAGCCTTCGGTATGGGAAACCCAACAGAGGCCGACGGCGAGTTCAGCCGAAGCAAGCGCCGGCGAGATCCGAATCCAGCTGGGCTCGATGGACGACCTGGCTTCGGTGTGGTCGAGAGCGATTAGTACACTGATGTCGGCGAAGCGTTGAGCGGACCAAGGCGGTGCAATCAAGCGCGATGAAGACGGTAAAGATTCACGAAGGATGTCCCAAAACGGGCCAACAGAATCCGATAGGAATGCCATTGTTTGACCGGAGGTCAACCACATGATCACACGCAGGCGAGGCCCGGTGCGCCGCCTACCCGCGTCCTTTTATGAATTTGCAAGCGAACTAGCTCTCATCGCATTTTCGCTGGCGACGCTTTACACCTTCGAACGACTCTTCGCAGACTCCTCGTATTTTATGCCCGTAGCCGCGGCCGTGGTCGCTGCACACATCATCGCCGCGGCAGTCCGCTGGGCCGGCGGCGGTGTCGCGATCTCGACGCTCGCGTCGATCGTGGGTTTGGTCGGAACCGCAGCGGTCTTGTTCCCGCCGACAACCGTCGAAACGACAGCTCTACTCAACCAGGACATCCTCATCGGCTTCATCGAAGACCTGCGCCTGGCCTCCGATCAGTTCCAGACGGTAGGCGCCCCCGCGGAGGTAACCGCACCATTCCTGTTGATCATCGCAATCGTGATGTGGGTCGTGGCTCACCTCGCCGATTGGGCGGCGTTCCGTCTCCGGGCACCGGTTGAAGCACTCGTCCCAGGCCTCGCTGTTTTCGTGTTCGGCGCGTTCTTCGCCGCCGATCAGGCCCGCGTGCAGACCTCGGTAGTGTTCGTTGGCGCTGCACTCGCCTTCGTGTTGGCCCATCGCCTTTCAGAAGCCGAAACCGCTGGCGCATGGCTTGGCCAGCGAGCCGCCCGACGTGGTCAGGCATCACTGTTGCGCGTTGGACTCGCAGTAATTCTCGCGACCATGCTCGGCGGCGTTGCAGTAGCTCAGGCGCTGCCCGGTTATGAAGAGCCGCCGATCTTTGACCCAACCGAACTCGCTATGCCCGAAGAGCCTCGTGTGGTGCTCTCCCCGCTCGTCGACATCCAGGCTGGCCTCGTCGACCAACCAGATGTCGAAGTATTCACGGTCCAAACCGAAAACCCCGACTACTGGCGCATCACCTCGCTCGACGTTTTCGACGGCCGAATCTGGCGGTCCCGAGGGTCCTTTGATGATGCTGCTGGGGAACTCGCTCCGACCCTCCCTCAAGGCACGACCGTCAACCAAGAGCTGCAGACCTTCGACATTCGCGCTCTCGGAAAGATTTGGCTCCCTGCGGCCTACGAGCCGTCAGAAATCGTGAGCGTCCCCGATGGGCTCGAGCTCGAATACGAACGGGCCTCAGGCACGTTGATCGTGAACCGAGACCGAACCAACTCCGATGGCCTGACCTACACCCTCCTGTCGAACGTTCCCCAGCGCGAACTGGCAGCGATCCAAGCCGCGGGAAGTGCTATTCCTGACGAGATCGCCGATCGCTACCTCGACCTCCCGGAGGACTTCAGTCCCGCAGTACGTCAAGAGGCCCAAGACATCATCGACGCGGCAGGTGCACAGACCCCGTACTCCCAAGCGCTGGCGCTGCAGAACTACTTCCGTGATCCCGCCCGGTTCCGTTACGACCTCGACGTAGCGCAAGGACACTCCGCAGAGCGCATCGAAGACTTCTTGTTCGAGGTACGCGCCGGATACTGCGAGCAGTTCGCAGGGTCGTACGCGGCGATGGCACGTTCTCTTGGGCTGCCATCCCGGGTGGCCGTCGGCTTCACTCCGGGTGAGTTCGACCCGGAGATCAATGCCTACCGAGTCACCGGCAAGCACGCTCACGCATGGCCTGAAGTCTGGATCGAAGACATCGGCTGGCTGCGCTTTGAGCCAACTCCAGGCCGTGGCGCTCCTGGGGATGAGGCCCACACCGGCTTCCCACCAGACCAGGAGGGTGCCACCCCAGCCAACAGCACTACCGAAGATTCAGCTCCGGCCGCTACTCCTACGCCAGCCCCCGGTCCGAGCACGACGGTCCCAGACCAACAGGGCATCACTCCCACGACCACGACGGTCGCTCCAGATATCGAAACCGGCACCACCACCATTATCGGCGGCGGCCAAAGTGTGAGCGCCAGGGCGATCGCCTTGTGGATCTCCGCATTTGTTGTGTTAGCCATCCTCGTTGGAACGCCGTTGCTCTACGGCGTCTGGCGAGCGCGCCGCCAACTCCGTGCTGTCGCCAATGACCCCAGAGGTCGGATCGGATTGGCCTGGTCAAACACCCTAGCGGCGCTCGAGTTCATGGGATTCAGTGCCGATCCAGCCAAGACACCAGCCGAGGTCGTTGCCGAGGTAGCTGAGACCGACGATGACGCAGCTATCGAGCTTCGTCCGCTGGCGAGCGCCGTTGTACGAGCGACCTACGGTGGGGAGAACGCGGTGTCACGCGATGGCGCCGATGCCGCCGAGAAGATCACCGAGTCGATCGCTGCCAGGGCCAAGGAGAAGCGTGGCGGACTCGATTGGTGGTGGCATCATGCCAGCCCGATCACCGTATGGCGCGATCAGACAGGGGTCTGGGGCCACCTTCGCCCACAAGACCAAGCCCAAGATGAACAACACGAGCGAGAGCTAGTCAACTCCTAGCTCAGCACAAGGCGTCGTAGTTAACGCTTAGTTCTTGTCGTCGTCGTTGTTGTTCTGCTGCTGCTCGTTGAGACGATCACGCAAGCGCTGACCGGCATCGCCGAAGAAGCCACGACCGCTACCTTGCGGACCGCGTACATTGCCGGTGACTTGCTGCAGTCCGGCCTTGCCAACACGACGAAGGTTCTTCTCGCCGTACCAGGCGCTGGCCAACATAATGAGGAAGCCGAGGAACGCGACCATGAATGAGATCGAGAGCGTGAGCAATAGGACAGCGAGGCCTACAACGAAGCCCAACGCCGACCAACGAATGTGTTTGAAGCCGTGCGTGAAGACCGTGGTCGAAGACACCTCGTGTGCAAGCACAGGGTCATCTTCGTACAACTGCTGCTCGATCTGAGTCAGGATCCGTTGTTCGTCTTCGGAAAGCGGCATTCGCCCGATGTCCTTCGGTTGGTCGTGTAGCTCACTAGCTAGAACCCCCTACGAGCCCTAGCCATTCAATCTTCTCACAGCTTTGCGTTTGCTACAACGCGTTGCAGGGACCCATCGGTCCCTTTTTACAGGTTTTCATTAGTTTCGGTGGGTAAATAGTCGACGCTTGAGCAGATTTACCCGCTATTAGGGCCCCATTGCTGCTCACCGCGACGTTTAACTCGCAATACGCCATCGACCGCAGCAGACGCCGGACCTATGGCGCCGGCACCAAATCGTTCACGTACATCGTCGACGATGGCGTCGGTCTCCGGGCTCGCATCGCCGTCGAAATCGAGGGCCAGTTGCTGGCCCGGATCAGCCAACAAGTTTGCTACCCCAACCCCGAGGAGCCGCACTCCGGGGGTGATGTCGATCTCCCCGAGCAGACCTCGGGCAAGACCGAGCACGACCGCCGACGACGTGAACGGGGCATCTGCGGTACGTCGCCGAGTGATGGTCGAGAAGTCACTGAACCGAACCTTTAGTTGGACCGTGCGAGCGGCCAGGTCGTTTCGTCTTAGTCGGAGCGCGACCGCATCGCTTTGGCGCACGAGTTCGACTTCTAGCGCGGAGCGATCGCCGATGTCGTGAGCGAAGGTCTCTTCGTGACTGATCGACTTGGTGCCCCGGTCCGGCTCGACTGGGCGATCATCTCTGGCATGGGCCAGCGCGTGAAGATGTCTGCCGTTCGCCACGCCAAGCGCCTGGACCAGACGCCGCTCTGGCATTGCTCGTAGTTCGCCCACCGTCTCGATGCCGAGTGAGGCGAGGCGAGCCCCCGTCGCTGGCCCAACCCCCCAGAGCTTTCGGACCGGAAGCGGCTCCAGAAAGCCGAGCTCATCACCGGGTTCGATCTCGAATATCCCTCGTCCATAGATCGGCCCGGATCGCGACGGTTTGGGTTTGGCTTCCTCGCTACCCAACTTGGCCAGGAACTTGTTCGGGGCGATCCCCACCGTGCACGTGAGGCCTTCCTGGTCATAGATGGTCTTGCGGACGGCTTTCGCGATACTGACCGCTGTTCCCTGGCTGCGGAGCGCCCCGGTGATATCGAGGAAGGCCTCGTCGAGACTCAACGGCTCGACCAGGGGCGTGACCTCATGGAACACCGACATCACTCGCTTCGACACCTCGCCATAGTGATCGTGGTCCCCCGCCAAGAAGACCGCGTGGGGACACAAGCGCTGCGCCTGCGACGACGCCATCGCGCTGTGTATCCCGAAGGAACGAGCCTCATAGGATGCGGCTGCGACGACGCCTCGACGTCCCGTTCCCCCAACCACCACCGGAGAGCCTCGAAGCTCGGGGCGGCGCACGAGTTCGACGGACGCATAGAAGGCGTCCATGTCGATATGGAGGATGGAGCGGTGAGCCACAAGGCATTCTCGCGCACGTCGAGAGCTGGAGGCCGTAGCCGGTAGCCTGATGACGTGAGTTCGCCACAAGACGCGTCAGCGCTTCCGGACGCATCGCCGCCGGTATGGGCCCGCCTGACCGCGGTCGCGGCGGTCATCATCGCTGGAATCGCGGGCGGTTTGATCGGTTGGTCCGTCGTAAACCTCCAATGCACCGGTGACTGCGGCGCCACCGCAGCGCTACTCAGCATTGGTGGCGCGGTAGTCGCCGCTATCGGAGTCGCGGTCGTAGCGGTCCTCACCCTTCGAGCGATGTCGGAATGGCGTGCGATCGAGGCGCGAGACCGCGCCCGTCGAGCAAGAGGACTCTCATGACCATCGAAAACGACCCAGCAAAGCTCGCCGCGTTAGCTGCGGAGGTGGCCCACGAAGTCGGTTCTGAAGTCGGGCGCCGCCGCGAGGCTGGCTTTTCGTGGACGACCAAGTCGACCTCCACCGATGTTGTCACCGAAATCGATACCTGGGCCGAGACCGCCGTCGTCGAAATGATCGAGGCGAAACGACCAGACGACGGCTTCCTTGGCGAAGAGGGTGTCGACCGTGCTGGCTCCACCGGCGTGGTGTGGGTCATCGATCCCGTCGACGGAACGACAAACCTGCTCTATGGCCTGGCCGGCTTCAGCGTGTCCATCGGCGTAGAACTCGACGGCGTCCCGGTGGCCGGGGCCGTATTCGACCCCATTCGCGACGAGCTCTTCGTCGCATCGACCGGACAAGGCGCCACCCGCAACGGCAAGCCGATCGTGCCCACGAAACTCGACGACCTGTCATCGGCGTTGGTCGCAACAGGATTCTCCTACTCGCCCGACGATCGCTTGGAACAAGCTCGTGCGCTCGTCACCGTTTTGCCCAAGGTCCGAGACATTCGCCGCAATGGTGGCGCCGCCCTCGATTTCTGCGCGGTTGCGTGCGGTCGCGTCGACGCCTACTTCGAGCGTGGCATCAAGCCCTGGGACGGAGCAGCGGGGCGTGTGATCGCCGCCGAAGCTGGTGCCGTGGTCGAGATGGACGCAATGACGATGGTGGCCACACCAGGGGTCGCAGATGCACTTCGGACCTTGCTCACCGACGCTGGTGCCTGAATAACTACCTACACCTCACAAATTGCGCCTAGTGTGCAGAG
>CAYUKM010000123.1:0-8346 GCA_964445255.1 uncultured Acidimicrobiales bacterium
GAATCGACCTCGTCGCGATGTGCGTTGACGACCTCGTATGTCAGGGCGCCGAGCCTCTGTTCTTCTTGGACTACGTATCGGTCGGCTCGCTTGATGTCGACCAGATGGAAGCACTCGTTTCTGGGGTGGCCGATGGATGCAAGCAAGCGAATTGCGCGCTCGTCGGTGGTGAGATGGCCGAACATCCCGGAGTGATGGAATCTGGCGAGTTCGACTTAGTCGGGTTCTCGGTAGGAGCGGTTGCACCTGATCGAGTGATCACTGGCCAGCGGATCGAAGTTGGAGATGCGATCGTCGGTATCGCGTCACCCAACCTTCGATCAAATGGGTTCTCGCTCGCTCGCAAGCTCATGTTTGAAACCGCGGGTCGTTCTATCGATGACCCCGCGTGGGAAGGTGCCGACGTCACCGTCGGTGATGCCTTGCTCGAACCATCGGTGATTTACACCCCCGCGGTGCTCGCTGTCGCAGAGGCACACGACGTGCGAGCCGTCGCCCACATCACCGGCGGGGGCTTGCCAGGAAACCTCAACCGTGTACTGCCCGCCGATGCTGACGCGTCGATCGACACCTCGACATGGGGTGTGCCGCCAATCTTCACCGAACTCCAACGCATTGGCGACGTGGCCACCGACGAGATGTTCCGCACCTTTAACATGGGCATCGGCATGACACTCGTGGTGCCAGCTGACGAGGCCGAAGCCGTATGTGACCTGCTGCTCGAACACGGTCACCCCGCAACCACCATCGGCGAAATCGTCCAAGGCTCAGGAGTCGTCAAGCTCTGATCCCTTTGCCGCCAGCGTCTGGGAACCCTGCGGGTTCCGCCGCGATTTTGGCGTTGGTCCACAATCTTGGTGGATGTGGCATGTCACGGGCTGTAAACGCTTGAAAACAATCACCCCGTGCCGACTCACACAACAAGGCTGGCTTCCGTATTCTCAGCGATACGGAGAGGTAACCCACCGACACACGAGTGAGTCATGAAAGTAATTGCGAGAACTTCCCACTTTGTAACCGGACTATGTGCGCTGATGTTCAGTCCGATTATCGCTAGGCCCATCGTGAACCCGACTATCCAGGGCTTGGTTTGGGCGCTGTTGGCGGTCGCTGTGGTCGTGCGGGTATCACAGATTCGTCTGAGCGTCGGCAGGGACTTTGTGCGGGTCCAGAACTTCTTCCGGACCACCGATGTCCCGATCTGGGAAGCAGAGGTCGAAGAGGGCGAGCCTGAACCCGAGCTGGGATACAACGAACTGCGCAAGGGCGAGGAAGAAACCGCCGGTCGCATGCTCTACATCCGTCGTCCATGGCACGGCGATCGCGTGCACATAATCGCTGCCCCTCGCTTCGGCGAAGAGGCCGACCGGGTCCGAACCGAATTGTGCGCTGAAATCGCTCGCGCTCGCGCTGCCTAGTTCCCTCGAATAACAACAGCCCGCGAACCCCACAGTCGATCCGCGACTTTTGCTGTCTCTAGGCAGTAGAAATATGGGAAAGACTGATGAGAGGCACGCGCATCCATGAGCGAGAAGACGTGGGATTTTGTTGACTATGTAAAGGGAGACACACCGCTTCCTTCATCCAACCTTGGGTGGAATACTTATGGCACGGGCATAGAGAGCATCGGCAAGGACGGTAACCCCGAACCGATTGAGATTCCCAAGCCTGGCCCTGACCAGATATTGGTTCGCGTGGATGCGGTCGGCCTTTGCTACTCCGACGTCAAACTGATCAAACAGGGTGGCGACCACGCCAAGCTCTATGGGCGTGATCTCAAGACCGAGCCAACTCGTCTTGGACACGAAGCGACCGTAACGGTCATCGAGGTCGGCGAGGAACTCGCAGACCAGTACTCTCCCGGTCAGCGCCTTGCAATCCAGCCCGATATCTATGTCGATGGACGCGCCACTGCCTATGGATACACGATCCCCGGTGGAATGATTCAGTATCACCTGATCGGCAAGGAGATCTTTGAGGCCGACGGTGGCTCCGGTTATCTCATCCCCGTTGCTGACAACGTTGGCTACGCATCCGCAGCGCTGTCCGAGCCGTGGGCGTGTGTCGAGGGTTCGTATATGCAGCGACGTCGCCTCGATCCAGGAACCGGCGGCACCATGCTGATCGTCGGCTCGACCGACGACCCTACCGAGTACACCTCATCGGCTGGCCTCGGATCGCCGAGCAAGGTGGTGTTGTCATCGGTGTCGGACTCGGTTCGAGCGTTGGTGGCTGAACATCTTCCCGATGCCGAAGTCATCGATGACGATGCCTTCGATGCCGCATCGGTCGCCGAGAGCTCCGAGCGCCATACTGGCGAGGATGGTTTCGATGACATCATCGTCTTGGCACAAACCAGCGCTGGTCTGATCGAAGAACTCGCGAAGGTGCTCGCCTATCGCGGGATGATGACTATGGTCGGCACGGAGGAACTCGATGGTTTGCCGCTCATCGACGTCGGTCGCTTGCATTACCACTACACCGCCTTTGTCGGTACCAGTGGTACCGACCTCGCGGCAGCGTGGGGCGAAGAACGCAATCGCGCTGAAACCAAATCTGGCGGCGTCGCGGTCTATGTAGGCGCTGGTGGCCCAATGGGTCAGATGCACATTCAACGTGCCATCGAACAAGTTGACGGCCCGGCGACCCTCATCGGCATCGATCTCGACGATGACCGTCTCGAGAAGGCTCGCATCATGCTCGAGGATCTAGCCATTGCCAATGGCCGCAAGTTGATCCTCCATAACCCTGGCGACGACCCGAACAGCACGCAAGAACTACTCGACGCCGAGACAAACGGTGAGGGCGCTGACGACGTCATCGTGAGCGTTCCCGTCGGACCGGTCATGGGCGACGCAGCGACGATGATGTCGCCGAACGGCATGCTGGTGCTCTTCGCCGGTGTTGCGAACGGAACGCTCGCTCCACTGAACATGAGCAACGTGTACCTGCACAACGCGCAGTACACCGGTACCTCGGGTAGCTCGATTGCTGACCAAGTATCCGTGCTCGAAAAGGCCACCGACGGCAGTCTGTCGCCTAGCCGTGCTCTCGCGGCCATCGGCGGTATCGAAGCCGGCCAGAAGGGCGTGCGTGCACTGCTCGAAGGCCACTATGCCGGAAAGGTCATGATCTTCCCGCAGTTGTCAGGACTCGAGTTGACGGGCCTCGACGAGTTGAAGGATCGCTATCCCGAGATCGGGGCGGCTCTGGGTCCGAACGACACATGGACTCCTGAAGCGGAGAAGTTGTTGTTCGAGACCTTCCACACCACCGCGTAGCGGCGTCCTTGATGTTCATTACGGTCACGCCTAATCCAAGTTTTGATAAGACCCTCCACGTCGGTTCGTTCGAACGCGGGGGCGTAGAACGGGTCTCGGAGTTCACGCTTGAAGCGGGCGGCAAGGGAATCAATGTTGCTCGAGCTCTCGCTCAAGCAGGGGCCGAGGCGATCGCGGTCATGCCCGCATCTCTGTCGAGTGCGACCGAGTTTGCTGGCGCTCTCGGTTCGATCGATGGCCTCGAACTTGTCGCGATCGACTCTGGTGCGCCCATTCGAACCAACATCACGGTCGCGGAGGCCGATGGGTCGACGACGAAGTTCAACGAAGCGGGCACGGTACTCGACGCGACCGCCACCGAGAATCTGATCGCGGAGACGGTGACCCGTGCGAAAGAGGCGGCCTGGGTCGCGGTATGTGGGTCGCATCCTCCGGACTTTGACCCGTCCTTCTTGCAGCGCCTCCGCGCACGATTGCCCGAATCTGTCGCCCTAGGTGTCGACGCGAGCGGAGCAGCTTTGGCCGCGGCGGTTAGTGCCAAGGTCGACCTCATCAAACCGAACCGCGAAGAGCTCGAAGCGCTACTTGAAACATCGCTTCCTACCTTGGGCGACGTCATTGAGGCGGCAGGCTCCGTCCGAGAACGCGGCGTCGCCTCCGTGCTGGTATCGCTTGGCGCTGACGGCGCAGTCCTCGTCGACGCCGAGGGCGCAACCTTCGGTCGAACCAGCGGCGCGGTCGTCGCGAACACCGTCGGTGCCGGGGACGCCTTCTTTGCCGGATTTCTCTCTGCGGGCGCGACGGGTAAGACTGGACTGCGCGAAGCACTCGCCTGGGGACATGCAGCGGTTGGTTCACCAACCACAGCCTTTCCTCCAGCCACCGATGACAATCGGTCAGCTGTGGAGTTGAGCAATCAACCCGATCCGAGCCTTCGCTTTGTTGAGGCTGGCTGGAGAAGGAATGGCTGATCAAGTCACATTTGGCATCGGGATCGGTGAGATCTTTTCCAAGGGTTTCAAAGGTTGGATACGCAATATCGTCCCGCTGACATTGGCCGGCGTCGTGCCAATTGCGGTCGCGTCGGGTTTTGGCTTCTTCGCACAGCAATTCAACGAGGTGGTCACGATCCGAGACGGCATTCTGTGGTTCACCTTCAACTTCATCGGCTGGGTCATTGCTGGCACGTTGTCCTACCCGTGGTACATGTACGCCCTGCGGGCGGCGGACGGCGAGCCGGTAAATCTGGCCGAGCCATTCGAAACGCCGAAGCGCTTCGTGGCGCAGTTCATCGGGTCTTTCTGGTTCTTCGCAGGGTTCTTGTTCGGCATCCGCTTCATCGTCATCCCGTTCCTCCCGGCGATCCTGATCTTGGTGCTCTATGCCTTCTACGGCTTCCTGATCGCCGACGAGGGAAGGAGCGGTATCAACGCTCTCGGAACGAGTATTCGTATGGGAGAGAAACGTCGAATTGGCCTCTTCGCCATCGCCTTGATGTTTCTGATGTTCAACTTTCTCGGGGCGGTTCCGGGATTGGGCCTTTTGGGAGCGTCGTTCGCGGTGCGCTTAGGTCTGGTTTCTCTTGGCCTTGTTTTCACGACGAGTATTACGCTCGTCGGCGGCGCAGCCATCTACCGAGTATTTAGGGGATTCCTACATGAGTGATTCAGCGCAACTTCACGGAGTCGGTGCCTCTCCAGGCGTCGCTGTTGGCCCAGTTGTGACCGCTGTTGTGAGCGCCGTGACCCTCGATTCCATCGATGATCCGATTCCTGCGATCACGACGTCCGCTGGCAGAGTTAGCGAGAAGCTCAGCTCGCTTTCATCTGATGCCAAGGCAAGTGGTCGCGACGAGGCTGGCGACGTGCTTGGAGCACAAGCGTTGATGGCCGAAGATGACATGATCATCGACGCTGTTTCTGAACAGCTCGACGAGGGCAACGATCTCGACACTGCTTTCGACCTCGCGTCGGCGCAGCTCGAACAGCTGCTGGCTTCGATCCCCGACCCCTACCTTTCCGCTCGGGCTGCCGATATCGGGGAGGTCATGGCGGCGATCAAGCGTGATCTGGCCGGCGTTGACTCCGAGGGAATCGCGCTCACCGAGCCGAGCATCTTGGTCGCAGAGGAGCTGACAGCGGCGGAGACGGCTGGCCTCGATACCGAAATGGTGTTGGGATTCGCAACCGTCACCGGCGGTGCGACGAGCCACGTGGCGATCATTGCCCGATCGCTGGGCGTTCCCGCGGTCGTTGGCGTTGAAGGACTACTCGACAATCCGATGGATCGCGCCGCGCTCGACGGCTCCACCGGCGAATTTCATGCGTCACCCGACGACGCGGTCGTTGCCGAGTTTGCCGATCGTCAGGCGAGCCAGGCGGCACTGCAGGAACGACTGACGGCAGTACACGGAGCCGAAGCGGCTCTCGCGGGCAAAGGCCGTATCGAAGTCGCTGGAAACGTGGCGAGCCCCGATGACATTGACCGTGCCGTCGACGCTGCCTCCGATGGCGTTGGATTGTTTCGAACTGAGTTCTTGTTCCTCGACACGCCGAAGCCACCAACCGAGGAGGAGCAGTACGAGATATACGCACGAGCGGCGAAATCGTGGACTGACACCGTCGTGATCCGGACCTTTGACATCGGTGGCGACAAGCCGGCCGAATACCTCGATCTACCCGAAGAGGAAAACCCTTTCCTGGGGTTGCGTGGGGTTCGTATCTACGAACAGTTCAGCGACCTGCTCGATGCGCAGCTGCGTGCGGCGCTCCGAGCAGCGGCGCACGGCAAGGTCGCAGTAATGGTTCCGATGGTTGCGACTCTCGATGAGTTCTTCTTCGTGCGTGATCGAATGGCTGAGGTGAAATCCTCACTCGAGGCCGATGGAGTCGAACATGGCTCGGTCGAGCTCGGCGTTATGGTCGAGGTGCCCTCTGTTGCGCTGATCGCTCCATCGTTCGCTGAGCACGTTGATTTCTTCTCGATCGGCACCAACGACCTCACCCAGTACACGATGGCCGCCGATCGGCTGAGCGGTTCGCTCAGCGCGCTGCACGATCCGCTGCACCCGGCGGTTCTACGGCTCTGTGCCCTGGTCGCTGAAGCGGCAGCCACAAAGGGACAGAGCGTCTCCGTGTGCGGGCTGGCCGCGGCTGATCCGCTGGCCGCGGTGATATTCGCGTCGATTGGTATCAACAAGCTCTCTGTTTCGGCCAATGCGGTCAACCTCATCAAGGCCACCCTGAATGCACAAGATGCAAGCATCGCTGACCGAGTGGCCGAAGTCCTAGCCACTGCATCGAATGCCGCCGAAGTAAGGGAAGGTCTCGAACCGCACCTGGCGAGACCGTGAGCGCACCACTCGATAGCCGAGTCGTTCGTATCGTTCGATGGTTGCTTGAACAAGATGACGCGCGCAGTACGTCGGAATTAGCAGGAGCTCTCGTTCTTTCTGAGCGCGCGGTTCGCTATCGCTTATCGGCGGTCCAGAATTTTTTGGCATCGCACGGTGGAGAACTCATTCGTCAACGTGGCACCGGGTTGTCGATCGTCGCAGACGAGGATGCGCGTGGCGCGATCCTTGCCGACCTCGATGCCCGAACGTCCGCTCCCCGGGTATATGCGCCTGACGAGCGGGTGCACCTTCTGCTCGACACCCTCTTGTGGACCTATCCGGACACGATTTCTCTCGAGCGACTCCATGACGATCTAGAGGTCTCCAAGACGTCGGCGCGTCGCGATCTCCGTCGCTGCGAACCCTGGCTAGAGCGGATGGGCTTGCCCGTGCTTCGAAAGCCTGGACAAGGGGTGGCGCTTCACGGCTCAGAGCAACGCATACGAAGGGCGCTCGTGCAGCTCTTTTTAGAGGCGGTACCCGCAGACGTGCTCGACGAGCTCACAACGAGATCCAGCGAGGACCTTCAGTTGCTCCAGGTGCGAGTACCTGCGGGCCTGCGCGAACGGTTGCAGTCGCTCTCGATCCTCGCCTGTGCGGAAACACTCCGTGACAGCCCACTGCACGACCGTTTGGCGTTGGGAAACAGCGAAATGCTGTACGCGATCTATGTCGCAATTTCGGAGTTTCGCATCAGTCAGGGGCGCAACATCGTCTTCGAACCAGGTCAGTTTCTTTCCCTTATCGATCATCCGGCGTCCGAGGCGGTCAAATCACTCACGGCTGACCTGTCTGGGCAGGGATTCGCGACGTTCTCTGATGAAGAAGTCGCGGGCCTCACCGAGTACCTGCTCGGGTTCGAAGCGTTACTTTCGCAGACCAGCTCGACGAAGGAAATCGACCTTCTAGCCGATGACATGCTCGTCATCGCAACAGAGCGTCTCCACGCCAGCCTGGTCGACGACGATGAGTTGCGTCGGTCGCTAACGCTGCATCTCACTCGACTGGTCGTGCGGACCCGCTACGAGCTGCCCGTGCACAATCCACTGGTTGACGAGATTGCCGCTCGATACCCCGACGTACACGAGGTCGCGGTCGATCTTGGCGAGCTTGTGGGGGAGCGAGTTGGGGCCCAAATCAACGACGACGAGATCGGTTTCATCACCATGTATCTGTCGGGCGCTCTCGAGCGAGGACACCTCCGCCCGCGCAAGCGGGCCATGGTCGTGTGCCCAAGTGGCATGGCGACGGCTTGGGTTCTTGTTTCGCGCCTGCAAGCAGAGTTCCCCGAACTGTCGCTCGCAGATGTCCAATCTGCCACTACTTACGACGATACGAGCGACAGTTTTGACATTGTAATCTCTACGGTTCCCCTTGATTTTTCAGGGGCCCCAGTGGTTGTGGTCAACCCATTGCTCTCTTCTACGGATGTTCGCACTATCCGAAGCGTTCTCTAGTTGGTACCTTCGGGTCCACGTCAAATTGGCGACTAAACAAGATGTCACAACCGTGAACTTTCCAAATGGCAGTGGCATCTGTCACCATATGGCGTAATTATTTTACGACTTATAAGAAGGGGGACTCTTCATAATGCAAGAGCGCTTACAACGTTTCGGTGGTTTTCTCGCCGGCATGGTTATTCCGAATATCGGAGCATTCATCGCCTGGGGA
>CAYUKM010000124.1:0-8287 GCA_964445255.1 uncultured Acidimicrobiales bacterium
GGACGTGGCGGGGCGATGGGGGCATCCTGAGCAGTCGTTGCGTTGCTGGCCGCAGCATCGTCGCCCATAGGAGCAGCAGACCCCGAGCGAACGACTGCGGTGCCGCCGATTGCGGCGGCCGCACCGCCAGCGGCGACGCCCAAGAACTTCCGGCGGCTGGTTCGAGGGGGTGTGTGGAATGACTCGGACATCAGTGGCTCCTCAGACAACAGAAAACTCGGGGGACAACAACGCGAGTGACAACAGAAGCTCCAAGCCGTAGTCGAATTCGGTTTGGGCTTCGATGGCGTGCTCAAGAGCGGCAGTCGTTTGCTGCGAAGCTTCAGCGAGTCCGCAGTGGGCTAAGACCGAGCTTGCGGTGGGTTCGACGCGGTCGATCACCCAGTCCGCGACATCCCAGTCCATCATCGCGTGACCTCGCGCGATCACCTGACTCGCGGAGCTCCAGCGTTCATCGGAGGGCCATCCAGAAACGTTTGGCGGTTCGAACGGCACCTGTCCCATCTGTTGGATGTGCCAGTACTCCACCCCGAGTTCCTCGAATCGCTCGATCCCAAACGCGGCGGTCGCAGCGGTGAACCATTCGACGGGTTGGCGGGTTCGCTGCCCCTGAACCTCCACGAAGTCGTCGCCGTGGAGTATCTCTTCGAGCAACGGCAGTATTTCCCAATCGTTGTTCCGGAGAACCTGGCCCAGCTGGTTTCGCCGATCGTCATCGAGCGGTACTGACACCAAGTGAGAGTGGATTGAACTTGCGATATGGCCAGCGCAACTCGGTTGGTCGAGGACCGCTTCGACGTAGCTGTCGAGATCCCAACGAGCCCGGTTGCCGAGGAAGGTCACCGGACGGTCGTAGGCATCCTCTTGATTAAAGGTGACGTCCCCGGTCTGATAGTCGACTCGCCACCCCGCCAGGATGCGGGCGCCAGCTCGAATGTCGTCCTCGGAGTAGCCCTGGTTCCGGCCGAGCATGAACAGTTCCAGAAACTCCCGGCTGAAGTTCTCGTTTGGGGCATCGCCGCGCGACGAGCTGCCGTCCAGGTAATGCAGCATGGCGCCGTCGGTGATGATGGCACGAGTCAGATCCCGAACGTTTCCGAGTGCATTGCGACGTATGAGTTGGTGTTGACGCCACATCTCCCGATGGTTGGTCTCGCCGCGTTCGGTCGTGAAGTGGCCATGCCAAAACCACACCATTCGCTCATGCAAGCCGGCGTCGGGGGCCATCATCTGTTCGAGGAAGTCCGAAGGCAACGCGTACCACTCGACATCATCGAGGTTGCGAGCGTTTGCCTCGTCCTCGGTTAGGGCCGTTCCGCGGTCGGTCAACCGTTCGTCAATGAGGTCGTGAATATCGGCCGATGCGTACCTCGTGAACGCTCGATCGGGGACTCGGAAGCCGGTTCGGCGAAATAGGTGGGCGATCTGGTCGGGTCGTGCCATACCGCTTATGTACCGATGCGCCTATGAAACGATGGTGAAGACCTTCTTCATGTTGGCTTCATGTTGAGGTGCGTACATTGGACCAATGCGAATACTCGTGGTTGAGGACGACTTGGCGCTTGCCGAGGTCCTTCGCCGCGGACTGACCGAAGATGGGTACGCCACCGATATGGTCGGCAAGCTCGTGGACGCCCGTCACGCGGTCGATGTGAATGACTATGACCTTGTCGTGCTAGATCGGGGCCTTCCCGACGGGGACGGCAGAGAGCTGTGCGCAGCCATGCGTGACCGAGGGGACGGTACGCCCGTCCTGATGCTGACCGCCCGCGATGGGTTGGGCGACAAGGTGGAAGGCCTCGATGCCGGCGCCGACGACTACCTCACCAAGCCCTTTGACTATCCCGAACTAACCGCCCGGATCCGAGCGCTCCTTCGCCGTCCGCCATCTTCACAGACGCCGATCCTGAGCCACGGCTCGCTCGAAATGGATCCCGCTAGCCGTCGGGTCTCTCGGGCATCGATCACAATCCCGCTCACCGCAAGAGAGTTTTCGCTTCTCGAGGTCATGTTGCGAGAACCCGATGCCACCCACCAACGGACGGACCTACTCGAGCGAGTGTGGGATGCGAACTACGACGGGCTCTCGAACGTCGTCGACGTGCACATCGCCAATCTCCGTCGCAAACTCGAATTGCCAGCAATGCCGGACCCAATCGAGACTGTTCGTGGAGTTGGTTACCGATTGGCCAGCGTGGAGGAGGACGGGTGAATCTACGGCGAATCCGGGTGCAGCTCACGTTGCTCTACGCCGTTCTCGCTGCTCTCGCTGTTGGTCTGCTCGCCTGGATCGCCTTGTCGAGTGGCAGCGATCGCATCGTGGAATCGGCTGAACGAGAGGCCGAGGAGGTTGTTCGCGAACTCGCCATCGCCGGCTTCCCGGGGCCCCCTGAAGACCCCGAAGAACTCGGAGCCCCGTTCAACACGTGGAACGTAAACCCCGTGGATGAGTGGCAGTTTGCCTATGGCGAGACCCGCCTTGAACCGCCGTTGTTCACGATTGCCGACCGTGCGCTCAATCAGGGCCGCCCGATTTTCACCGAGTTCGAGCAGGAGGGTTCGTGGTTGGCTTATGCCGAACCCCGCGACAACGGTATCGAGGTGGTGGTCACGGCGGTGAACTTGGCGCCCTTCCAGAACGACCAAAGCTCCTTTCGCACACGGGTACTACTCGCTGCGCTGGCAGCGACGATAGCGACGACCGCTGCCGCGTGGTGGGTGGCAGGGCGGGCATTGCGGCCCGCTCGTTCGGCGATGGCTCGCCAGCGTGACTTCATCGCTGATGCAGCCCACGAGCTTCGAACGCCGCTAGCGGTGATTAGAGCATCTGCTAGTCACACGCTGTCGAAAGAACGCGAACCAGCTGCGTATCAGTTGGCTCTCAACGAGATTCTGGCCGCTACCGAACGGGCAGGGTCCGGGGTAGGTGAGCTCTTGGAACTCGCCCGCCTCGATGCCGGGCAAGCGCAGCCGCGAAAGGCCCCGCTTCGGGTCGACCTACTCATCGAAGAGGTTGCCTCAAGTGTTCGAGTTGATGATGTCGCGATCACGACCCAGACCGCGGAGTCGATCGTTGTCGATGCCGACTATGCGCTGTTGCGTCAAGTCCTAGAGAACCTCACCCACAACGCTGCCTCACGCGCCAGCGAAGTGGAACTGTCGGTCATCAACGCGGCGGGAACGGTCACCATCCAGGTCGCCGACAACGGACCCGGCTTCGATCCCGACATTTTGGATCACGTCTTCGAGCGATTCCGACGCGGCGACAACCGCGGTTCAACCGGGCTTGGCATGGCGATCGCCAAGTCGATCATTGAGGCTCACGGGGGAACGGTGTCGGCGGCCAACCGCTCGTCGGGAGGAGCGATCGTGAAGCTTCACTTGGACGTCTCGAAAGATGCTGGTTAACGACTAGCGGGCGCTTGCCCGGAAGGCGCCTGGGCGATGAGCCGAAAGCTGCCTCTCGGAGGAGCGCCGTGGACGAGAGAAACGGACGCGGTGCACGGTTCGGATGATGTCGTCGATCGCGTCCAAAAGGCTTGGGTCGTCCACGAAGAGTTGGTCCACATCGCTACCGCTCCACGGTTTATCGAGTCGGTTTGAGTCCAAACCACCGCGTACCCACGCGGTTCCGATACGTCGGATGGCGGTATCGATGGTGGGATCGCCACACTCGACCGCGAGTGCAGCCACCGATGCCGGGTTGAAGCGACCCGCTGTATAGGAATCGACGACCATCGAGTTGCGATATTGCAAAGCCTGTTCCGCGATCAGCGCGTGATTCATCTACCCGTCTCTGGTCCTAGCCGGCCCCCCAATGTAGGTGGGGGGCCGGTCCTATTCGCGGATGGGTGGCCGCGATTTTGGTCGCTGGGGAGCTGGGCAGCAGTCGACCGCACAAAAGTCGGGACGTACATCGAGGGTTCCCAGCGCTCGCACGGGTCCATTTGATCGCCGCTCTTCGATCAACTCAACAATTCCTTGGATGAAACGGGGGTCGGTTCCCACCGTGCCGGCGCGCCTGAACGACATGCCGAGACGCTCGGCGGTGGCGAGAGCTTCGGTGTCGAGGTCGAACATCACCTCCATATGGTCGGAGATGAATCCGACCGGGATCACGATGACCGAGTCGGTCCCACTTGCTGCCAGAGATTCCAGGTGGTCGTTGATGTCGGGTTCCAACCACGGGATGTGTGGCGGGCCACTTCGCGATTGCCAGACCAGATCGAAATCCGTTCGCCCCACACCCTCGGCGACCAGACGAGAAGCCTCGGTCAGCTGCGCCACGTAATCCGAGGTGTCGGCCATGGACATCGGGATCGAATGCGCGGTGAAGACGAGGCGCGCGTCGGGAAGGTCGTCGAGGCACTGTTTCACGTTGTCGACCATTGGCTCGACAAAGCCTGGATGATCGTAGAACTGTCGGATCTTGTGGATCTCGGGCGCCCCGTCCACTGCTTCGCAGGCGGCGATGATGTCCTCTCGGTACTGCCGGCAACCCGAGTACGAACTTGTCGCCGAGGTCACGAATGCAAGCGCCTTCTTCACGCCGTCGTTGGTCATCTGTTGCACGGTGTCATTGAGCATCGGATGCCAATTCCGGTTGCCCCAGTAGATAGGCAGGTCGATCCCCGCGTGATCCAGGGCGGGGCGTAGTGCATCTATCAACGCCCGGCATTGATCATTTATGGGACTCTTGCCCCCGAACATGAAATAGTGCTCGCCCACCTGTTCGAGGCGTTCCCGTGGGATACCTCGGCCTCGGGTGACGTTCTCCAGAAACGGCACCACATCTTCTGGTTGTTCTGGGCCCCCGAAGGACACCAACAAAATGGCGCCGTAATCTACTGGCGTGCCGGTCATTTGCTCTGGCACGTTGGGCAGTACCACGCCTTTCGTTTGGCGATTTCAATCAGTTGAATCTCGTCACCGCAGCGATGGCAGGGTTCGCCATCTCGCTTGTAGACGTATAGCCGATCGTCGTCAGAAATTCGTCCGGCGGATACGCCGACCTCCTCAGGCTCGCGGGTGACGATTCGATTGAGGCGTACCCCTAGCTTTAGCTGGTCGACCGCCATCCTCCAGAGCTGGTCAGTCTCATCTTCGCTGATGTTGTTGGCGGGAGTCTCTGGATGGATGCCAGCGAGGTAGCAGAACTCCGAGCGGTACACGTTGCCGATGCCCGCAATGACCTTCTGGTCGAGCAGGGCCGCTGCGAGCGGAACTCGTCGGCGGTCCATTGCCGTTGCGAATGCACCTGGGTCGGCATCTTTGCGCAACGGATCGGGGCCGAGCTTTGCTGTGACCGCATCTCGGTCGTCATCGTCGATGAGCGCGCAGACCATCGGCCCGGTGAGATCCCACAACTTCTCACCGCCCTCCAGCCGCAGCCGAATAGCGCCTTTCTCGGGCGCATCGATCGGCTTCGGGCGCAGTTTCCCTATAAGGCCGAGGTGGATGTGTAGCAGCGGAGCGTCCTTGAAGTCCAGGAAAAGGTGCTTGCCCCACGCACTGGCCTCGATGAGTTCGCGGCCGTCGAGCTGAGACGCCTCAGTAGCGAACGGTCCCTGCGGAGAGGACGCGGTCACGGTTCCTGGACGGAGGGTTTTGTTTAGATCCTTGGCTAAGCGGTGGATCGTGTGGCCTTCGGGCATGCCTCTCGAAGCTAGCTGGCTAGACGCTGGGCATGCACGTCGTCGAATAGCTCCAGTGCCTGACGGCTCGACGTCGATGCGAGACACTCGCCAAGCGAGGCGATGTGGTCCTCGTCAGTGAACGATCCTCCGCCGACAACGATCGGGACGTCTAGTTGCTCGTTAAGTACCGATAGCGTCACGCGGACGATGTCGTCGTTGCCTCGCTGCGTGGAACAGATGCCGATCGCTACCAAGTCGTCGGTGGCTTGAGCGCGTTCGAGGATCGATTCCGGCGGGGTGTTCGCGCCGAGGTCGTCCACACTAAACCCGCGCGATCGAAGCATGTCACGAAGGAGTGCGGTGGGTAGTGCGTGGTGATCGTCAGAAACGACGGCCAGCAAGATGTTGCCTCGACTACGGCCACGCGTAGTTATCCGTGGACCGAGTCGGCTGACGACACGCATGGCTGTGGAAGTTGCGAGATGCTCGTCGGCCACGGTGATTTCGCCGTCGTGCCAACGGGTTCCGATCTCGACCATCGCCGGTGAGATGAACTCAAGGTAGACCTCCTCGGCCCCGGCCCCGGACGCCATCGACGACTCCAGCAGTTGGAATGCGCCGTTTTCATCGCCGGCTAGAAGCCGTTCGATGAGGAGCGACGGAATTAGTTCGCCCCGCGGAGTAGGTGCTGCCGTCTCGCCGTTGGTGAACGCTTCGAGGTCCTCGACCGTGACACGCCACTGCCCAGCTTGTTTCACTGCTGGAAGACGACCGGTCCGGACGTAACGGTAGGCGGTCATGTAGTGGACGCCCAAGCGTTCAGAGGCTTCGGTGAGAGAAATGGTTGCTGTCATTTATTCAGCTCAAACTGTTGTGGTTGTCATCCAGCCAGCGGTTCGATGTCGTTGTTGGTCGCTTGTCGTGCCGCGGCACGGCCAACTTCGGCAACAGCACGTCGTGAAGGGCTTCTTGGAGGGTACCCCAAAGCGGCCCGTTGTTCTTCGTTTTCCCCGCCCCAGAAACCGTGCTCGCGGCTTTGGCGAGCCCAGCTGCGACAAGCCAGCAGCACCGTGCAGTTGTTGCAGTAGGACCGAGCCATAGCTTCTCGCTTGGTTCGTCGCGTGCGACGTTCGCCCGGTGGCGCAAAGAAGTACTCGGCCTTACCGACACAGAGGCCATGCTCGGCCCATTCTCGGCTTCCCGCTGCTACTGCGAAGAGTTCGTCTAGCACTTTAAGCCTCCCATCCATTTAGTACTAAACCGGACTCTAGCATCCCTTGCTGCTAATCCGAACAATATTTAGCACTAAAATGTCGAAACCGATGAAAAATGAGGATATTTGAGTCAGTAAATGACCAAGTGCGTCGCAACCTCGTATTCGCCTAGGCGCGTCAAAGCAAGCGGACCGCTGTAGCGACCCACGTTTAGAGCACTGATCGCACGGCTGGACGATCAGTTAGGTTCCTTGGCTAGTCGCTCAGGAACTTATTGATTGCCCGGCCAACTTTTCCGGGCTTGGGCACCTCGACGCCCTCGGGCATCAGTTCGGGGGCGTTATTCGCAATCGCCTGAAGCACCTGGTCTGGACTCGGATTCACCATCTTGGCCTCGCCAACAACCACGGTTGGAACCGTCTCGTTGCCGTCAGCGATTGAGCGCACCGCAGCCGCAGCTTCGGGCGTCTCCCAGATGTTTTGTTTGTTAAGGGGAACGTTGAGGTTGCTGAGCTTTCGCTCCAGGTTCATGCAGAACGGACAACCAGGTCGCCAATAGAAATCAATTGCAGCAGCACTCATTGCGCACTCGCCCTTCCGACTAGTGGAGCGTCGTCATCGAATAGTAAGCAGGTTACAACGCGATCGGGCTCATCGGCCTGATTCCACGATTCTTCAGTAGGTTGCAAGAACTTGAAGCTAAGTCCGCGAGGGTCGGTGGCTGGAACATATGCCTCGAGCGAAGTCCGGCAGACGTCCTCGGCATAGGCCGAAATGGCACCTTCGTCGAAGGTGGTGATCGAGGAATCGATAAGCACCTCGCGGTAGACCTCAAAGTTGTGTTCGACTTCGCAGTCGACCTTGGTGACTTCGGTGACTTGACCGGATCCGATATCGCCCACGATACAATCTCCGGCTCGAAGTTCGAAGACCGAAGTGGTGCCGTCGTCAACGACCGATTCTGCTTCGTCAACCGCTGGGGTAGCGGTCTCTGCTGGAGTAGCTGCGTCTACGGCCGACTGGTCATCTCCGCCTCCCGAGAGAACCGAACTGATCAAAATGGCAGCACCAACAAGCACGGCCAGTCCAATCACCCCAGCGAGCAGCGGTCCTAGCCCGCGCTTTCGAGGTTCTTCAGTCGTCGAGGGTCCCTCTTGAGGGACTGCTAGATCAACGACTGTTGGGGCCTCGGTGCGCTGTTGCGGTTCCGGCCGGGTCAACGGCTGAGTCTCGTTTGGTGTTCGCCAAGCGGCTCCTCGCGCTCCTGGGTCTAGGGTGTCTGGATCGAGCGTTCTCGGCACAGTGAGGTCGTTTGCAGCGAAATTGGCCGTCGGTACGTCCGCAACTGGTGCTGTCGGTGCGGTGACGTCGGTTGTGGGGATGGTGAGGTCGGGGATTTCTGGTGTGGTTGGCATGGCGACGTCTGGCGTCGCTGCT
>CAYUKM010000125.1:0-8272 GCA_964445255.1 uncultured Acidimicrobiales bacterium
TCGTGTTCGCAATCGTGTGTTGTGCGTTATAGCAGGGTATGACTACCGCTGCCTTAGGCGCCGAGGTCAACTGATCGTTCCTTCATTTCTATGAGATAGTAAGCCATAGAACAAGTATCCATCGGCGGCCCTCGATTGTGAATTGAGCGCAGGATTCACTTAAATGGAGACTTGCTTATGCCGATGTTGCACAAAGTGGCCTGGTGCGCCATGCATCACCTGAAATAGGGTGTCAGAATAGAGTTGAGGAAAGCCGTGGACCGAAACACAATCGACGCACGCGGAGCGCGAATTGCGTTAACTATGTATTTGCGCTGGATATGGGTGCCGATTGTCGCGCTCGCAGCCGGCTTCTTTGTCGGTGGGCAGTTCTCCACCTTCGAGGGCCCATCGAGCACAACGGAGGCCAACATCACCGTCGGCCTCACCGAAGAAGTGCGCTGGCCATTCTTCGACGCGGTACTCGCTCGCCAGCAAGGCCTCCTTCAACAAGGGAACCTCGCCGACGCTGCCACCGCCGAAACCGGCATCGACCATGTCTCCGTGGCCGTCCAGACTTCGAACGTTCAGAACTCCACCATTCAAATCGCCGCAGTAGTCCAAGGCGGCTCCGGCGAGGCTGAGACCTACGCCAACGCGCTCGGTGAAATCCTCATCGAGGCGAACGTCGCCGACCAGCGAGACAGCGTCGTCTCCGAGATCTCATCATTGACTCGTGAGATCACTGACCTCGAAGTCGAGATTGCTAACCTTGAGGCAAGCAAAGAGGACCTCGACATTCAATGGCTGGAAGCTGAAGAGGACCGCGTTGGTGCCGATCCCGAAGACGCTCCTTCACTCCGACTGATTGCTGAAGAACTGGATATCGAGCGCAGTCGTGCCCAACGCCAAATCGATGCCCAAACCGGCAATCTCACAAACCTGCGGTCCACCTTGGCAACAGCCGAGCGCTCCGCTGAGCAAACCGGCTCCCCCGTTGAGGTAAGTGCGAACGCAATTTCCGAGGAATCTTCGGCTACGGATCTACGTCCAATCTTCGCCGTACTGTTCTTCCTCCTGTCGCTAATTGCGATTCCCTTCCTCGAACAGATCTTCGGCAAGGTTCGCTCCCTTGACCACCTGGGCAACCTCTGGCCAGAGGCTCGACTCGTCGATGCACGCAACCGTCGCCTCCAGAAAGCACCGATCAACCCGATCGACGTCGCCCGCTTGGCCGTCGTTGCGGAGAGCAAGCCGGGAGACTCCGTCGCAGTTGCCGGACTCGCTTCGAGCAAGGTGACCGACTTCCTCGCACAGTCGCTTGCTGACCAAGGCACCGATACCTACATCGTTGAACTCGCCTCCACCCAAGGCATGGAGCAAGTTGTCGCCTCCGATCAACTCGCTCTTGTCGTACCGTCGGGCCGCGTGGCGCTTCGTCGAGCGAACCGCTCCGTAGACAACCTTGCGACGCTCTCAGCAGACCCGGTTGTTGTCGTACTCGCCTCGAAGGACAAAGGCAGCGGCGTCCTTCAGACCACCTACGGCGAACTCACCGAATCGACCGAAGAGCCGGCCACCATTCGCACCTCCGAAGTCCACGCTACGGAGATTGCCAAGGACGATGAGACCGACATCCTCGCGGAAGAGCCCGTAGTCGAAGAGGTTGTCGAGGTCGAAGAAAAGCCGCAGAAGACCTCCCGATGGGGCAATTCGTCACACGGCGTAGAGGTAGAGCTTCCAGATGCCGAGGCCCCGGAGAGCAATGGAAACTCGTCAATCGATCACGACGACTTCCCAACAGATTCCGAGAAGAAGGCTGCAGCCAAGAACTCGAAGAAGTCGAGGTCTCGAAGCTCCAAGAAGGACAAAGGTAAAGCCGCGTGATTTTGTCGCGGCTCGGCATCCAGGAGCGCGGATGGCTCCTCGGCATCGTCTTCGTCGTCCTCATCGTCGCAGCGATCGAACCGTTCCAGATCCCCGGAGCGCCACCTGCGGGGCCAGAAAACGACATCTTCCGCTGGTTCCTCCAGATCCCTGCTTTCTTCGCTGCGATCGGTTTGATGATGTTGCGGCCTCGCTGGGCCGCTCGTCTCATGAACAGCCCAGCTAAGTGGCTCGGCGCCTTTGCTATCTGGCAGCTCGTAGTTGCGTCCTTTGGGTTGAAACCACTGGCCAGCACGGTGCTCTCCCTCGGATTCACCGCCTATATCGGACTCGGTGTCGTCATCGTGGCGCGAGGCGGATGGGAGCGTGCACGCGGCTACCTCGAGTTCACGCTGGGGTTCATCGCCATTTCAAGCCTTCTACTCTTCCTTACCGGCTCTGGCGGTGGCCTCCGCCTGAACGGCATCATGAGCCACCCAAATCACCTCGGCGGCGCCATGGGTATCGCTCTGGTGGTCTTCCTCGACAAGTTCTTGAAAGGCGCGAACTGGGCCCTGGCGCTCTTCTTCCTCTCAGGCGGGTCTGCTCTTTCTGACCGACTCGCGGACCGCTATGGCTGGCGCTGCACTCGCACTGCTCGTACGCCTCTCAGAATTCCTCCCACGCGTCACGGTGCCATTGGTGGTCGGGTCGCTGTTGACTGTCGGCATTTTGGTTACCCAAACCTCACTTCTCGATAGCAGCACTGAAACCCTTAGCCGTAGCGGTAACGAAACCGAGCTCACCACTTTGACCGGCCGCACCGACATCTGGGACATCTCGCTCGGGGCAATCGCTACCCAACCCGTCACCGGCTACGGACCCGGCAGTACGACCGATCTCTTCAAAGAGATCAAACCCGAGGGTGTGCTCGGCACCTTCGAGATCAATCATGCCCACAACCTGTGGCTCCAGCTTGGATTGATCGGTGGACTTCCCTCGATTGGCTTCGTCACCTTCGCCCTCATCGGGTACGCCATCCAGACCCGAGGCAATCGCGTCCGCGATCGGGACGCAATCGTGCTCGCGATAGCGGTCTTCGGTATTTCCGAGCCAGTCATCTCCGCGGAGCCGAACATTTTCCTCGTAATTCTCGCTGCGGCTGTGGCCTCCGTTGGGGTGAAACATCTCGTATCTGATCAAGATTCAGCTCCGCGATCCGACGAAAGTCCTGTGACTTTCGCGTAAATGCGGGTTCTCGTTCGTCACGGAAACGGAGACTTCAATGAGCAAGTGGGTCGTAATTGCGGCGTACTTCAATGAGGAACATGTAGCCAACGACGATTGGCTCGGTGGAAGGGCGTCCAACGACTCACACACCGTCAAACTTCTTGCTCGCGCGAATCCGATCGGCAACTGGCACGAACGAAAAAAGCAGTACACCACCGCGACCGGATGGGCTGACCACTGGAAGCACGCTGGGGATGCCGTCGATACCGACGCTGACGGCATCATCACGCTCTTCCAGCACCTCCCGGTCATCATCGGCCTGAAGAAGCGACTAGGGCTCACCAAAAAGCCGGTGATCTCTTGGATGTTCACGGTTCCAGATCTTGATGTCAATCGAGCGAAATCAGCACTCCTGCGCGCATCCTCAAAACGGATCGACAAGCTCGTCGTGCACTCCACCTACGAGCTTGACGTCTACGCAGAATGGCTCGGCCTGCCCAAGAGCCAGTTTGAATTCATCCCGTACACAACCGACGCCGACGCGATAGCCGCCTGGGTAGACGACGAGCCAGAGGAACCATTCGTAGCCGCCCTCGGCTCCGCGCACCGAGACTTCCCAACGTTCTTCAAAGCCGTCGAGCAATTGGGTCTGCCTACCAAGGTTGCCGCCGGACGCCCGGCGCTTCAGGGCATCACCGTGCCTCCGAACGTCGAGACACCATTCGACATCACCCGAGCTGACTGCCATGTGATGGCACAGCACGGGCGGGTCAACGTCATCCCACTGGCCCCCAAAGAATCCATCGCTGCCGCAGGGTATGTAACGATTGTTGAGGGCATGTACATGGGTCGCCCGCTCATCGTCACCGATTGCTACAGCGTGCGCGACTACATCATCGACGGCGAGACCGGCCTTCTTGTGAAGCCCAACTCCGTAGATGATCTACGCGACGCAATCGAGCGGCTCTGGTACGACGAGGACCTCCGCAACGAACTGGGCCGCAACGCGCAGGAGTATGCCCGAGAGCACCTCAGCGAAAAAGCCGCCAGCCGAGCCCTACACCGCCTCATGGACGAGCTGACCCCACCGCGCGCGCTCAGCCGGTCGTCCAAGTTTCCTAAGGTGGCCTAGCTAGCCATGGCCGCTACCCCTCCAGTTGTCGATGACGCATCCTCCTCTGACGACGAAGACGGCGAAGTCGTCAAGACCCAGCTGAAGAACTCTCGCTGGAGCCTCGTCGCTCGCTTGGCAATCGCAGGTGGAGCGCTTCTTTCGATTCTCATCTTGCAAGACGCCCTCAAGGTTGAAGACTTCGGACGTTTCGCCGCAGTAGTCGGCCTCGTAGCCATCCTTGGTGGTCTAGCCCGCCTGGGCGCGAGCGAGTTGATGCTGGAACGAATCGCCCGCGACGACGATGGTGCCGCTGATGCCTACGGACGGGCGATGGGAACGACGATGATCGCAACCTTCGTCGGTGTCGCCCTTATGGTCGCGTTCCGGCCATTACTGCTACCTGAACTGCCCATCCTGTTCGTGGTCTCCTTGGCGGCGGGCGAGCTGTTCCATGTCGCAGGCATGGACACCGCTATTCGAGTCTTCAACGCAAAGAAGTTCTTCCGCCGAGCTGGCCTACACGCCATCATGAGCATCACCATCCGAATCACCGCAGTAGCTTCGCTACTCATTTGGCCCGCAGCGAACCTGGAGGATGTAGGTCTTCGCTACGCGGCGGCAGGGCTCATCGTGTGGTTCATATCCATCTCCAACGTGTCGTCCAAGATTGGGCGCCCCAAAATCTCGATCCCAAGGACTCGTCAGGAATTCACCCGCGGTGCAACCATCGCCGTGGGACAGACATCGCTGACGGTCTCGACCCGAATCGACCAGACCCTCCTCCTACGCCTCGGAACCCCAGCAGACACCGGTATTTACAGTTTCGGTGCCCGCATCGTGTTCAACTCGATGCTTCCCGCGCAGGCGCTGTTAGAGGTCGTCTACCCCGACTTCTTCCGTGCCGGTGCCGAGGGTGGAGGCAGCGCCCACCAGCTGGCGCGTCGCATACTCAAGCCGTTGTTGCTCTACGGGGTCTTCGCGGCCCTCGTCCTCATCGGCGTCGCACCCGTGGTTGAAGCGATCCTCGACGACAGCTTCATGGACGTCATGTGGGTCATCGTCGCGATGGCAGGCTTCCCAGCTATCAGAATCAGCCAGAACCTCGCAGGTGACATTCTGAGCGGTCTTGGAGCACATGCCACGCGAAGCCGAGCCACGATCTCGGCGAGCGTCCTGAACATTCTCATGAACGTCGCACTCATCCCAAGCTTGGGGTGGGTAGGTGCCGCCATCTCTACTTACGCAGCCGACGCGTTCCTGCTCGGTGCGTTCTGGTTCTCCGCCAGTCGGCGTCGAAACGATTAACGCCGCGACAAGCGACGGCGAATAGCCTTCGCCAGAGGTGTCCGGACGGCGTGACGGGCAACGATGAGTAGGAACCGTGCGTCTCGGATGAAGTACCGCTTGATCATGCGGCGAGGCTCGGTTACAACACGGTGCACCCACTCGACACCGAACCGCTGAAAGATCTCAGGAGCACGCTTCTTCAAACCGGTGATGAACTCAAGCGATGCGCCTACGGCAATCACCATGGGTGGAGCCCCTAGCTCTGCTGGCCATTGCTCGATAATCGATCGGCCGAGAAGAGGGTCCTTCGGGAAACCAATACCGAGGAAGACAAACTCTGGCGTCTCTTCCATCGCGGACATGGCTTCGATGCACTCCCAGGCGAAGCGGTCGATGAGTGTCCCTGATTCTGCGGGGACCATCGGAGCGACGCGAGAGCCGAACTTTGGATGCTGAACGGCGAGACGTTCGGCAACTTCGACGTTAGGGACGATTGCAAACGTCGAACGCTGCTCGTTAATGAGTTCTGGCCAGAGCGCAGCGGTGAGATCGGATCCGGGAAGCCGGGCTCGCAACGTGCCACCAGCGAAGCGGCTGAGGCTTACGAGCGGCTGTCCATCAGGGAGCACCATCGCTGCTCGGTTAACGGTCTCTTTGACAGAGGCTTCGGCGGTCTCAAGAGTGACCATGATGTCGACGTTAGGGGTGACCACCAGAGGAAGCTCCGATGGCTTGCCTCGAAACCCGTCCAACAAAGCTGAACAGACGTGGCCAATATTGGGCGCATCGGTGAAGCGAAGTCCCCATGTATGGACATCTTGAAGCGCCGGGTTCGTCTGCATACCTAAAAGGTGTCGTTTCACAGGGTTTGACACCTGAGCCGATCGACTCTTAGGCAATAGGCGAAAGGACACCCTCTGCGCTATCCGAATACTTACGCGCATTTCGCTCAGCCACACTCGTGACGGCGCCGATAGTTCTTTTGCATGTCTGTACCCTCGAAATGGCTGGCCCCGCCATCCATTGCTCCTACCCGCTCCGCTACGATAGACGGAGTGGAGTATTCACGTCCAAAATCAGCACTTTTTGTGTTGATTCTAGGGCTTTTGCTAGTGCTCGGAGCGTGCGGAACGGCCTCTGAAGGTGGCTCTGCGGCCGATGTCACACCGCCCGAAAGCATCCCTCTCACCCCCGAAGAAGAAGGCGAAGAAGAAGAGCGCGAAGCGTCTGGGGCATTGACCCTCGAAGACTCGGAGGACACCGAGGTCGTTCCCGACCCGCTGACCCCTACCGAGGTCAACGCGGCGCTTGGACGCGGCATTAATCTTGGAAATGCTCTGGATGGCCCCCGAGAAACAACCTGGGGTCCAGGACTTGAAGCCGAATACTTCACGCTGATCCGCGAGGCTGGCTTCGATCACGTGCGACTACCCGTTAGCTGGGCTGGGTACGCCGATGTCAATGCGCCCTATCTCATCCCCGACGATGACCCGACCATCGAGAGCAACGAGTACGACTCCATTTGGGAACGGGTCGATTGGGCGATTGACCAGGCCGAAGCAAACGATCTCATGATCATCGTGAACATGCACCACTTCGATGAGTTGCATGCAGATATCGAAGGTCAGACCCCGCGGTTCCTCGCAATTTGGGAACAGATCTCCGAACGCCTTGCGGGTGCGGGTGACCACGTCATCCTCGAGATCCTGAACGAGCCGAACGGTCAGTTCAACCCGGATCCACAGATATGGAACGATCTCTTTGCACAGACACTCGAGATCGTGCGAGAAGACCACCCGACGCGAACGGTAGTTATTGGCCCGACGAACTTCAACGCTGTTACGTACCTCGAGGGGCTTGAGATTCCTGACGATCCGTACCTGCTGGGCACGGTGCACGTCTACGTACCGTTCGAATTCACGCACCAAGGTGCGGTCTTTGCCGATCCGATTCCGCCGGTGGGCACCGGTTGGGACCCGAGCTACATCGGCGTTGCCGAAGGGGTAAGCAACGGGTCGTGGGATACGAACATCGCCGCAGCGAACGGCGGACTTGCGGTGAGCTACACCGCACAATGGGCAGGGTTTGGTCTCGATCTCGACAGCGCGTTCGCCCCGACGAGCCTCTCCTTTAGCGCAACTGGCTCAACCGGTGTGCGGGTTGGATGCCGCAACCTCGACGACTCGGTAGAACTCCTCGAGTTCTCGCTCTCGGATAACCGGAACGTGCAACAGGTCGATCTCACCCAATGCCCGCAAGCGACGACCGGTGTGTTCTTGCAGAACATCGGCGAGGGAGCCCGGGAAATCTTGGTTCAGTCCCTCTCGCTTTGCACTGCCCAGGGTTGCGAAGACCTGCTCTCAACCCAGCAGGAACGGCTCGTTGAGCACTTTGCGATTGCCGCTGAGTGGTCCGAGCGAACCGGTATCCCCCTCAACCTCGGCGAGTTCGGTGCCTTCGCTGCCGACGGGCAAGCCCCCTTGGACGATCGAGCCGAGTGGACCTCCACGGTTGTCGACATCGCCACCAGTCATGGCATGTCCACCAGCTACTGGGAGTTCTACAGCGGTTTCGGCGTTTTCGACACCGAAACCGAAACCTGGGAAGAACCAATCCTCGACGCCTTGTTGGGTTAGGGGTTCAGACAAACAGACTCGCGGTTTGAGCGACCGCTGGAGGGCGAAGCCCGGGAAGGTCAGTCCACGAGATAGCCCTTGAGGTGTTCGCTTCGTTGCGGGTGGCGGAGTTTGGCCAGTGTCTTTGACTCGATCTGGCGGATCCGCTCACGGGTTACGC
>CAYUKM010000126.1:0-8227 GCA_964445255.1 uncultured Acidimicrobiales bacterium
CCTCGACGTCGAGGACGCCAACCGACAACAGGGATCGCCCCCCTTTAGCCAGCGCTTGGCGAGCACCGTCATCCACAACCACTCGGGCGACCGTGGGCAGCGCAAACTCGATCCAGAGCTTCCGTGCCGTCGTAGTTGTCCTCGCAGGGAGCACGGTTGTGCCTACGCCAGCTGCGCCCTCGAGAGCATCTCGCACCACCCGATCGCGTTTGGCGTTGGCTATCACGGTACGAACCCCGGAGCGGGAGGCGATCTTTGCCGCGGTCAGCTTTGATGTCATACCACCCGAACCTCGTGCGCTACCCGCCCCGCCAATGGTCTCCGTGTCGAGGTCGGCAAAGTCGGCGATCTCTTCGATCAACGTCGCATCGGGGTCAACGTTGGGATCTGCGGTGAGCACACCGTCGGTATCGGTGAGCATGACGAGCGTGTCGGCCTCAACCATATTTGCCACTAATGCCGCAATGCGGTCGTTGTCCCCGTAGCGAATCTCGTCATCGGTAACGGCATCGTTCTCATTGACGATTGGGATTACGCCCATCTCATGAAGCTTCCCCAGCGTTGAGCGGGCGTGCAGATACTGGGAGCGCTCGCCAAAGTTGTGCGGGGCGAGGAGAATCTGCCCGACGACCAATCCGCTGGGGGCGAAGGCCCGACGCCATGTTTCGAGCAGCGTGGGTTGCCCAATCGCGGAGATCGCCTGCAGCGAAGCGGCATCTGTCGGCCTCGCGGCTCCATCAAGGCCAAGTGCAGGGAGACCTGCCGCAATCGCCCCGGAGGAAACCACCGTGACTTGGTGCCCCGCAGATCGGAGTTCGGCGAGCTCCGCTGCCACGCGGTCGATGAACGCCACATCGATCACGCCATCGGCATCGGTAAGCGACGATGTCCCCAGTTTGACGACGATGCTCGGCGAACTCATAGGTCCTCTTCGTACTCGAAGGAGAGGTCGCCGATATGGATGATGTCGCCATCCCTAGCTCCGGCATTGCGCAACGCCTTGTTCACCCCGAGCGATTCGAGACGACGTTGAGCGTGTTCCAGCGCCGAGGGGTCGGTGAGGTCACTCAACCGCACGGCACGCAGCGCCTGGCGGCTGTGGACTTCATAGGCGTTGTCAGCGATGCGTTCGACCTCGACTACTTCGGCCACTGGACGATGAATCGTGATCGCCGTATCACCGCTGGCCTCGTCGACTGCCCGGGCCTCGCGGACGAGGTCGGCAAGCCGGCCGACGAGTTGAGGGATGCCCGCGCCGGTGATTGACGAGATCGTCAGCCCGTCGTACTCAGCGTCAGGGGCCATGTCGGCCTTGGAGGCAACGATGAGGCGAGGTCGGTCGAGGAGGTCAGGCTGATACGCCTCTAGTTCTTTGAGCAGTGCCTTCTCTTGGTCCTCTGTGGACACTTCGTCCCACGGTGCGAGGTCGAGCAGCACACAAAGGACGCGGGCGCGCTCAACGTGTCGCAAGAACTGATGACCTAACCCCTTCCCCTCGGCGGCGCCTTCGATGAGCCCAGGGATATCGGCGACGACCATCTCGAAGTCGTCCTCGTCGATCCGAACCACACCGAGGTTCGGTTCAAGGGTCGTAAAGGGGTAGTTGGCGATCTTCGGCTTCGCGGCAGAGATGCGAGAGATCAACGTGGACTTGCCCACATTGGGAAAGCCGACGAGCGCAACATCTGCGACAAGTTTGAGTTCGAGGCGCAGCCAGCGCTCTTCACCCTCTTCGCCCTGCTCAGCAAATGCGGGCGCGCGTCGCTTGTTCGAGAGGAACCGTGCGTTGCCCTTGCCGCCCTCGCCGCCAGCAGCAGCGAGGAAGCGGTCACCGTGGTTAGAGAGGTCGGCTAGCTGGTTGCCGTCGAAGTCGTAGACGATCGTGCCTTCGGGAACCGAAACCTCGAGGTCGGGTTGAGACGGGCCGTGCTTCTTCGCGCCACTTCCATGCTTGCCCGACTTCGCCTTGCGGTGCGGGTGATCTCGGAACGAGAGCAACGACGCCGAGTTGTGGTCTGCTACCAACCAAATGTTTCCGCCGCTACCGCCATCGCCCCCATCGGGGCCACCTTTCGACACGTGGGCCTCACGACGAAACGACACACAGCCCGCGCCACCATCGCCACCCTGCACATTGATGTTGCATTCATCAACAAAGTTGGATTGCAAGGTTGGCTCCTCGACACTCGGCCACTCATTCTACGCTGCCGCTCAAACCGGCGAAAAATGACAAAGGAACCCCGAAGGGTTCCCCGTACATGTCCGTTCGGACAGATTCTTGGCGCTAGCCCTCGGTGATGATGTCAACGAGCTTGCGGCCATTGCGCTTGCCGAACTTCACCGTGCCGTCGGAAAGTGCGAAGAGGGTGTCATCGCCACCACGACCAACGTTATTGCCAGGGTGAAATTTGGTACCGCGCTGGCGAACCAAGATCGATCCGGCGGTGACTGCGCCACCGTCGTATACCTTCACGCCGAGGCGCTGTGCGTTTGAGTCACGGCCGTTCCGTGTGGAACCGCCACCCTTGGTCTTCGACATTACGTGTCCTCTTTCGTTCTCGTGTTTTCGCTAGCCGGCATTGATCGAGGTGACCTCGATCGTGCTCAGGGCTTGGCGGTGTCCCCAACGCTTGCGCTGGTTGGACTTGTTCTTGTAGGTGAAGCCTTCGATCTTCTTCCCGCGCTTGTCTTCGATCACCTTGACGGCCACCGATGCTCCCGAGAGCTGATCAGGGGTCGCAAGTACGGTAGAACCGTCGACGAGCAGGACTGGGGTCAACGAAGCGGTCTCGTCAACGTCACCCATGCGGTTGACGTCAAGAACCTGGCCCTCTTCCACGCGGTACTGACGACCGCCGGTCTTAATTACGGCATACATAACTCGTTGATCCTAACTGAAACCCTCAAGGTTTCCGCCATCTCGTACGGGATCTGTCGTCCGAAATCAGGCTCCGCTATGGAACTCGTTACAGCGGAGCCGAAACGCCTCGAAGTCATCGAGAGTCAGTTCCGTGGCCCCCATTGCTTCTCCTGGCAGGTTTGACGGTCGATGCCTATCTTGCCATCACAGTTTTGAACGAGGTAACGAGAGCGAACAATTTGCCGACCTTAGAACAGACAAGATGTTGGCTCCCGTAAGGTTTCGGCTCTATGCAACCCATTGAGAAAACGACGTCTACCCAGTACTCACTGAACTTCACCGTGAACGTGCACAACGTACCGGGTGTGCTGGGTCGGCTGACGACCGCTATCGGAGATGCCCGAGGCAACATCTTTGCGATCAACAACTTCGTCGCGAAGGGGCCAGTGCTTCAACGCTCGATCGTCGTCAACTGCTCGAGCGTTGAACACCAACAGGTACTCATCGACACCGTCGGCAACGTCGAAGGTATCGAACTACTAGATGTCTACGACCGCACATTCCGGATGCATGAGGGCGGCAAGATCGAAACCGACGCACTCGCACCCGTCGGCGACATCGACGACCTCTCGATGGCGTACACACCAGGCGTGGCTCGCGTATGTATTGCAATCGCCGAGGACGAGAGCCTCGCCGACGAGTACACCATCCGCAAGAACACCGTCGCCATCGTCAGCGATGGCACCGCCGTGCTTGGTCTGGGCGATATCGGCCCCAAGGCCGCCATGCCGGTTATGGAAGGTAAGGCGCTCTTATTCAAAGAGTTCGCTGGCGTCGATGCGTTCCCCATCTGCCTCGATACGAAGGACCCCGACGAGATCATCGAGACGGTAGTGCGGTTGGCTCCCACCTTCGGGGGCGTCAACCTCGAAGACATCGCCGCGCCCGGCGCGTTCTACATCGAGGAAGAACTGAAGAAGCGCCTCGACATCCCCGTGTTCCACGACGACCAACACGGCACCGCCATCGTCACACTCGCTGGCCTTCGCAACGCACTGAAGGTCGCGGGCAAGAACATTGAAGACGTCTCGGTCGTCATCAGCGGCGTGGGTGCTGCGGGTGTAGCGATCGGCAAGATCTTGCTCGGCGCTGGCGTTGGCCATCTCGTCGGCGTCGATTCCAAGGGTGCCGTCTACGACGGACGAGAGGGACTGAACTCCTCCAAGCAGTGGTTCGCTGAGAACACCAACCAGCGAGGCCTGCAAGGCACGCTCGGCGAAGTGATGGAGGGCTCCGATGTGTTCATCGGTGTCAGCGCCCCCGACGTCTTGACCCCAACCGATGTCGAATCGATGGCCAAGGATCCGATCGTGTTCGCAATGGCCAACCCAGACCCCGAGATCCGCCCCGAACTGGTTGAGGGCCTGGTCTCGGTTATGGCAACGGGCCGCAGCGACTTCCCGAACCAGATCAACAACGTATTGGCCTTCCCGGGGATCTTCCGTGGCGCGCTCAACGCAAAGGCCACCGACATCACCGAGAACATGAAGCTGGCCGCGGCGAAGGCTATTGCGGACGAGGTCAGCTCCGACGAGCTCTCCCCCACCCACATCATCCCGAGCGTGTTTGACCCCGGCGTCAGCGCCCGCGTCGCCGAGGTTGTCGCCGAAGCTGCAAAGGCCGACGGCGTCTGCCGATAGCCCCGGCGTCTAGCATCGGGGCATGGCCCAACTCATCCCCTCCGTCGAGGCGCTGCGAGATGCAATCTCCGAGACGGACCTAGCCGATGAGAGCCAGGAACTAGCTTCATTGAGTCGACCTGCTGTCGGCTTCGAGAAGGCCGAAGCGCCGACACCGTCGTTCATGTGGGGTGAGACCAGTGTGCTTCCGTCCGATATTGCCTGGCCAGAACACGACGGGCGGCCACTCGAAACTGTGGGCGTGATCGACCTGGCATCGTGTCCGGTCGGCCAATTGGACGTTCCCCTTCCGAGCACTGGAGCGTTACTGTTTTTCACACAGATCGGCAACGAATGCTCGTGGAGCGGAGAGACCGGCGAATGGCATCGAGTCATCTACGTTGCCGAACCTGGGCCAAATCGTCACCAGCCACCTGGCGCGAGCCTCGAAGCGGCCGCACCCCGCGAGCTGCTCAATGTCCAACCCCACCTCGGCATTACTGCAACTGCCCACCTTGAAGCCGCCAGGGGAAGTGAACGAAATAGCGAATGGAACGAGGCCAAGCACGGAGCGAGCCGCTCAACGCCCTATTGCTACGTACAGTTGGGCGGATTTCCTGATCCCGTGCAGTCCGATCCGACGTGGGGTTCCGATCTGATCTTGCTCGCTGAATTCGACGACCTGATTGTGGGCAGTTGGTACTTCATGATCGACCCGGCTGATCTCGAAGCTGGGCGCTTTGACCGCACCGTCTGTGAGTGGCAGTGCTAGCTACGCGTGCGTAAATTTCTAGCCTTCCTACCCGTTCTGGTTCTGCTGGTGATCGTGGCTGCGGTTGCAGATCACACCCGTCTATCTGCGGTTCTTTCAAAACGGCGTCTTCTGGCTACCGACTGGGCTCGTTCCTGTCGCTGGTTGCACCTGGGATCAGGGCACCGACGCCTGGAACCTACGCGGACTCGTCGAGTGTGGTGAATAGACCGTGAGCACCCTCGACATCGTCATCCTGATCGTCGGTGGCACCTTCGCAGGCGGGGTCAACGCCATGGCGGGAGGCGGATCGACTCTCACCGTTCCCCTCCTCGTCCTCGCCGGTGTCCCCGGTGTTGCTGCGAACGGATCAAACCGGGTCGGCATCCTCACGTCGAGCATCACCGCGTTCTTGAGCTTCCGACGTGAAGGCAAACACGTGGCCCTCGGTCAGCTCATCCCCATCATTGCGCCAGCGCTCGTCGGCTCGGCGGTGGGGGCATTTGGCATCAGTCAGCTCACCGACGACACGTTCGAAACGGTGTTCGGCTTGTTGATCATCCCAATCATCATCTTGACCATCAATAAACCGAAGCCGAATCTCGATGCCCAAATCTGGCCACTCGCTGTCACGGTCGTCGTGTTCTTTCTGATCGGGATCTACGCCGGCGCAATTCAGGCCGGCGTCGGGCTAGTACTGCTCGCCGCGCTCAACCGATCGGGCCTCGACCTGGTGACCGCCAATGTGGTGAAGGTCATCTTCACCACCTTCGCCACACTGATCGCGTTGCCCATATTCATCATCGAAGGCAACGTGCGCTGGGCACCAGCGATCGTGCTTGCGATCGGGTTGTCGATCGGCAGCTGGGTGGGCGCTAAACTCGCTGTGCGCGGCGGCGAGCGCTGGATTCGCCCAGTAATGACCGTGGCCGCCATCGCACTCGCCCTACGCCTACTCGGCTTCTACTCCTGGCTCGGGGGCCAGTTCTAACCCGCGGAGTTCTAGGAACGTTGGGCATGAATTATTCATGCTCAGTGTTCCTAGATTCCCTTAGAGGAGTTGGCCTTCTTCGAAGGTTGCGGCGATGACGTCTGCGTACATCTCGTTGACGACGTTTCGCTTGACCTTCAGCGTTGGGGTGAGCTCGCCGGTCTCGGGCGAGAAGTCCTTTGGAAGCACCGCGAAGTTCCGCACGTGCTCGACGCGGGCCATGGACGGGTTCACATCGTTCGCGATGGCTTCGGTTAGGTGTTGACGAACCCGAGGGTCCGCGTGCAAGTCCTCCGGATCCAACAAGTGCTCGTCGGCAAAACGTTGTGCGGCTTCGGGTTCGAGGGTGAGCAACGCGATCAGGAAGCGTTCACCGTCACCGCACACGACGGCGCTGCTGACGATGTCGATACCCATCAAGGCTTCTTCGATGTTTTGTGGAGCGATGTTCTTGCCGCCCGAGGTGATGATGATGTCCTTCTTGCGGCCGATGATCGACAGGTAGCCGTCGGAGTCGAGGCTGCCGAGGTCGCCTGAGTGCAACCAACCATCGATAACGGTCTCCGCGGTTGCTTCGTCGTTCTTCGAATAGCCAGCGAACACGTTCTTGCCACGCAGGAGGATCTCGCCGTCGTCGGCAATCTTGACCTCGACACCAGGGATAGAAGGCCCGACCGTGCCGTGCTTGTTGGCACCGGGAAGATTCGTAGAGGTCGGACCGCTGCCCTCGGACTGACCGTAGAGCTCGTTGATCGGCATACCTACCGAGGTGAGGAACTCGATCGTCGAGGTTTGGATGGGGGCGGCACCGGAGACGTACACCCGGCAACGGTCGAAACCGATCGCTTCGTGGATCTTGGACAGGATCACCTTGTTGGCGGCTTGGAACTTTGCATTGAGGAGCCTCGAAGGCTCTCGGCCCGCGTTGAGCTCCGTGTGGTAGTCCAGCGATGTAGCCATCGCTCCAGCAGCGAGCTTCGCCTTTGCGCCCTCGGCCTCAGCGAGCTTGCCCTTGATGCCGGATTCGAAGCGTTCCCATACCCGAGGTACGCCAAAGAAGGTCGTCGGACGGACTTCCTTCAAGAACTCGGCGACCTGCAAACCGTCGTGGCAGAAGAAGACCTGCGTTCCGTAGATGAGCGGCATGAGGATCGACGCCATCTGTTCGGCGATATGTGACAGGGGTAGATAGCTGAGGGCAACGTCGGTGCTGTTCATGTCGACAAGACCACCCATTGCCGAACCCGTCCACTCCAGGTTCTCGTGGGTCAACATGACGGCCTTGGGCGGGCCGGTTGTGCCAGAGGTGTAGATGAAGTCCCCAACCTGATCACCTTGAAGGCGAACGAGTGCGGCGTCGATCTGGCTTTCGTCGACCTCGGCACCTCGTGCCACAAAATCATCCCATGCCAGCACCCGTTCGTCGCTAGATGTTGCGGCTTCATCGAGGGTTATGACCATCCGAAGCGCCGGTATATTCGGCCATTGCTCCAGGACCCGTTCGAGATGCTTGGGTTTCTCGACGACCACGATCGGCGCTTCGGAGTGATTCAAGATGTAGGCGATCTCCTCGGCCGAGCACGTGGCATAGATCCCCGCGCTAATACCGCCTACGCGCATGGCCCCGAGCGCGGCGATGACCCATTCCGGACGGTTAGAACTCAACACCGCCACTGCGTCGCCCTCGCCAACGCCTACAGCAAGCAGTGCCCGTGCGAACTCTCGAGTCTTGTTGTTGTAATTGCGCCACGAGGTCGAACGCCATACGCCCGCCAATTTTTCATGAATGGCTGGCTCGTGCGGACGCTCTGCTGCGTGTCGCTCCAAATGATGCAGGATGGTCATTTCGGCCATGTTTATGGTGACTCCCGAGGTTTCTGTGGAGTTACACCATAACGCAGGCGACGTGTCAGAGCGAGCGCCTTGCGGCTCTGTTGACTAAAGCT
>CAYUKM010000127.1:0-8192 GCA_964445255.1 uncultured Acidimicrobiales bacterium
ACGTTTCAAACGGTGTTAGTTCTCGAGGCGTGCCAACTATTTGGAAGGTCACGGCACCGGCTGCGGTGATAATGGGAACCAGCGCAAGGAGCACCGTTGATGGAAGTCGCCATAAGACGATGGCGAGCACGAAGAACAGCGCATAGGCCTGAAGCACGATGGCGAGACGATCCACGAACTCCGTGAGAACGAATCCGAGAATGAGAAGCATCACCGCACGGATGAGAAGGTTTCGGGTTGGCGTTGAGGATCGGCGGGTCATGATCGTGACACCGATTCCACCCAGCAGCATGAACAGCGGCACGGCTCGACCGCTGGACTGTTCTGCAATGGAAAAGAGCAGTCCGTCGCCTTCCCACCAGGCCACAAAGTGCACGATCGTCATGAAGAACATCGCGATACCGCGGGCCATGTCAATGCCATGAATCCGTCCGCTCGCCCGAGGCGTTGCGCTACCAGGGGCCGAACCGACCGACGAAGTACTGGAGGCAGTGTCCGCGGTCATCATGCCAATGGTAAGTCACCGACCGGCACGCAGAATTCCAATCTGCGATACGGCGATCAGCAAAGCGGCGGCGGCGCTAGCGCGAGTTGGCCGCTTCGCTACTCGGCCTGAACCGTCTCGCCAAGGACTTCTGCGGCTGAAGGCTCGGTCTGCGGTTCTGGGATTGGTTGTTCGTTGATACCGGCCTGGTCGTCGGCGGGTGGGGTGTCTGGCGCTTCCTCGACTGGAGCTGACCCTGGTTCCACTGGTGGCTGCGGGACGGTGGCATCTACTGGTGGTTGTGTCGTGGGAGCTGATTCCTCGGCGGGGACCTGACCGTCCTCTTCACGGTCTTGGTTCTCGGTCTCTTCGCCCTCTTCGTCGCAAACGATCTCTTCGTCGCCCTCACCCTCCGGGGCTGTCGTGGCCGTTGGCTCGGTGGCCTGTGCGTCTGGGTTCTCACCATCGGTCTCGTCGTTCTCGCATTCGGTGTCGTCATTGAGACCGAGGTTCTCTGCAGCGAGTGCTTCGGCAGCACCGGATGCCGCATATGCAGCAAAGGATGGGCTTACCTCAGGACCGATGCTCAGCGCGTTGTGATAGCGACGACCGGCGACAGTGACGTTGCGCGAGTACACAAAGTCATGGTTGTAGGCGAAGTAGGCCCGCTGTTCGCCCTCGGCGGTAAGCATCGAGCCAGGAGCGTCACAGAGATAGCGGGCTGCGGCCAAGGCAGCGTCATAAACGTTCTGCGGATCGACCCGCTCGTCGCCATTGCCGTCTGAGTCGTCGTAGAGGGCCCATGTGGTCGGGATGAATTGCATCGGGCCGACCGCGCGATCGAATTCGGTGTCGCCGTCGAGCACGCCGTTGTCGGTGTCGCGAATGAGCGCGAGACGTGAAACGTTGTTGGTCGTTTGGGTGCGGCCCGTAGCGTCCGGCGTGGAGCTTCCACCACCGGAGAGAACACGTCCGTCCAAGGCGAGGCCACGGATCGGAACGGTGGTTTGCCCGTTGATGTTGAGTGTGGAATCACCGAAGTAGCCGTGCAAGCTTTCGATCCGTCCGATTCCTGCGAGCTGAGACCAGTGGATTCCGCAAGCCGGATCCTCGACGGCGAGGGACCGGGAAGCCCGAACATAGGCGTTCAGCGCAACGAGCGGAAGATCGGTACCCGCGACGAACTGCTCCAGGCGCTGGTGGTATATCAGCTGGTATCGGAGCGCTGTGACGTCGGAGAACTCCGTGGCTTCTTCGATGATGTCAGCGAGTTCAACTTCGCGATCCTCAAGGCGATCTATCTCGCTGCGCGAATCGGTGATGCTCGTGCGTAGTTCAGAAATCTCCTGTTTGAGTAATGCGACGGCAGCGCGGCGGGACCGGGTGGCCGACTCAGCGGTCTCGAGTTCTTGGGCAAGGGCGGATCGGCGATCGCTGTTCTCATCGACGAGCCCGTCGAGCACAACAATGGCCTCACGCTGGGACTCCCGGGCCTCGTCGGTGATGACCTTTCGAGTAACGGGTTCGAGTGACAGTGGGTTGGAGGCGATCGTAGCCAAGGCGTCATCGGCGCCAATGAACGCTTGGATCGCAAACTCGGCGATGGCGTTCTCGTGGACATCGATGTCGGCGTCGAGGAGTGCTCGCTCAGCCACCTCTCTGTCGTCGGCGGCGTTGACGACGTCGATTTGATCAAGAAGGTCGCTTATCTGTTCCTCGAAGCCATCGATCTCAGCACCGGCAGCCTCGATTCGAGCAGCCGCGGATCGAATGGACCGCTCTTCGGAAATGATGTCTTGACCGGCGACCTCTAGGGCCTGCTCAGCGGTAGCAATCGCGGATACCGCTCGCAGGTGTTGCTCAGTCTCGGCGGTGATCTCGATCTCATCTCGCACTGCCAGATTTTCGATGCCTTCTTCGAAGACTTCGCTGGGATGGAGTTCGGTCAGGTCGTAGTTAACAACCTCCACCAAGGGCTCGTCTTCAAGCTCGAACAGCTCGATCGGATCAAGGAATGGCTCAGCGAGAAGGTCCTCATCGACTTCGAGGCCAATGATTGGCTCTTCCGGACTCTGCCCGACGAGCGCGGTTGTTCCCCAGAGCTGGCTGAAGGCCAGAGCAGCCACGACGGCCAACAACCATTTTCCCCCAACCCGGGACCATCGCGAATGCATACCCCGTGCCAGTCGGCACCACCCCAGCGGAGTTAAGCGGAATGAAATAGCGAACGCCGCCTACCCGCGGCGGATGACTCGTGGAGCTAGCTCGGGTTCAGGGGAGGAATCCGGACGGGAAAGGAACCACATACCAAGAGCTAGACCGGCAACGATCAGCGCAAGGAAGCTCGCCCGGAGCCAGTTGGTGTTTACCGGGGTCGGGTCGGCGAACGCAATCGTCTCGGGGATAACTGCGCCCTCGTAGGTCACAGTCACGAGGGTCGGATCGATAGCGACACCCCGCGCGTCGGTGGCGACGTAGGAGATCGAACGGGGGTTTCCTTCAAAGGCTAGGCGGGGCGAGAAGACGATCTCGTTGGTTTCACGATCGATCGACCACGTACCCTCCCCTGCTACTTCGAGTTCGTCGGTCTCTCCATTGGCGCCCACGATGGACAAGGTCGCTGGGTCGATGTCTTCAGCCGATGGATCGTTTTCGAGGACGGCTATTCGCACCTCTTGGCGAAGCACATTGCCGACCGAGTTGTCGGCCATACCTATAGGAATGGGCAGATGGCGGATCGTCACAGTAGCGGGCTCAGAAACGTTGTCGTCGTCATCGCTGACCACGTATTGGATCGGGGTCGGCTCGGCGCGAAAACCTGCTTGTGGGGTGAAGGTGATCGCTCCAGATGTCGCGTCGTGCGTCCAGGTGCCTTCTCCGATCACGAGCAGGCTGTTCGTGGCGGGGTTGTAGTTCGGGTGATCAATAACCAAGGACTCCGGATCGATATCGTCGCTGGGGTCGTTTCCGATCAGGTCGAGCGAGATGATCCAGCCGGCGGGGTTATCGCGAGATACGTCGTCCTCTGCGACGGGCACGTAATCGATGATGATCTCCGCTGGTGGCGCGACGTTTCCATCGAAATCGGCCAGGGTGTAGCTCACCGGTCGGGGGTCACTAGCGAATCCGTTCTCCGGCTCGAAGCGGACCAACGCCGTACCTTCCTCGATCGTCCAGAGCCCCTCATTGGGAACTTGCAGCACGTTGGCGCTTTGGCCATCGAGAATGAGACGGACGGTCTCCGGGTCGATGTCGGAGGTCAAATCATTCTCGATCACATCGATCACGATGTCGTCGCCGGGTGTATTTGCCAGTGACTCATCATCGACAAGCTCGGGGGCAAAGGACAAGACGACCTGCACGGCTGCGAGGGTATTGCCGCCCACATCTCGAACGGTGTACTGGATCGGTGACGGGTCGGTGTCGACATCCTCCTCGGGTTCGAAGGTGATGGCACCCGATGAAGGGTCGACCGTCCAGGTTCCTCGGCCCAACTCCTCGAGAGAACCAGTTGCTGGGTCTGCGCCGACGATGGACACGGATCGGGGGTCGACGTGTAGATCGTTGGACACGACCGGAATCGTCACTGTCGACCCGGTGGGGTTCGCGAGCGACTGGTCGGGTTCGGCAGATGGCCGCAGGTACGTGACCGTGACGGTGGCTGCAGGCGTGGGGTTTCCTCGGGTGTCTTCTGCGGTGTAGCGGATTGGTGCCGGATCGCCGACGAATCCTGGTTCGGGATTAAAGCTGATCGACCCATTGGCGAGAGCTCTCCAGGTGCCCTGTCCCTCAACGGCGAGAGCGCCGGTCTGCTCATCCGCACCCACGATCGCTACGGTGCTGGCCGATACCCTGGTGTCGTTTGCCGTGACGTTCACCGTCGCGGTGGCACCCGGGACGTTGCCGGTCGACTGGTCGCTCGCTGCGGCTGGGCCGCAGGCTCCGCTAACCCTAGCGAATTCGCTGCGGCGGTTCTCGTCGAAGTGGAGGTAGTGGATGTAGACCACACCGTCGTCTGGGATTTGGATCCGGACCGACTCGGTCCACGAATTGTTCCGGGCGAGTGCTCCAGCGTTGGCTGGGTTCGTTCCTTCGTTCTGCTCAGAGGCGACGTAGTGGGTTCCTGAACGGACAGCGCTGATGCGGGGCCAGCGATCAAATTGGTTTCCCGAACTGTCGTAGAACGCGAATGCGTGCGCGTCGCCCCGACCCGGGTCGCTGAAGGTGATCGTTTGGCTGGAGCCAGGGGCGAGACGGTAGAAGCCGACGCCGTAAGTCCACTCCGAGTCCGTGACACCGATCGTCTCTTCCGATGGCCCTGCGCCTTCGCCCAGTCCGGAGTAAGAGAACTGCGGAGCGCTTGACGCTTCGTACCAACCGTTTGCACCGAGCGCACTTCGCGCTTGAGAAAACACGGCCTGGGTCGGGTCATGGGATGCGTCAGTGAACGGCTCTGCGAAGTTGTCGGGCACGACCCAACGGTTCCAGTTCCATGTACACGGTGTGGTTGGGTTTGAGGGAGCTGCACCTGGGACTGCCGCGCCTGCCTCCGAGGCCGTAGGGACCGTAATCGCCGTGCTCACCAACGTGGCAATGAGCCATAGTGCGAGCAGCGACAGACCCTTTCGAACCGTCCCTCGCTGTGGATGATGCATGTGCACGGTCATGCGTCGTCGCTTCCTTCGTCTCAAACCTGCGCGTGGGCCGAATGGCCTACGCTTCTAGGCCTTTCGACCAATAGGCGGCGGATGTGAGCCAAATCTCAAAGATCCCTATCTCTCGGGGTAGGTTTCTCCCAACCCGCAACTCCGGAGTCGTTAATGAGTTCAACACCGAAGACGTCGCTGTCCCGTACGCCTGTCGACCCACTTGACGTGCTCGGTATCGATGCGACGCTCAACGATGAGGAAGCGATGATGCGCGACACGGTGCGTAGCTTCGTGAGCAAAGAGGTCGCTCCTCATGTGGGCGAATGGTTCGACGCTGGCGAGTTCCCCGCCCGGGAGTTGGCGCCGAAGTTAGGCGAGCTCGGTTTGCTCGGAATGCACCTCGATGGATGGGGTTGCGCGGGGACCTCGGCGACCGCCTATGGGCTGGCGTGCATGGAACTCGAAGCAGGCGACTCGGGAATTCGCAGCTTTGTTAGCGTGCAGGGCTCACTCGCAATGTTTCCGATTTGGGCATTCGGTTCGCAAGAACAAAAGGACGAGTGGCTACCCCGGATGGCTGCTGGCGAGGCAATCGGTTGTTTCGGGCTGACCGAACCCGATAGCGGCAGCGACCCGGCCAGTATGCGAACCAACGCCAAGCGAGATGGCGACGACTGGGTTCTCAACGGAACCAAGATGTGGATCACAAACGGCTCGATCGCCGACGTGGCCGTCGTGTGGGCCATGACCGACGACGGTGTGCGGGGGTTTGTCATTCCGACCGATACACCGGGATTCTCGACCGCAGACATCAAGGGCAAGATGTCGCTACGGGCCTCGGTTACTTCCGAACTCATCCTAGATGACGTCCGTCTTCCCGAAGCGGCTGTCCTGCCGAACGTGACCGGCATGCGCGGCCCGTTGTCGTGTTTGAACGAAGCCCGCTTCGGCATTCTCTTCGGGGCGGTTGGTGCAGCCCGGGCCTGTTACCAAGAGGCCTTGGAGTACGCCTCGAACCGCGAACAATTCGGCACCCCGATCAGTTCCTTCCAGCTCACGCAGAAGAAGTTGGTCGACATGATGGTCGCCATTCAACGCGGAACGTTGCTCGCAATTCATATCGGCAAACTCAAGGACGAGGGCGCGCTCTCCTCAACTCACATCAGTGTCGGCAAGCTCGACAACGTGCGCATGGCCCTCGATGTGGCCCGTTCGGCTCGCAGCGTTCTCGGCGCCAACGGCATCTCGCTCGAGTACGGACCGATCCGCCACATGAACAATCTGGAGTCGGTGTACACCTACGAAGGAACCAACGAGATCCACACGCTGATCCTCGGCCAGGCGATAACCGGGCAGAACGCCTTCACCTAGACGACCCTTGAGGTCGGGCTACGAGCATTCCTCTTCGACGAAGACCGTCACGTCCGTTTGCCCCGGCCGGAATGAGGCCAACCCGCTGAAGGCACACAATTCGTCGGCGGGGCTGACAGCAAAGACCCTGATGTTGGACTCGGTCTCCGGTGAGGGGATGGTCACGGTGCCATCGGTTTCGAAGGGTCCTACCTGTTCGGGTATTCCCTCTTCGAATATGGAATCCCCCACCTCCTCTCGACACCCGGTCAGATCGGGGAAGTTCGCGAGGAGCTCATTACAGCTCGAGCCGAAGGGGACATTGCCGTTTTCATCGGGGTCTCCCACAGCGGTGATTTGCTCCACCAGAACAATGGGGGTGACTTCGACCTCGAAGTCACCCCACGGCGGGAGACTTCGGTCGCTCTGGGCGGTGATTGTCAGTTCGCCCGCTGCCGTGTCGGGATCCGACACCTCACCGCTAGCTGCGCTTTCGGCAGTACCGCTGCTGCATGAAGCTGCGATCACTGCAATAACGAGAACAAACTCGATCCGCTTCGTCACCGATCTCAGTCGACCTGCCCGCGAGTGTGACGCAGCTGGCGAGCCAACTCTTTGCGAGCGAAGTCGCCCTGCTCGACTCGGGCAACAGCGGCTGCCAGTTCCTTTCGGACCTCCTCTAGCTCGAGACGGAGTTGCTCTGTCTCGCGCATGGCTCGGTCTCGTTGAGATATCGCACGAGCTCGGTCAGCGCGAAGCCGATCGGGACCCTCAGGCAGCGTGACGCTACGGTTTCGGCGCGTATAACTGCGACGCACGGCTCGTGAAATGGCGCCAGCGACCCCGGTGCTGGCCTCATCGACCTTTGCTGCCTGTTGCCATGCAGAAGTCGCGGCGTAAGGGTGTTCTGGACTTGGTGAACCCGCCCACGTGGTCTGCCTCACGATTCCATTTTGCCAGACTTGCTACATGAAGCCAGTGAGGCTGCCAAAGTTGGTATTGGGGCCTAGGCAGCCGCTGGGCCCAGCGTTTGCGCAGCGGCCATCGCCGCGCCGACGATCCCTGCGTTGTTCATGAAGTGGGCGACGTGTAGTTCTGCGTTGATGTCGAGTCGATCCGAGAACTCGTCGAAGTGCCTACTTGATCCCCCGCCGATGATGAAGTGGTCGGGGGTGCACACGCGGGCTACGCGCTGCAAGAAGTAGTTGAAGCGATCACCGAACTCGGGCCAGGTAAGACCAGCCTCTTTGCGAGCCTTGTCTCCGGCGTAGAACTCGATCGGCTCACCGTCTTTGCCGGGCATTCGACCGAGTTCGATGTTCGGGACGAGCTTTCCGTCGTGGTACACACCCGAGCCAAGGCCCGTACCAATCGTGACCATGATGACCGTCCCGGTGAGGTCCTTCCCCGCTCCAAGGCTTAGCTCTGCGAGGCCTGCCACATCGGCGTCGTTGTGCACCACGAAGTTCAGACCGGTTGCGTCGCCGAACAGTTCGTCGACTTGCGTGCCAGGCCATCGCTCATCGATATTGCCAGCGGTGCGGGCTTGACCGTTGGCCACCACCGTGGGGAAGCTGCACCCGGCAATGGAGCCGGTGTAGCCGAGTTGCTCAACGAGCGCTTTGAGCACCTCAGCGACCTTCTCTGGAGCCGATGGATGCGGAGTAGGCAGCCGCATTCGCTCGCTGAGAAGGTCGCCGGTCTCGGTG
>CAYUKM010000128.1:0-8129 GCA_964445255.1 uncultured Acidimicrobiales bacterium
GGAGTGTTCATCGTTCCCCAATCGATGCTCGAACTTATGGAAACTCGGCCCAACATGGCGGACATGACTCTGTGGACCACACGCATCGACGATTTGTCGGCGGACACGGGTTGGACGGTCGAGTCCACAATGGTCGAGGATCTCAACATCCCGTTCGCGTCGGTGGTCGATGCCGCGGACCAATTGGAACGATGGTCCGGAGGCTTCGGAGCCTTGTTGGAAATGTTTGATGCCGCGGGTGTGGGGGACCAGGCTCGACCGCAATTCGTGGAGCACCTCGCTTCGTTTGCTGAGCCAACTTCAGATGGGGTCATGCTGCGGGCCACGTACTACACGAGCGTGCTTCGACCCTCAGGGGACGATCCGGGTCAGTGAGGTTGCGTCTCCGCCTTCTCGTCGTTCTCGCCACCGCCTTCGCCATTGCCGGCTGTGGCTCCGATGGCGCTGACGAAACAGCGCTGGCGTCGGACGTCTATCTCGACAAGGTGCACGGTTCCTGGCTCGCCGCCATGGTCGCCAACCACTCGGGTCTCCCGATCGAAGGCATCTGGATCGACGAGCCTGGGCCTGGCGAGCAGATCGAGCTAGTGCTGCTCGACGAGTGGTCGACCGACGACGACACCCATATCGAGTGGCTTGATCTGCACATCCTCGAAACCCATGGTCTCGAACCGAGCTATGAACAAGTCCGCGATGAGTGGGTGGAACACCTCGAAGGTGACATCTGGGTTTCCACGCGGGTGGCCCGAGACCTAATGGACGAAGGGGTCACCCCACCCGAAACCAGCGACCCTGTGCTGAACCCAGATGGGGAGTGGTCGATCGATGCCCAACTCCAAACCGAGCTCTTCGGGTTACTGGCACCCGGCCAACCCGAAGTCGCCCGCGAGCGGGCCGAGTTCTTTGCCCTCGTGAGCAACCGTGGTCCGGCCGTCGACGCGAGTGCCTTCTACGCCCACGTCATTTCCGAATCGTTCTTCGAAGATGATGTGGAGTCCCTTCTTCGAAGTGCGCGAGCAGCAGAACCTGATGGCTCCATCATCGCCCCGATCTTCGACGACGTGTTGAGATGGTACGAGGAGAACCCGAACGACTGGCGGGCTACCCGGGAACTCGTTCGCGCCACGTACGACACCGATCCCGAGTTCTGGGGCAGCCGCGTGAACTACGCATCAACGATCATGGCCCTGCTCTACGGCGACGGCGACCTACGAGACACCATCGACATCGCTGGCCTGGCGGGCTGGGACAACGACAACAACATGACCACGGCCGCAAACATCCTCGGCGTAGTCATCGGCTTCGAAGACCTTCCCGAACCCTTCGCGTCGGCGACCGACGTCTACTTCAACCAAGACCTCGTTGGTGGCTTGCCCCAGTTCGACACGGTTCAGAACATCGCAGCCCGAACCGTCGCCCTCGGCGAACAACTCGTCGCCGATCGCTAGGTACTCGTCAAAACGCGGTCTCGCCCCACCTCCAGGTGAACCTGGGGATGGGGCGAGCCGATGAGCAGCTTCTCAGCTGTGATCTAGTTACTGCTTTCGAGTGGAGCGTCGGATGTCGCTGGTCGCTTCGATGAACATCGTTCCGAAGAGAAGTAGAAGCAGCGATACCGACAAGAACCAGGCGAGGACGGTCTCGTCAGCGCCCGTGACAGCGAGTTGTGGCTGGGTTTCGGTGTTCTGTTGAACCTCGACTGGGATCTGCACGTTGAGCTGTGCCCGGTCGTGGTCGTCCTCGTCGCCGCCGGTCAATCCGTTGCCGGTCACGTCGTCATCGGTGACAAAGTTGTCGTTGTTGATGGCGTCTGGGGTCGAGTCGATATCGGTGACACCGTTTCCGTCAGCGTCAGTTGCGTTGCTGATCTCAGCGAAGTTGTCGATGGTTCCGGTTGCGTCCGAGTTGACGGTGAAGGTGATGCTGACCGTCGTTGATGTGCCGGCCGCAAGAGCGGCAATTGGCGTGTTCAGCGTTGCGGTGCCATTTGCATTGGCCGTCCAGCGCAGATCGTTGAGCGTCAAGCCGTTAGGTACGAAGTCGACAATCTCGATATTTGCGGCGTCTACCTCACCCTGGTTGGTCACGGTGATCGTGAAGGTCACCGAGTCGCCAGGTGCAACCGTGGCGAGGTTGGTGCCATCCGAGAGACGCTTGATCAACGCAAGGTCAAACACTGGCTCTGGTTCAGGCTCGGGCGCAGGCTGCTGGATTGTGAGCTGAGCTCGGTCGCTGTCGTCCTCGTCCTCGCCGGCGAGTCCGTTGCCGGTGGTGTCGTCGTCGTTAAGGAAGACATCGTCGTTGATGGCGTCTGGGGTCGAGTCGACGTCGTTGACCGGATTTCCGTCAGCGTCGGTTGCGTTGCTGATCTCGGCGAAGTTGTCGATGGTCCCGGTTGCGTCAGCGTCGACCGTGAAAGTGATGGTGACGCTGGTCGACTCGCCAGATGGGAGATCGGCAATCGGGGTGGTGAGCGAAGCGGTGCCATCGCCGTTGTCGGTCCAAGCATCATCAGCGAGCGTAAGACCGGCAGGTACGAAGTCGACGATCTCGATGTTTCCGGCGTCGACTGCGCCCTGGTTCTCCACGGTGATGGTGAAGGCAACCGAGTCGCCAGGTGCAACCGTGGCAAGGTTGGTGCCATCCTCAAGCTGCTTGATCAGCGCAAGGTCGAAGGTGTCAGCGTCAGCTTGACCGCCAGCCTCAAGGAAGGCATCAGCTGCGTCTACGAGCGTTACGTCGCCCGCGATGTCGATGCTTCCGTCATTGGAGAACTCACCCTGATCTGGGTTGGTGATGCGCAATTGGAACGTGGCGCGAACCTTGGTGTCAACCATGTCCGGCGTCACTTCAAAGCTCACGGTCGAGCTCGTTGGGATACATGTTTCGGTCACTGCGGCTGGATCAACCGTGGCGAGGGAGTCACCTGAAGGGAACTCACGGATCGTTACTACGGTGACTGCGCAGTCGAGTTCAATGCCAGCACCTGGGGTATCGACGATGGTTACGGTTGCGCCAACATCGTCTGCGGTGAGCAGACGGGTCTCGATACCAGAGATCACCTGGTTGCCGTCCTCGTTCGGTGCGTCGAGAAGGCGTACGAACTTCAGTGCGTCCGGGTTTGGAACGAACTCAGCGATGACCAGTTCTTGGGTGATCGTGCCGGTCGCGGTTACGAAGGTGATGTCTTGGGCCGCGCCGTCTTGAACCGCATCTTGATTGAGCCCGGTCGTGATGAACGCCGTGCCTGAGATGTTGTTCTGCCCGTTGACCGCGTCGGTGAGGGTGAACGTGATGACACCGGCGTTTACTGTCGCTACCGCAATGACCTGACCTGCCGGATCGGCGAGGTCAAAGGTGAGGGTGTCGGGTGCGTCAAGCTCCGGTGGGAGGTCGAGACTGAAGAAGTCGCCACCGGCAGATCCATTCGGGACGGTCCAATCGACCTCGAAGGTGACGTCCCCGAAGAGGTTTGCGTCGTCTGTCGTTACGCGCACATCGGTGATGGCGTCGTTGATCTCGGCAGCACTGGCCGGCGCCGCTAAGCCGAATACGGTCATGGCGATCACCGTTAGTACGGCCAGCCACCTCCGGGCTGTTTGAGGACGTCGTGTCCGGTCCATTGTTGTTCCTCTCCGAGGCGCATCGTCGGTACAGGGTCCGCGAATCGTCAACCGCGCCCAAGGGCCTCAAACACGACGGTACGGGTGGAGCAAATAGCGAATCACGGGCCAAATTGCCCATTTAGCTACGCCTGGACGACCGTTCCAGCGTCCCATTGGGCCGCTAAATTGGCCGCTAGCCTGCGTTCGTGACAGAGCCCGGCCAGCTCGATGTAGATCTTGAGACAGTCGTGCTGGCGGCGACTGGTGCAGCGGCGATCGTCAGCAGCCAGGTCGTGCAGAGCCTGTGGAGCGGGTACGGCCAGATCGTACGGTGCCATCTCGATGGGGCCTCCCAGCCCAGTGTGATCGTCAAGCACGTTCGATGGCCCGACGAGCGTGATCACCCTCGTGGCTGGAGCACAGATCGTTCCCACGAGCGCAAACTCCGGTCCTATCAGGTTGAGACCGCCTGGTATGAGCGTTACGCCCAGCGGTGCGAAGCCAGTTGCCGTGTTCCTCACCGACTCGCAACCGAGACTCGAGGTGGCGAAGTCATCCTCGTCCTCGAAGACCTCGACGCCTCAGGATTCGCTGAACGGCGTCAATGGGTCGGCGACGTGGAACTCGATGCGTGTCTCACGTGGCTGGCAAATTTCCACGCAGTGTTCATGGAGGACCAGCCCGACCAACTTTGGCCCACTGGCACCTACTGGCATCTCGCTACCCGCCCCGATGAACTGGCCGCCCTCGGCGACGGACCGCTCAAGGACGCGGCAGCGCAGATTGACGAACGACTCGCTAGCAGTCCGTTTCAGACCTTCGTCCACGGTGATGCCAAGCTCGCGAACTTCTGCTTCAGCGCCGATGGCGCCGTGGCGGCTGCTGTCGACTTCCAGTACGTTGGCGGCGGTTGTGGCATGAAGGACGTGGCCTACTTCATCAGCAGCTGTCTCGACGAGGATGACAGCGAACACCGCGCCCCCGAACTACTCGACCGCTATTTCGAGCTGCTGGGCGAGGCTCTTGAGCGCGCTGGCAAAGATGTCGACTTCGCAGCGTTGGAAGCCGACTGGCGTGAGTTGTACCCGGTCGCATGGACCGACTTCTATCGGTTCCTCCAGGGCTGGAGCCCCGGCCATTGGAAACTCCACCGATATTCAGAGCGCCTCGCAAACGAGGTCCTCACGTCCCTAGCCTCGGAAGCACCGTGAACCTCACAACGCAAGACCTCACCGAGCTCGCCGACATCGCCATTCGAGCGGCGACCGAAGCTGGACAGATGGTCGCTCGAACCCGGCCCCAAAACGTGGAACACAAGGCGAGCGGAGCGACCCTTGCGTCCCAAGTGGTCACCGAGATCGACCGCGCCGCCGAAGAGATCATCGTCGACATCCTCAACCCGACCCTAGAACCCTACGAACTTGGACTCCTGACCGAAGAGACCCCAGACGATGGCGGACGCCTGACCGCTGACTACTTCTGGTCCATCGACCCCATCGATGGCACGCTGCCCTTCATCGAAGGAAACCCTGGCTATTCGATCTCTATCGCCCTCGTTCGTCGGGACGCTACGCCGCAGATCGGCGTGGTCTATGACCCCGTTGAAGAAACCCTGTATCACGCTGTCGCCGAGGGCGGACTGTTTCGAGATCGTCAACCCTGGGAGCCACTTGCTCAACCGCGAGCGGACGAACTCTCGGTCTTTGTCACCGGAGGATTCCTCGCCATTGAGAACCACGACGAGTTCGAGGCAGCGCTCGGCCAGGCGGCGCGGGAAATGGGCCTGACCGGTGCTCGACTCGAAGTGGGCGGCGGGGCTGTTATGAAGGCGTGCGCCGTGCTCGATAGTGCGCCGGCCTGCTTCTTCATCTTTCCGGGTCCAACGGGAGCCAGCCTCTGGGACTATGCCGCTACTGCGTGTCTCTTCGCCGAGGCCAATGCCATCGCCACGGACATGAGTGGTGGAGCGCTCGACTTGAACCGAGCGGACTCCACCAACATGGGACACCGAGGGGCGCTGTATGCCAGCGAGGAAGAGGTCGCACAGCGCGTGCGGCAACTCTCCAACATGACGGCTTAGCTCGCCCTAGCCGAAGTTCAGAATGGTCCGGTCGTTCAGCAGGAAGTACGTCAGGTTGCCATCGAGGATATTGCGTAGATCAGCTCGGGTTTCGTAATCGACCTTAGATAGCGAGAAGAAATGTAGCGTGGGACCAGATGGACGAGCCGAACTTTGATCTCGCTACGGCGGCCGAACTCGATTCCGCTGACCCGTTGGCTCGATTCCGTGGTGAGTTCGAACTTCCCGAGGGCATCTACCTGGTCGGCAACTCGCTCGGCGCGCTACCCAAACGAGCACGGGCTGCAATCCAGACAGAGGTCGACCGCTGGGCAACCCTCGGGGTCGAGGGGCACTTCACCGGTGAATTGGCCTGGAAGGACTACCACGAACTCGTCGCCGAACCGTTCGCGGCGCTGACCGGTGCCCACACTGACGAAGTTGTGGCCATGAACGGCCTCACCGTCAACCTGCACTTGTTGATGGTGAGCTTCTACCGTCCCACAGCACAGCGACACAAGATCTTGATCGAAGCCGGCGCCTTCCCTTCGGATCACTTCGCAGCCGAATCACAGATCCGTCAACGCGGGTACGACCCAGCGAACTCGCTGGTCACCGTTGCGCCTCGCAGCGGCGAAGCGCTGTTGCGTACCGAGGATGTCCTCGCGGCCATTGCCGAACACGGTGATGCGCTCAGCCTCGTGCTGCTGCCCGGCGTCCAGTACTACACCGGCCAGGTGTTGCCGATGGCCGAGATCACCGCCGCTGCACACGACGTGGGCGCCACGGTCGGCTTCGATCTGGCACATGCCGTTGGCAACGTCGAACTCGACCTCCACAGCATCGGTGTCGACTTCGCCGCGTGGTGCACCTACAAGTACCTGAACAGCGGGCCTGGCGGCGTCGCTGGCGCGTTCGTACACCGCAATCACATCAACGACCAGACCCTGCCGAAGTTCACGGGGTGGTGGGGGACCAACCCCAACACCCGATTCCAAATGGCCACCGACTTTGACGCCATGCCCACAGTGGAGTCGTGGCAGCTTTCGAATGCGCCGATCATGCAGATGGCCGCGCTACGGGCTTCGCTCGAACTCTTCGACGAAGCGGGCGCCATGACAGCGCTTCGGGCTAAGTCTGAGCAGCAGATCCAGTACTTCGACCACCGCTTGGCCCAGTCGCTTACCGGTCGGGTTGTGAACCTCTCCCCAAAGGAGATGTCGGCACGCGGATGCCAGTTCGCATTGCAAGTCGTCAGCGGCGACGGGAGAGCGGTGTTTGAGCAACTCGAACACGCACGCGTCTTCTGCGACTGGCGAGAGCCCGACGTGATCCGCGTGGCTCCTGTACCGCTCTACAATTCCTTCGCTGATATCGACCGTTTCGTCGAGATATTGGGCGGCATCGTCTCGTGACAGCTGCCGAACCCGGGCTGGCTGAGAGACTGGGAGCTGAAGGCCCGATCGTCATCGCTGGTGCAGGGCTTGCTGGATCGCTCCTTGCGATCTACCTGGCCCGGGCGGGCTGTGAGGTAACCGTTTACGAGGCCCGCCCGGATCTGCGCCGGGTCGACATCGATGCTGGCCGCTCGATCAACCTGGCGTTAGCAACCCGGGGCATCGTGCCGCTCGTCGATGTTGGCGTGATCGAGAGCGTGGACGCGATTACGATCCCGATGCGCGGCCGCATGATCCACGTCGACGGCGATCCCACCCCGGACCTGCAGCCCTATGGCACCAAGGCACACGAGGTAATCCACTCGGTGTCTCGGACCAACCTCAACGCCATCCTGCTCGACACTGCAGAGGCAACCGGGCGGGTCAGGGTCGAATTCAATGCCGAAATCGAGTCCGTCGACCTCGACGATCGAACCGTTCATTTCGCCGATCACCCCGATGCATCGTTCGGTGTGATCTTCGGCGCCGATGGCGCCGGGTCGCGCGTTCGCAAGGCGATGGGCCAGGCCGGGTCCAGCGACTTCCACACGGAATGGCTTGACCACGACTACAAAGAACTCGAGATCGCTCCAGCTGACGACGGGACCCACCGTCTCGACCCAAACGCGCTCCACATCTGGCCGCGCGGCGAACTTATGCTCATCGCCCTCGCAAACCCGACCGGCGACTTCACCGTCACGCTCTTCGCGCCAAAGACGACCTTCGCGGCGCTAACTACCGGTGACGAGGTCAATGCGTTCTTCGCTGAAGAGTTCGCCGATTTCGTGCCGCTGATACCAAACATCGTCGACCAGTTCTTCGCCGCTCCAACCGGTCGGCTCGGGACGCTGCGCGCCGAAGGCTGGAGTCATGGCGACCGAGCGGTGATCGTCGGCGATGCAGCACACGCGATCGTACCCTTCCACGGGCAGGGGATGAACGCCGCCCTCGAATCGGTTCGTGTGCTCGTCGGTTGTCTCCGTGAGACAACAGGCTCGGTCGGCGAGGCCTTTCGCGCCTATGAAGCTC
>CAYUKM010000129.1:0-7858 GCA_964445255.1 uncultured Acidimicrobiales bacterium
CTTCGAAGTTCCGAGGAGAACACATGCTGACCATTCAGCGTCCGACGGTCGAAGCGATCGGCGAAGAAAGCAACAACACCCAGAAGTTTGCCATTGGGCCACTCGAGCGAGGTCTCGGGTACACCATCGGCAACTCCCTGCGTCGTACGTTGCTCTCATCGATCCCTGGGGCCGCAATCACCCAAGTGCGTTTTGATGACGCCTTGCACGAGTTCGACACCATCCCTGGTGTTGCCGAAGATGTCACCGACATCATCTTGAACTTGAAGGACATCGTCCTTTCGGTTCACACCGATGACGTCGTCACCCTTCGTCTCGACGTGCGTGGCCCTAAGGACGTTGTTGCGTCCGACATTCATCCGCACGCCGATGTGGAGGTCCTTAACGGTGACCTGCCACTCGCAACGCTTAACGGCAAGGGCCACCTCGCGATCGACATCACCGTCGGTCAAGGTGCTGGCTACGTGAGCGCGGACCGCAACAACACGTCCGACACCATCGGAATCATTCCTGTTGATGCGATCTACTCACCCGTACGCCGTGTGGCCGTAGACGTGGCCAAGACTCGCGTCGATCAGGCAGCCGATCTTGACCTCATCGAGATCGAGATCGTCACCGACGGTTCGATTTCACCACGTGACGCACTCGCTTCGGCGGGCGCGACCTTGCGTGCACTCGTACAGCTCGTCGAAGAGATGAGTGACGAGCCACAGGGTCTCGAATTGGGCGAGATGAGCCCCGTTGTTGCTGGTTCTCCCGACCTCGAAAAGCCAATCGAAGACCTCGATCTGTCCGAGCGTCCTCGAAACTGCCTCAAGCGAGCTCAGGTCAACAGCGTTGGCGAACTGCTCGAGAAGACCGAGGACGACCTCCTCGCGATCACCAACTTCGGTCAGAAGTCGCTCGACGAAGTGACCGAGAAGCTCGACGAGCGTGGCTTGTCGTTGCGCACGAGGGATTGATCGATCATGGTTGCTACCCCCAAGAAGGGACCCCGTTTTGGCGGGAGTGCCTCACATCAAAAGGCGATGATGGCCAACCTCGTTGCGTCACTGATCGCCGCTGAAGCGATCGAGACCACCGAGGCCAAGGCCAAGGCCATGCGCCCCATCGCAGAGAAGATGATCACCAAGGCAAAGAAGGGTGGTGTGCACAATCATCGTCAGGTCGTGAAGTTCCTTCGTGACCGTGAGATGGCCACCAAGCTCTTTGACGAGATCGGTCCTCGCTTCGAAGACCGTCCAGGTGGATACACCCGGATCATGAAGCTCGGCCCTCGTCCAGGTGACAACGCACCGATGGCTCGCATCGAGCTCGTTGACTAGGCGTTCGCCGTTCGCTGCGCTCACAGGAAACCCTGCGGGCCCTTCGAGTTTCTCGGCCAGTCGCTAAGACTCAGATCATGAAGTTGAAAGCCACTGTCGCGTATAACGGCAGTGGCTTTCATGGTTTTGCGGTCAACCCGGGCGTCCGGACGGTCGCCGGTGACATTGAGGCCGCCCTCGAACGTGTGGTTGGCGAGCCGGTCACGTTGACGTGTGCTGGGCGCACTGATCGTGGTGTGCACGGCCGTGGTCAGATCATCAGCTTTGAACTGCCCGACGGCGCGCCCGATCCGTCTCGGATCGAATCGTCGATTAATGGCTTGTGTAAGCCGAGCATCGTCGTCCGGGACGTCATGGTGGTCGATGACGACTTCGACGCCCGCTTCTCGGCCACGTACCGGCGGTACCGCTATCAGGTACTCAACGCGACCCATGCCGACCCGCTACGGGCCAACACCGCCTGGCATGTCTGGCAGCAGCCGTTGGATCTCGACGCAATGAACGCAGCCGCGGGCCACCTCGTTGGCGAACATGACTTCGCGTCGTTCTGTAAGCGGGTGAAGGTCGCCGAAGGCGAACCCGAGAAGTCGACAGTCCGCAACGTGTTATCCGCCGAATGGCGAGCAGCCGACGATGACGTCGTCGAGTTCTGGGTGCAGGCCACAGCGTTTTGTCACCAGATGGTACGCAGCTTCGTCGGCACATGTGTCGACGTTGGCCTCGGCCGCATCGGCGCCGACGCAACCCCCGAGATCCTCGCCGCCAAAGATCGCACGGCCGCTGGCCAGGTAGCACCGCCCCACGGCCTCACCTTCTGGGAAGTTGGTTACTAAGTCGAAGCGACGCAACATGCCCAGGTCCTTTGACATCCCGACCTCTCGTGAACAGGCAGATCGAACCTAGAGCTCGATGCTCGGTGCCGCCGTTGTAGCGGGGTTTCCTCCGCCGATTTGACACTTAGTGTTGTGAAGTTGAGAATAGCGTACGTCCTGTGACAATAAGGAGACAATGGTGGGAATTTCTAGCGTACGGAGGCGGCTTGCGCTGCTAATCGCACTAACAGTGTTTGGTTCGGTGTTGGCGACGACGCCCCTTAGAGCACAGGTCGCTGACGACATTACATGTGTTGGCGAGAGAGCCGGGGACACGGTGACCCTGAGCTTCGACGGCACAGTTGGAACATCGGTCCAACTATTGCGCGATGGTCGATGGCTGCGAACTGTCACTGATCAGACAGAGTCGACAGATGCTGCACCCGTCGGTACGTCGTACACATTGCGGGTGCGCGACCAAGGGATATCGTTTGATCGTACTTGCCAGGTGGCGGAGGAAGGGGAAGCCGACGATGGTCGACCAACGTGCACGATCGTTGACGGTGATCCCCCCAGACTTGAGTTCGCAGGAGATCTCGGCGACGCGGTGCAATTGCGTCGCTTCGGAGGCTGGATCTCAACCGTAACCACCCTTGACGAGTTCGAGATCACCGCGGGGGAGACGGACGGATACCTCATCCGTGTTCGAGGTGGCAGGTTCGCCGGCGATGTTCAATGCTCGACGGATCCTCCGCCTCCAGAGGCTGATCCAACAGTCTGCTCTGCAGTTCGCGTCGGTTCAGAAGTCACCCTGACCTTTGACGGTGCTCTTTCAGACAGTGTGGTGTTGCGACGGGACGGCAGGTTCCTTGCCTCCGTTGCTGGCGAGACATCGTTCATTGACACATCGACCTCGGGAACGGTGTACTTGCTGAGGGTGAACATGCCTGGCGGCACCCGCACTGACTATCCGTGCACAGTAGAGATTGAGACTGCGCCCGCCGATGGTGGCGCGCCTGTTTGTTTGTTCGATGCGGAGCAGACGGAACTGACTTTCAGTGGCGACCTCGGGGACTCTGTTCAGTTGCGCCTCGATGGCCGTTGGGTCGCAACGGTAACGGGACAGCCGTCCTTCCCAGCTGATGGTGCCGAGGGATACATCATTCGAGTGCGTGGCGGTACTAGCCCCGGCGACGTTGAGTGTGTGTCCAGCGGACTCGACCCGGTCGATCCGAATCCCGTTGACTTAGTGCTCTTGGGGACAGCAGTGGTTGGTACAACCGAATTTGTTGAGCTGGAGTTCGTCACTGATGCTGCGGAGTTTTCGAGCTTCTCAATTACCGGTGAAATCGCCGACTTCGTTTCGTTGGAAGAAGATTCGATCCGTCCGGAGGGCTCAGAGGCTTTCTCTATTGGCACGGAAATTACTATCCCAGCAGACGCCACTGCCGGGGCGAGGCGCGGTGAGCTTCAGATAACAGATACCGCGGGGCTAGTGCTCTTCTCGTTACCTCTCGGGCTCGATATCGTGGAACCATCGGCGACGGTCATTCCCAACTCACTGTCAGATCCGAGCGCTGACAGATTGCTGCCGGCTATCCCTGGCACTTTCGTCGCGGCGGGTGAGATAATCGTGGGTCTTGAGCTCGATACCGTGGACCCTGACGCCGCGGCCATAGCACTGGCGAGAGATACAGGCGGCGTGTTCCGCGGAGTCGAACCGCGGTCGCTTCTATACCAGCTTGAGTACGAGGTTGACACGGTTGGCGAGCTCTTCGAATTAGCAGATGCACTTGAGGCGAGGACTGAAGTTGAATTTGCGTCGCTTAACGTGATCGCGGAAGAGCCGCTTGCACAAACGCCTGAGCCTCCAACCAATGACCCTTTGTGGGATTCATGGGATGTCGCAAATCCGGGTGGTAACAACTGGGGGCTCGAGTTCATAGATGCTCCGGGAGCGTGGGACATTACGACCGGGTCTTCCGATATCAAGATTGCTGTCATCGACGCTGATCTAGATGAAGACCACTCGGATCTCAACGACAACATCGCCGTTCACGAAGGACGTGGATCGAGTTCTGCAAACGGTCACGGCACTCACGTCGCCGGCACAGCATGCGCAGAGGGGAATAACAACAACGGAGTGACTGGAGTCGCTTGGACCTGCGAGCTGCAGCTCTATGGCTACGGCAGTGGAACTGCGGCCGCCGTAGTCGACATGTTGGACGCCGTCGACAGTGAAGCGGACATCGTCAACATGAGCTTGCAGTTCATCCAGAACAACATGCGGAGGGCTACGGTGACGTCATTGACTAGGGATCTTATTGAAGATGCGAACAACGTCTTGGGGCGAGCTCTGATATACGCCGAATTGATCGATCGTGATGTGCTCTGGGTATTCGCTGCTGGTAATGAGGAACGAGACGCCCAGTTTGCTTCGCCTGCGAGCCTCGTGCAGCGATTTCCAGCCAATGTGATCACGGTGGCTGCAATCGATGAAGGTGGCACGCTGTCGAGCTTCTCCAACCGAGGAGACCTTGTCACGGTCGCAGCGCCTGGTCGAGGAATTTTCAGTACCTTGCCCCGAGACGGGTGTTTTCTCGGCGCGTTCTGCGACGACAACTACGGACTCCGGAACGGAACTTCGATGGCGGCGCCACATGTCTCCGGGCTCGCTTCACTCGTCATGGCTGCCAACCCGGACTTTAGCGCATCCGATGTGAAGGGGTGCATCGTAGCTAGCGCGGTGAATGACGGCGAGTTCGTGCCGGGACAGCCGTTCTCGGTGATCAACGCTCCCGCAGCGATTGAGTGCCAGACCGAAGTGGAGTTACCGCCTCAAGTGGACATAGTCATCGGCATGGACCTGACCGCAAGCATGGGTGCGGTGCTCGCTCAGGCTCGAGCTGAGGCAGAAGAGATGATCCAAGCACTTGAAGTTGCTTCGCCATTGACCGATTTCCAATTTGCAGTGGTTTCCTATGAGGACTACTCCGGCTTTGTTGACTCATCTGTTTGCGCAGCGAGCAGCTACGCAAATACATACGGTGGTGCCGACGACGAACCATTCCGCATCGACGAGATCCTGACTTCAACACCAGGGACAATCGAAGCGGCCCTAAATGGGCTCACTCTAGGATTCGGGTCCGACGGACCCGAGGCGTACACGAGGGCTCTTTGGGAAATCGGTCAAAGTGATACGGGTGCAACGCTCGGGTTCAGGCCTGACTCACTTAAGCTTTTGGTTAACTTTGGGGACAATATTCCTCACGACCCCAATCTCAATGAGGGCATCGACACGCCGACTCTTGCCAATCCTGATACTGGTATCGATCCTGGACGCAACGGCGTAATCGATTGTGGCCCCGACGATATTGACCTTCAGGACGATGCGCTTCCAGCCCTCGTAGATGCGGGCGTTCGGCTACTTCATGTCGATAGTTCCTCCGGGGGCCAATTCGAGCCATACTGGCGTCAATGGGCCGCCGAAACCGGCGGCGCTTATACCGCCATTGGTGGGGGAGATGACCGGTCGTTGTCTGAAGTTGTCATTGAGCTACTGCAACTTATCCCTGACCCGTAAACCAACGGTCCCGGTCACACTCAGGTCCGTGATCGCATGCCTTGTAGGCTGCGATCACGGACACGCTGCTAAAATCAACTTCCTGGTTGCCGAAATTACCATTGAGCGAACAGGACACATGTAGGGTATGCGGCGGCTGGGTGCACCGGTCTCTTTGCCCTGATTGGTGGATCATGAATACCCGGCAGAAATTCCGACGACTAGTGGTTGGCGGCATTATGGCACTCGCGCTCGCAGCTTGTGCCGACGAGGCGGCAACGGGCTTCGATGGAGCGGTGGAACGAGAGCAGCCCGAAACAACATCGACTTCATCGCCATCAGCTGTGGAGGACGACGTGGAGGTTGCAACGACGCGCGGCAACGTGCAACCTTCTTCGACGGCCCCGCTCTCTGATCCTGTAGTAGGGACGTCCTCTGTTGATGGAGAGCAATCATCTGCCGAGTTTTTCGAGGGATCGATCTTGCCGGATTCCCTGGGCATTTTGGACGCCTCTCGCGAAGAGGTGGAGATGGCTATCGCTCCGCTGGACGGCACGATTGATATCGCTGAGGAGCGAGTGAGTCTGTATCAGGTTCGTTTTCCGGTCGATTCGATCGACGAACTGCTCGAGGTCCGAGAGAGCCTTGAGGCCGACGGGTTTAACGTCGCACTAATTCCTACAACCTCATTCGAGGAGGGTTGATGACCCTCCGATACCAAGTTAGTAGGCGCGTGCGGCGGAACTTAGCGGTATGCAACGAATCCGGTCGCCTTTGTCGAAGTCGGCCAGCTTCCTGTCGTGCGATGACCGTCTGCCGTGATACGGCGTCTCGCTGATGGAGTACGTCCACTTGATGAATCGCTCTCCCCTTTCGTTGTAGCCGGATAGGTCAATATCGGTTACGACTAGTTCCCGGGATCAGGTCTTTGGCGCAAGAACAAGCTCGCCAAGCCGGCGGACGGCCTCGGCGTAGTAGACGTCTGGGTCATCCACGACGTTCACGAAGTGACCGAACAGCTCCATGCTGATGAGGCCTATGAGTTGCGACCAGGCCCCTAAGCAGTCGACGAGGACGGTATCGGGGATCGTGCCGGCGCTCAGTTCTCGGATGCTCGCGATCGACGCTCGAATCGCGCGGCTCGTCTTTGGTGACTCCGAATCACCCGCCGCTATGGATTCGCCGACGATCGTGAAGAGCACTACCGCCAAACGTGAAGCCGACTCGATGGTGTCTTGAGGCGCTGCATAACCAGGCACCGGGCTGCCGTAGATGAGCGCCCACTGTTGTGGATGGGCCAAAGCCCAATCTCGTAGCGCATCGGCCGCCGCCGACCAGCGTCCGTGGTAGTCCTCACGCTTGGCGGCCGCCTCGGCCTCCTCGACCGCCTGGCCGAGGGCGTTGTACGCATCGATGATGAGCGCTGTCAGAAGTGCATCGCGACTCGGAAAGTATCGGTAGATGGCCGATGACGCCATCTCTAGGTCGCGAGCAATCGCCCGTAACGAGAGGCCCGCTGCACCGACGTCTCGGAGTTGTTGACGGGCCAGCTCCTTGATCTCTGCGGTGAGCTGAGCGCGCACCCGTGCTCGCACGCCTGTCGCAGTGGTGGTCTCGGCCATCCACACACTCTAGCGCCCAAAGGTGAGCGCCAAGAAGAAAAGAGAGCGGTGCTCTTGCTTTTGATGAGCGACGCCTGCATACTCAACACGAGAGCGCCGCTCTCTAGAACGATCATCAGTCACATTCTGAACCAAGGAGCCCCTTCATGAGCACCGCCCAAGCCACGCCCGACCTCACCAAACCGCACGTCGTTCTTGGCGCCGGAGCTACCGGTTCGGCAACCGCCGCCTTGCTCGCAGAGCTTGGCGCCGAGGTCCGCATTGTCTCGCGGTCTGGCTCGGGTCCGAGCCATCGGGGAATCAACCGACTAACGGCCGACGCCAGCGATCTCGACGTTCTCGCCGAAATCGCCGAGGGCGCTGCCGTGATCTACAACTGCGTCAACCCGCCGTATCACCGGTGGGTGGCCGATTGGCCCCCGCTCGTGACCTCGATCCTCGGAGCCGCCGAGCGATCTGGTGCGGTCCTGGTCACCTTGAGCAACCTGTACATGTACGCACCGCCTGGCGATCGGCCCATGGCGGAGGACGCGCCGC
>CAYUKM010000130.1:0-7758 GCA_964445255.1 uncultured Acidimicrobiales bacterium
CCCTTGAACTCATCGAAGCTGCGAGTGAGAACGTCGATCTCCATCTCGTAACGCTCGCGAACCGACGCAAGGTCCTTGTCAACGGCGCGCTGACGTGCCTTGATCTCGGTGTCCTTCGCCTTGTCCTTTTCCATTTGGGCGATCTCGGCTTCGAGATCCTCATGGACGCGAGCGAGCTCGACCTCCATCTCCTTTTCGAGCTCTTCCTTTTCGGCGAGCATTTCCGCCTCAAGGTTCGGGAGGTCCTCGTCACGACGCTCGTCGTCGACCCAGGTGACCAGATTCGCTGCGAAGTAGATGACCTTCTCCAGCTGCTTGGCCTTGAGCTCTTCACGGGCTTCGGTGCCCATGAGCAGGTATGCGAGCCACGAACGGGTACCGCGGAGGTACCAGATGTGGACGACCGGTGCGGCCAGCTCGATGTGGGCCATGCGCTCGCGGCGCACCTTCGAGCGAGTGACTTCAACGCCACAACGCTCACAGATGATGCCCTTAAAGCGAACGCGCTTGTACTTACCGCAGTAGCACTCCCAGTCCTTGGTAGGACCGAAGATCTTCTCGCAGAAGAGCCCGTCTTTCTCGGGCTTCAGCGTGCGGTAGTTGATGGTTTCTGGCTTCTTAACCTCACCGTTGGACCACATGCGGATCGAGTCCGCTGTAGCCAAACCAATTCGAATCTGGTCGAAGTCGTTTACGTCAAGCATGTGGTCGTCCTTCTCAGTTCCGATTGATTAGTTGCCGGCGAACCGAGCTGCACGCTCAGCTTCGCGACGGGCGTCTTCTTCGTCTGATCCTCGCTCTGGGCGGGACAGATCGATGCCGAGTTGCTCGGCGGTGCGGTAGATCTCATCGTCGATCTCACGGAGTTCAACGTCTGCACCTTGTTTGTCGAGAACCTCGACGTTGAGGCACAACGCTTGCATCTCCTTGATCAGCACCTTGAAGCTCTCCGGGATTCCCGGTTCAGGGATGTTTTCGCCCTTGACGATCGCCTCGTAGACCTTCACACGGCCGAGAACATCGTCGGACTTGATAGTGAGCAGCTCCTGCAAGCAGTACGCGGCGCCGTAGGCCTCGAGGGCCCACACTTCCATCTCACCAAAGCGCTGGCCACCGAACTGGGCCTTACCACCGAGTGGCTGCTGGGTGATCATCGAGTACGGACCGGTCGAGCGGGCGTGAATCTTGTCGTCGACCAAGTGGGCCAACTTCAAGATGTACATGAACCCGACGGTGATCGGGTTGTCGTACGGTTCCCCGGTTCGGCCGTTGTAGAGCTGAGTCTTACCGTCGTCTTGGATCAGACGGCGACCGTCAGATGCCTCTGGGTTGAGGTTGCGGAAGATCTGCTGGATGGTCGGGTGCTTGCCTGCAAGCTCCTCTTCATCCCACTTCGCACCATCGAAGCTCGGAGTCGCTACAAGCGTTGCCGGACGAGTGGTCGGGCGTGTCTTGTACTCGGTTCCACGGATCGGATCGAGACCGACCTGTTTACCGTCGATCTCCCAGCCCCAACGAGCGGCGTAGCCAAGGTGCGTTTCGAGCACCTGGCCGACGTTCATACGGGACGGAACACCGAGTGGGTTCAAGATGATGTCGACAGGAGTACCGTCGGCGAGGTGCGGCATGTCCTCGACAGGGAGGATCTTGGAGATAACACCCTTGTTGCCGTGACGGCCAGCGAGCTTGTCGCCCACGCTGATCTTGCGCTTCTGACCGACGTAGACACGCACGAGTTGGTTCACGCCAGGTGGCAACTCATGGTTGTCGTTGCGGTCAAAGACCTTGACGTCGATGACCTTGCCGGTCTCGCCATGTGGAACCTTGAGCGAGGTGTCTCGAACTTCGCGAGCCTTCTCACCGAAGATCGCACGAAGAAGGCGCTCTTCGGGGGTGAGCTCGGTCTCGCCCTTTGGTGTGACCTTGCCGACGAGCACGTCGCCCGGGTTGACCTCAGCGCCGACACGGATGATCCCGCGCTCGTCGAGGTCAGCGAGGATGTCGTCGGAGAGGTTCGGGATATCACGAGTGATTTCCTCGGCACCGAGCTTGGTGTCACGAGCGTCGATTTCGTGCTCATGGATGTGGATCGACGTCAGAACGTCGTCACGAACAAGGCGCTCGGAGAGGATGATCGCATCCTCAAAGTTGTAACCCTCCCAGGTCATGAAGGCGACCAGGAGGTTCTTTCCGAGGGCGAGTTCACCGTGGTCGGTGGACGGACCATCTGCGAGGATGGCGCCCTTTTTGACCGCCTGACCTTCGACCACACGAGGCTTCTGGTTGATCGAGGTGTCCTGGTTGGAACGCTCGAACTTGAGCAGGCGGTAGACCTTCTTGCCGAGCTTCTTGTACTCGACGGTCATGAAGCGACCATCGAGCTCGGAGATAACACCGTCGTCCTCAGCAATCACCATGTTGGCGGCGTCGCGAGCGGCGCGGCCTTCAACACCGGTACCGATGTATGGCGCTTCTGCAGCGATCAACGGCACAGCTTGGCGCTGCATGTTGGCGCCCATGAGTGCGCGGTTTGCATCGTCGTGCTCAACGAATGGGATGAGTGCCGTAGCGATCGAGATGATCTGCTTTGGCGAGACGTCCATGAGCTGGACTTCTTCTGGGACTACTGCTGAGATCTCGGTGGTGGCACCGAAGAACACGTCTTGTTCGAGCTGCAAGCGCAGATCCTGAAGCGACGCGGCTTGCGGGGACCGACGTACGAGTACGCGATCGGCGAGAAACTTGCCCTTGGCGTCGACCTTGGCGTTTGCCTGCGCTACGACGTACTCCTCTTCCTCGTCAGCTGCGAGGTAGACAATCTCGTCGGTGACCTTGCCCTTCTTAACGACCCGGTACGGCGACTCGATGAAGCCGAACGGATTCACGCGGCCATACGTAGCCAACGCACCGATCAGACCAATGTTTGGACCCTCAGGGGTTTCGATCGGGCACATGCGGCCGTAGTGCGAAAAGTGAACGTCTCGTACTTCGAAACCAGCGCGCTCACGGCTGAGCCCACCCGGGCCAAGCGCAGAGAGACGACGGCGGTGGGTCAGACCCGACAGTGGGTTGACCTGGTCCATGAACTGGCTGAGCTGGGAGGTTCCGAAGAACTCCTTGATCGCAGCGACCACCGGGCGGATGTTGATGAGCGTCTGTGGCGTGATGGCCTCGACGTCTTGGGTGGTCATGCGCTCACGCACGACGCGTTCCATACGGGACAGGCCGACTCGAACCTGGTTCTGGATTAGCTCACCGACCGAACGGATTCGACGGTTTGCGAAGTGGTCCTGATCGTCAAGGCGGTAGCCAGGCTCACCCTTTGCGAGATGCAACAGGTATGAGCATGTGGCGAGAACCTCCGCTTGGCTGAGGACCGATTGGTCAACTTCTGGACGCTCCAGCTTGAGTTTGAACAGCTTTTCTAGACGATCCATCTCTGGACCGAGCTTGCGGTTCAGCTTGTAGCGGCCGACGCGGCTGAGGTCGTAGCGACGGCTCTCAAAGAACGCGTTCTTGAAGTAGTTACGTGCCGACTCTGCCGATGGCGGCTCACCCGGACGAGCACGCTTGTAGATCTCGATGAGCGCCTCTTCTTGGGTGGGCGCAAGCTCGCGGTCCTTTTCCCACTGGCCTTCGAGGAAATCGAAGTGCTTGACGAACTTGTCGAGGAAGCCAGGAGCGTTTTCCTCGTCATAGCCCAATGCACGAAGCAGCACGAAAAGGCTGAGGCGGCGCTTGCGAGCGACGCGGGTGCCCGCAGTGACGTCCTTGCCAGGCTTTTGCTCAACGTCGAACTCGATCCACTCACCGCGGTACGGATGAATGGTTCCGGTTACGAGCTGATGCTTTGCGAGGTTACGAAGGCGGTAGCGCTCACCTGGTTGGAAGATGACGCCCGGCGAGCGGACGAGCTGGCTAACAACGACACGCTCGGTGCCGTTGATCACGAACGTGCCGCGATCGGTCATCATCGGGAAGTCCCCCATGAAAACCGTTTGCTCTTTGATTTCGCCGGTGTTGGAGTTCATGAACCGCGCGCGCACAAAGATGGGCGCGCTGTAGGTCATGTCCTTCTCTTTGCACTCCTCCACGGAGAACTTTGGCGGAGGACGAAGGTCCTCATCGGTTGGATCAAACTCCAGCTCGAGCTGGAGGGTCTCGGAGAAATCCTTGATCGGGCTGATATCTCGGAAGGTCTCAGCGAGACCTGTCTCGAGTAACCAGACGAAAGATTCTCGCTGAACTGCGATTAGATCGGGCAGTTCGAGCGTCTCCTCGATGTTTCCGAATGAATAGCGGTCGAGGGCAACAGAGCGTGAGGACACAGAGTCTCCTGGAGGGCGACGGAGGGCGACGTCGGGCAAAGCCACGACATTTCAACGGCGTCGAACTACAACCGCACTGATCAATGTGCGACAGTCGCCCTTACCACAGAAAAGCCACAGCAACTGAGCAGCCTAGCCGCTCAGATCGGTAATCGGCAAGCGCGCACCAAAAGACGCACCCTTTCGGGGCGGCGTCTAGATAGACGGTAACGAAAAGCCGATGGATTGGTCAAGCACAAAACTCGTTTCGGCCGACCGGGGAGGCGATTCTCCCCGGCCGAAGCCGTTCCGAAGATTGTGCGATTAGCTCCACTACCTGAGTGTGTGGAGCTAGGGAAATTACTTGAGCTCGACGGTAGCGCCAGCTTCTTCGAGGGCTTCCTTTGCCTTCTCGGCGTCTTCCTTCGAAGCCTTCTCAAGCACGGTGTTCGGCGCGCCGTCCACCATTGCCTTGGCGTCCTTGAGGCCGAGGCCGGTGAGCTCGCGTACAGCCTTGATCACCTGGATCTTGGCGCCACCAGCGTTCTCGATGACAACGTCGAATTCGCTCTGCTCATCGCCGCCGCCGTCACCGTCGCCGCCAGCAGCTGGCATTGCGCCACCCATGACGACTGGCGCTGCAGCCGTTACGTCAAACTTCTCTTTGAAATCGTCAAGGAGTTCCTTGAACTCGAGGACGGTCATGTTCTCGATGCTCTCGAGAATTTCTTCCTTGGTAGCCATAATCAGCTCTCCTGTTTCTTCGGTCTTGTGAATTGGTGTTGGTGAATCGAACTATTCAGCTTCGTCAGCCGATGCCTCTGCCTCGGGTGCGGCGTCATCGGCCGAATCCTCAGCTGGTGCTTCCTCTGCAGCCTCTTCGGCTGGAGCGTCGCCAGCAGCTGCTTCGCCACTGCCTGCGCCGCCGGGGCCGCCCTTGTCTTCGAGTTCCTGCATTGCGTAAACGAACTCACGCAGCTTGGAATCGAGTAGACCAGCGAAGTCTCCGAGCATGTGCTCGAGCGCTCCAGCGAATTGCGCAAACATGACCTCGCGCGATGGCAGGTCAGCAAGGGCCTTGATGTCGTCGACCGACAGCGGGGCACCATCGAGCACGCCGCCCTTGAGTACCAGCGCGTCGTTGGTCTTGGAGTATTCCTTGAGCGCCTTAGCGACAGCCGCGGGGTCACCCTTTGAGCCATCGGCCTTCTCGCCAACGAATGCCAGTGCGACTGGACCTGTGAGTAGCTCGTCGAGTTCCATGCCGAGCTCGGATGCTGCACGCTTGACGAGGGTGTTCTTGTAGATCTTGTACTCGCCACCGGCAGGACGCAGCGTAGAACGCAGCTCAGCCATTGCCGGTACGTCAAGGCCGCGGTATTCGGTCAGCACGACGCCGTCGGCTGTCTCAAGCTTCTCCTTGACCTCAGCGACCACTGCCACCTTGTCGGCTCGTGGTTCTCCCATAATCTGGCTCCTGTGTTTGGTTGTCCTTCGTCTCGGGTGGGCCCGAAACTCGAAAGGACGCCCACCGAAGACACGGCGAACGTCCTGGGCACCAAACCGGTGCGACTAAGAGGCTCTCCTACTCACGACTTACTTGGGTGCATGAGGTCTGCGGTGAGATATGCGATTTTTGGACAAATTGGATACTAGCTACAAGCGATCGAGTTTCCTACCGCTCTCCGCGAAGCCGCTTGGCGGCCAAGGGATCAGCGCTAGAACGCGGCTGGATCGAGCCGGATACCTGGGCCCATCGTTGAAGAAATCGAGGCCTTCTTGATGTATTGGCCTTTAGCGCCAGCGGGCTTGAGCCGCTTGATTTCCTCGATAACGGATTCGATGTTCTTCTCGAGATCTTCGGCAGAGAAGCTCACCTTGCCTACTGGCACGTGCACGTTAGCGAACTTGTCGGTACGGAACTCGACCTTGCCGCCCTTGAACTCCTCAACCGCCTTTGCGACGTCTGGGGTGACCGTGCCGGTCTTCGGGTTCGGCATGAGGCTGCGTGGACCGAGCACTCGGCCCAACTTGCCCACGAGCGGCATCATGTCTGGCGACGCGATGGTGACGTCGAAGTCGAGCATGCCGCCTTCGACCTGTTCCGCGAGATCATCGGCCCCGACGAACTCCGCGCCTGCATCGCGTGCGGCCTGAGCAGCATCGCCTTGAGCGAAGACTGCCACACGGACGGACTTACCGGTGCCCGCAGGCAGCGAGACCGTGCTTCGAATCATTTCGTCGGCCTTGCGTGGGTCGACTCCCAAACGAAGAACGAGATCGACCGTCTCGTCGTAGTTTCGCTTCGGAAACCCCGCGAGAACGCTGGTCGCGTCCGCTATGGAGTGCATCCCTTCGCGGTCGTAGCTGCGTGCAGCGTCCTTGTACTTCTTTCCTTGCGCCATGATGGCTCCCTCGTTGTAGTGGCTCCCGGCCCTGAGGTATTGGCACCGGAGAGCGTGTGTTTGTTACTTGACTTCGAGTCCCATAGAGCGGGCGGTGCCTTCAACCTGGAGAATCGCGCCTTCGATGTCGTTGGCGTTGAGGTCGGGCATCTTCGTCTCAGCGATCTCCTTGACCTGTGCAGAGGTAACCGAGCCAGCCACTTCACGGCCAGGGTTCTCGGCTGCTTTGTCCAGACCTGCGGCCTTTCGCAACAAGAATGCAGTTGGTGGGGTCTTGGTGATGAACGAGAACGTGCGGTCTTCGAAAATGGTGATCTCGACCGGAATGATCTGTCCACGCTTGTCTTCGGTCTGGGCGTTGTATGCCTTGCAGAAGTCCATGATCGCCACGCCGTGTGGACCGAGAGCGGTACCAACGGGTGGAGCCGGCGAGGCCTGGCCTGCCGGGATCTGAATCTTGACGATTGCCGAGACTTGCTTTTTTGCCATGGTGAATCCTGGGTTCGAAAAAGGTGGTCTAAGACCGACTGACAAGTCTGCCGCTCTTCCCCCCGACGCGCAACGTAGGAGGCCTACAGCCTCGCGATTTGGCTGAATTCGAGTTCGACCGGGGTTTCGCGGCCGAATATGTTGACGAGCACCTTGACCTTGAGTTGGTCTTCGTTGATCTCGACGATCTCGCCGGAGAAGTCCGCGAACGGGCCTTCCTTGACTCGCACGGTCTCGCCCATGCCGTACTCGAGGCGAGCTTTGGTACGTGGTGCGGACTCTGCCTCGCCACCCTCTTCGGGCACGTGGAGGAAGTTCTCTACCTCGCGACGCAGCAGTGGCGATGGCTTGCCGCCGGAGCCGACGAAGTTGACGATTGATGGAGTGTTGCGGATCACGTACCAGGCATCGTCGTTCATCTCCGCCCGCACGAGCAGGTAGCCAGGGAACATCTTCTTTTGGACGATGACCTTCTTGCCGTTGCGGAACTCGGCGACGTCTTCCATGGGGATGACGGTCTCGTAGATCTTCTCCTCCATGTTCATCGACGCGGTTCG
>CAYUKM010000131.1:0-7585 GCA_964445255.1 uncultured Acidimicrobiales bacterium
ATTGAGTGCTTCGACCACCGAAAGGTAGGCGTCGACGAGGCTGACGTACTTGCCAATAAGTCCGACACGCACCTTCTGGTCGGCGGCGAACACGCGGTCAACCAGAGCCCTCCATTCGGTGAGATCGGCCTCGGCCGCATCCACCTGTAGGTGTTCGCACACGAAGGTATCGAGTCCTTCGTCGTGGAGGACGAGAGGAATTTCATAGAGGCTGTCTGCATCGGCTGCGTTCACCACGCCGGCAAAAGGAACGTCGCAGAGCCTTGAGATCTTTCGCTTCAGTTCGTCGGTGATCGGCTCGTCGCTACGACAGACGATGGCATCTGGTTGGATACCGCGGCTTCGAAGCTCGGTCACGGAGTGCTGGGTTGGCTTGGTCTTTTGTTCGCCCGATGGTCCGATGAACGGCACGAGGGTCACATGTATGTAGAAGACGTTCTGTGGGCCGACGTCGAGGCGGAACTGGCGAATGGCTTCAAGGAACGGGAGAATTTCGATATCGCCCACGGTTCCGCCGACTTCGGTGATCACGACGTCGGTGTCGTCAGAGGTCAGCTGACGGATTCGGTGCTTGATCTCGTCGGTGATGTGGGGAATGACCTGAACGGTTCGCCCGAGATAGTCGCCTCGGCGTTCGGCTGCGATAACCGACGAGTAGATCGAGCCCGTGGTGGCATTGGAGCGCCGGGTGAGGTTCTCATCGGTGAAACGCTCGTAGTGGCCCAAGTCCAGATCGGTCTCACCACCATCATCGGTGACAAATACTTCACCGTGCTCGAAGGGATTCATGGTCCCTGGATCGACATTGAGGTAGGGGTCGAGCTTTTGCATCGTGACGTTCAAGCCCCGAGCCTTAAGAAGTCGGCCAAGAGCCGAAGCCGTGAGTCCCTTACCGAGGGAGCTCGCTACACCACCAGTCACAAAGATGTGCTTAGTCACGGAACGCCAGCCTATCTTGCGCTCGGCGTACGCGTGTGTTCCGACAGCAACTCCTGCGCGTGTTCGATCGCCGAGGATGAATCAGGGGATCCGGAAAGCATGCGGGCTATCTCTATGACTCGTTCGTCCGCAGTCAGCATCCGAGCATCGGAGACGGTCTGGGTGCTGGTGCTCGACTTGTCGATAATGACGTGATGTGACGTGCATGCCGCGACCTGGGGGAGGTGGGTTACGACGAAGACTTGGCTGTCGGCGAGTGAGGTGAGCGCGTCGCCGATCGCCTTGCCGGTCTCGCCGCCGATTCCGGCATCCACTTCGTCGAACACTTTGATGGGCGGGCCACCCGAGATGACCATCCGAAGCGCGAGCATCGTACGGCTCAGCTCGCCACCGGAGGCGCCCTTGCCGATAGGCAGCTCCGGAAGACCGGGGTTCGGCGCCAACAAGATAGTGACCTCCTCGCCGGCGTCGCCGGTGACATCGATGGTCACCCGTGCGTTGGGCATTGCCAAGGTGGTGAGTTCCCCGGTGATTGCTTTGGCGAGTTTCGGAGCTGCAGTCTGCCGCTCGCCGAGAACACGTGCGGATTCGTTTTCGAGGTTCCGGATTGCCTTCGTGCGTTCATCGGTCAGTGCGACGACGCGTTGCTCGTGGGATTCGAGTTCTTCGAGTTGGGCGGCCAGTGAGCGTTCGTACTCCATCACGTCCACGAGGGTGGGACCATACTTCCGACGGAGTTCGGCGAGGAGTTGGCGCCGGGCCCGTACGTGCTCGCGTGCTTCGGGGTCATCGACGCTGCGCTCAGCGAACTGGCGGAGTTCGCCGGCTACGTCACCCAATTCGGCGAGCAAGGAATCGATCCTGGCGCGGATTCCGTCGAACTCGGGTCCATCCAAGAGTCCTGCTGTTTTGCCGAGTGCTTCGGCGGCCGGGCCGTCCGAGCTGAGCATTCCGACCGATTCGCCTGCCGCCACTCCATCGTCGTAGGCCCGTGCCAGACGGGACTCCTGAGCTTCTAGCCCGACGTCCTCGTCCGGGTCGCTGATAGCGGCGGTGGTGAGTTCGTCGAGTTGGTAGCGCAAGAGGTCGATTCGGCGGGCGCGTTCGGTTGCGTCGCCACCGAGGTCGGCGAGTTGATTGTCGATCTGGCGCAAGGCGCTGCTCGCGTCCGCAAGAGAGACGGTGTCGATGTTTGCGAAGGTGTCAAGCGCGTGGCGTTGGGTGGCGGGTCGCAGGAGCGACTGTTGGGCGTGTTGCCCATGCAGGTCGACGAGAGGCCCGATTCGTTCTTGAAGCGCCGTGGCGGTGGCCAGAGAGCCATCGATGTAGGCCCGAGACCGGCCCTCTGCTGGGATGACCCGGCGGGCGATGATCTCGGTACCGTCGGGCTCGACGAAACGACCCTCTACGATCGCCTCGGCAGCACCTACGCGGACACTGTCCGGCTCGGCACGGCCGCCCATGAGTAGTTGTACAGCTCCAACGATCATGGTCTTGCCAGTGCCGGTTTCGCCCGTGATCGCAATGGAGCCGTTGGGAAACACGAGGGAGACATCTTCGATGACACCGAGTTGTTGGATGCGCAGTTCTTCAAGCATGTTCGTATTCGAGGGCGATCATCGATCGGCGATGCCGAGCTTTGACTTCAGAACCCCGAGGTTGTCTCGACGGTCGAAGGTGACGAGACGAGCAACGCGGCTTGACTGTGTGCAGATAATGGTGTCCCCAGGGCTCATAGTGTGCATCGTATTGCCGTCCACTGACACGACTCCGTCTCGATGGCCTTCGATGGTGAGTTCGACAATGGAATCGGGGCGCAAAACGAGGCTGCGATCAAAGAGCATGTGCGGTGAAACTGGGGTCAGCAGCATTGCGGTGTGGGTCGGATAAACAATGGGGCCTCGCGCCGAAAACGAGTACGCAGTGCTGCCGGTAGGAGTGGCGAGGATCAGTCCGTCTGCGGGGTAGGCGGCGAAGGGCTTGTCATCGATCGTGACCGCGATACGAACGGTGGTGTTCCCGGGGGCCCGTTCGACCACGATGTCGTTGAGGGCGTGGAACTCTTTGCCCGCAATCTTTCCGCTTACCAACATCCGTTCTTCGACGGTGTAGTCGCCACTCAGGGCCCGGTTGACCGCGGTATCGAGTTCGCGGGGCTCGATCACGGTCAGGTAACCCAAGTCGCCGAAATTGACGCCGAGGATGTGGACGTCGCTTCCACAGAGCAGGCCGACCGTGCGGAGCATGGTGCCGTCGCCGCCGAGCGAAATGGCGAGATCTAAGCCGTCGGCGAACTCCTCTGGGGCGACCTGTTCGATGCGACTCTCGCCCGAAACATCTTCGACGACGCTGATCACCTCGTGTCCCTGCTCACTGAGCCAAGCCGAGATCCGTTGGCCCTCTTCGAGAGCCTCGGGTTCGGCTTCGTGAAGGACTAAGCCAACTCGTGGCATTGGTCTGGCTCCCTACTCGTCACGCTCTAAGTATGTCTCCCCGGCTTGGCCGAGCGGGGTATCCGCACGCTGGTGAAGGGCGAGGAACTCGACATTGCCCTTTCCGCCCTTCACCGGGGACAGGGCAAGGTCGATGACGGGAAGTCCGACGGCGGCAGCTTCATCGATGAAATCGTGGACCACGCGAACCCAGATTTCTGGATCGGTGATGATGCCTTTGCCTCGGCTGACGTCCCGTCGTCCAGCCTCAAACTGGGGCTTTATTAGCGTTATTGCATTGCCGTCTGGGGCGACGAGTGGTGCGAGCTGGGAGAGGAGTCGACGTGTAGAGATAAACGAGAGGTCCGCCACAACGAGATCGAACCCCGTGTCCGAAACCGGTTCCGGTGCGAAGCTCTCACGGGTGATGGAACGGATGTCGGTCTGTTCACGCACCTCAACCTGAGGGTTTTTCCTGAGTCGGTGGTGTAGTTGACCAGTCCCGACGTCCACGGCGACAACGCGAGCGGCTCCGGATTGGAGCAAACAGTCGGTGAAGCCACCGGTGGAGGAACCTGCGTCAAGACAGGTCATGCCCGTCGGGTCGATAGTGAAGGAGGCGAGCGCGGCTTCAAGCTTCAAACCGGCGCGACTGACGTACTTTGGCCCCGGACCGACAACAATTATTGGCTCACTGGAGTCAACTTGTCTGGCCGGTTTTAACGCGGGTGCACCGCCCACAGTGACCTTCTTGGCATGTATCAGCTGCACAGCGTGCTCACGCGACCGCGCTAAGCCCCGTGAGACCAGTTCTGCGTCAAGTCTGCGACGACTGATGGCTCACCTTCCTATTTGCTGCGAAAGACATCTACTCTCGCGAAGTGACGCGCGGAGATTCGTGCGCCACACTTGAAGTCTAGATTGTTCCTACGTGGAGATGTCGCAGTGACAACAACAACTACCGTCGATGACCTCGAACTTGAGGTACGTACGTATGCCGACCGCTTTCAGCAGTTGGTGAACAACGTGGAGCGGGTTATCCACGGCAAGACCCGCGAAATCCGAATCGCATTCTTGTGCATGCTTGCACAAGGCCATCTGCTTATCGAAGATGTGCCTGGAACCGGCAAGACGAGCCTTGCCCGCGCTCTTGCGGAATCCGTTGACGGCACCTTGACCCGTATCCAATTCACACCGGATCTGTTGCCATCGGACGTGACCGGTGTACAGATCTTCAACCAAGCCAATAGCGAGTTTGAATTCCATCCCGGCGCGGTGTTCGCCAACATCGTGTTAGCCGACGAGATCAACCGTGCGTCGCCAAAGACGCAGTCCGCGTTGCTCGAGGTGATGGAGGAATACCAAGTCACCGTCGACGGTGTGCCGCGGCCCGTGCCAAACCCGTTCCTCGTGGTCGCGACCCAAAACCCGGTCGAGCATGATGGAACCTACGCACTTCCCGAGGCGCAGATCGACCGCTTCATGATGCGCGTCTCCATCGGGTATCCATCCGCTGTAGCCGAGATCGACATCATCGATTCGGCACCTGCGGGCCGAACTCGCGTCGACGTCGAGCCGGTCCTGTCGACCGAAGAAGTACGCCAGATGGCGCGGGTTGCTGACAACGTCTACATCTCGGCCGCTGTTCGCCAGTACATCGTGTCGATCGTGCGTGCTACCCGCGAGTTGCCAGAGCTGCGGATCGGCGTGAGCCCGCGTGGTTCGATCGCGTTGGGCCGTACGTCTCGAGCGCTGGCGGCCGCGAACGGTCGTCCATTCGTAACTGCCGATGACGTGAAGGACTTGACCGAGTCGGTTCTTGCGCATCGCATGTTGCTCAAGCCTGAGGCACAGTTCGAAGGCATCAACGAAGCGGAGCTGCTTCGTGGGGTGCTCCAAGAGATCCCGACTCCGAAGGAACGGCTGGAGCGTTAGTGCTTACCAACGCCGGAAAGTCGTTTCTTGTCGTCGGCTTGATCGCTGTCGTTGGCGGAATCGCACTCGGGTATGCGACCCTTCTAGCTCTCGGTTTGGCACTGCTTGCCGCGGTGATCATCGGGCGCATTTGGATTGTGCGCCGTCCTCGCGTGGAGACGAGGCGAGTGGTCATTCCTGAACGAACCCGTGTCGGCCGTCCAGCGCGTTCCAACTTGACGATTAGTAACAGCGGTCGGCGCCGCACATCGGGCGGTCTTGCGCTCGAACGGTTTGGGGAGTCGCAGTTGCCGGTCGAAGTCCCGAGCCTCGAACCAGGCGAATCGGTGACGATCGAATCGTCTCTGCCTACAGACCAGCGCGGGGTGTTCCGCGTCGGGCCGCTCGACGTGACTCGAGCTGACCCCTTCGGACTCGTTCGCTCCGGTGATCCCGATGAAGAGATCACCAACCTGTACATCCATCCACAGATCCATCAGCTCGAACCGTTCCCGAGCGGTATCGCTCGAGACCTCGAGGGACCCGAGATCGGTAAGGCACTCGAGGGTGGCGTCACCTTCCATACGCTCCGCGAATACGTGCACGGCGACGACCTGCGACAAGTGCACTGGCGATCGTCGGCGCGGACCGGCAAGATGATGGTTCGCCACAATGTCGACACCCACCAGCCGCGTTCGTTGGTGGTCCTCGACACTCGAGCCACGTCGCACTCCGCCGAGTCGTTCGAGGATGCGGTTCGCGCTGCAGCCTCGGTTATCGCCGCATCGATGAGTCGGGGATTCGACTTCCGCTTGGTCACGACCGACGGCGTGGTCATGAACCAGCTCGTGCCGGCCGCCAAGATTATGGATCGTTTCGCTGAGGTGGGACTGTCATTCCGAGGCTCGATCGAGGAAACCCTCGACGAGGTGCAAAGTGACATCGGTGGCGTGTCGCTGACCGTCGTGACCGGTGTGATGCCCGCGAACGAACTCGCCCTCTTGCGCCAGTTCCGCGACCGGTTCGATGTGATCACCGTCGCGCAGTTCACCGCGGGTGCCCAGGAATGGGAGAAGGGCTCGCCCGACGCCACGCTTATTACCGCAGCCGATAGTGCAGACTTTGCAAGTGCGTGGAACCAGGTGACGAGGACCGCATGAACCAACAAGTCTTCTTGGGTCAGGTGTCTGCATCTGGACTGCTTTTGACGGTTTCCGCCCTCTTCTACAGCCGCGTGTTTGCCGGGCCGGGCTGGATCCCACCGGTACTCATCGGCGTACTGCTCTCCGGAGCGGTGGCGGTCGCCATTAGCCGCACCTCGATGGGTCCGTTTTTGCGAACCGTGGCGCTGATCATCGGTGGCGTCTTGTTCTTGGTGTTAGCGGTCGTGCTGCCGAGTACGGACTTCACGGGCGCTGGCGATATCGGGCCGTTCCTGTTCGACATGACCGTGGATGGTTGGCGAAACACTCTGGCAGAGACCTTGCCCATAAGCACTTCGGTGCCCGCAGCGTTGGGCTTCGTGTCGGCAATGGCCTGGATCACCGGTGCGGTTACCGGTGTTCTGCTCATCCGATCCGACCAATCTGCCACCGCAGCGCTTCCGGCGATCGTGTTCGCCGGGATCTCGCTTCCGATCGCTGCCCCCGGCGGCACCGCCGCCTATGTGCTGATTGTTGGCCTTCTCGGTGCTGCGTTGCTGCTGTCGCTTGTCCGAGCCGTTCCTCGCTCACAACTCGATGGTGACGAGCGAACGCGAGTCACCGAGTTCGTTGGTGAGCGCATGCTTACCGAACGGCTCATCGCCGGTGCTATCCCGCTCGTCTTGCTCGCTGCGCTTGCGCCGTTGCTGGCCTTGGTCATCCCCGGCAGGGAGGAGCCATTCGACCCGAGGCAGTTGCGAGACGAGGACGTCGTAACCGCATCGGCTGTCAATCCGCTCGCCCAGCTCAAGTCGCTTCGAGAAGCGGGAAGCCCCGCGTTCGAACTGAACCTGCCCGCTGCACCGTCAGCGGTGTTCTTCGACCGGCTGGGTCTCGTTCCGCTCGACTCCTACGACGGTGTGAACTGGACTACCAACGCAACGTACGCCGCAACATCGGCCGACATTGAAGTGCCTTTCGAACGCTCGGTGGAGACGCTGTCGGTCCGTCAAGAGATCGTGATCCTCGATGAGGATTCGCCCTGGCTGCCCGCTGGACAGCCAGTGGTTCGCGTTGAAGCCGACGACATCTGGTTTGATCCCGATTCTGGGTCGCTTCTGAATCGTGCCGATGAAACGGCCCGCACGTACGCGATCG
>CAYUKM010000132.1:0-7327 GCA_964445255.1 uncultured Acidimicrobiales bacterium
CCCGATCGAGGTGGCCGATGCGACCGGCACCGTTTTTGCCAGAGGTCTCGCACGGACCGCGAGCACCGACGTCAGCTCTGATGTTGACGGCCAAGTCGTGATGCACACCGACGACCTTGTGCTAGTCGACGACTAGCGGTCGACTACTCGGAGGAATCTTCGGGAGGCGTGTCGTCGGCAGTCTCTTCGACCGAGTCCTGCGGGGTTTCGCTGAGGATGCCCATCTGCGACTTGATCTCGGCGAGGCGAGCGGCCGCTTTCGATTCCATAGCTGCCTTCTCGACCATCTTGGACGCTCCGTCGAGGGCGGTCTGACCATCTGCATCGGAGAGCTCGGCGGCGGCCTCCGCCTTTGCGAGGCGATCGCCGATCTTGCCCTTGACCGCGTCGTAGGAGGGGACCCCCGACGATGCATCGGCGGTGGCTTCGGCCATCTTGGCCCGCTCGAACTCGGCGCGGAGTTCTGCGCCCTTGCTCTTCATCCTCGTCATTTCGATCGCCGAATCAGAGGCGATCGACTTCGCTTCCTCAGATGCTTGCCGTGCCTCGATCAGCTCAACGTCGATGGCGGCTATCTGGGTATCGATCTCCACGGCTCGCTGTGCGAGCACCTCAGATGACTCATCGAACTGGGTGGCTTTCGCTTCGTCACCCTCCATGCGCGCTTCGTTGGACATCATCACGGCTTGGCGAACGTTGGTGTTCACCTTCTCTAGCTCGCTGTAGAGCTTGGTTCGCTGACCCTCGAGTTGCTTCTCGTGGGCGATGATGTTCGTCGCTGATTCGCGCAACGCCTTGATCTGGTCTGGGGTCATGACGAGCTACCTTCCGGTCGTGCTGGCCTACGTTGTGCCGCCGAATTAGGCGGTAGCGGTGGTGCCGCCCTCTTCTGGAGCGGTGGTGGTCTCAGGTGCAGCGGTTTCTGCTGAACCGACGCCAAGTTGGCTCTTGAGCTCCTCGAGGCGGGCCTTGGCCTGGCCTTCGTGCGCTGCTGCTTCGATCTCAGCCATGCGGCCTTCGGTCGAGCTTGCCGTCAGGTCCGACGCAGCTTCAGCCTTGGCGAGGCGCTGCTCGATCTTGTCTCGTACCTGCTCAAGTGATGGCGTGTCGCCTCCGACCTGCTCGTTGAGCGAGGTCAGGGCGTCGTTCATCTGCTCCTTCATCTTCGCCTGATCGAGCTGGCTGAGCAGTTTCTGGCGTTCGCCGAGCTTCTCTTGGAGCTTGGCGGAGTTTTGGCTCACTGCACGCTTGGCTTCGTCAGCTGAACCCGTTGCTTGCAGGTGCAGAGCCTTGAGGTCTTCCACCTCTTGTTCGACCGCGATTAGGCGTTGTGCGAAGGCTTCTGCAGCGCTGGTGTACTCGGCGCCCTTGGACTCGTCACCGCGCCCCATGGCCTCCTCGGCCATCATGATTGCCTGACGAGCGTTACCCGTCAGCTTTTCCTTCTCTTTGATGGCCTTCTCAAGACGCATCTCGGTCTGCTTCTGATGAGCAATGACGTTCGCGGCCTGTTCCTTGAGCCGCTGATGCTGCTCTTTGGACTCCCGAATCGCTTGTTCGAGTTGGATTTTTGGGTCAGCGTTCTTCTCAAACTCCGCGTCGGCTCGCGCAGTCAGGTACTTCCACCACTTCTTAATCGTTTCGATCATGGATCGCATGGTAATACGCCCGGACCCTCAGAGGTCGATATTTGCGTACGATAAGTGGGCTTATGGCTACGTCCTTTGAACGCAAGCCGAAGCCAAGTTGCCGCGCGGAGCGAGGACGCTCCGTGCATGCAACGAGATCAGCGCTAGCGAACGCGGAATTTGCGGAGAGGGCCGACGAGGAGGACGTTGAGGGCCTTCACGCCGGTTACTCGACAGACTGCTAAGTAGGTCAATCCGGAGAGGCCGACGGAAAGAATCATGGCGAGTGGTGGCCATACATCGTCGGTAACGACGCGCATGATGAGGGCGACAACGGCGGCAGCGATCAGCGCCGGGATGAGCGCTTTAATCGGGCGGAGAGGAGATACCCCCGGCACGGCTCGGTCGGCGGCGCGCCACAGCAGAACCCCCTCGACCCATCCTGCAACTGCGGAGCCGAGTGTGATGCCCATCGCCCCGAAGCGAATCGAGGAGTTTCGAGTGCCACCGTCGAACAAAGTCGGAATCGCCGAGCGAACGTCATCGGAGCCGATTCGGTCGAACAGTTGCATGGCAAAGGCGGCGATGACGATGGCGATCGTGACGCGAACGACTGCGACGAGCGCCGGGCTGCGCGTATCTCCTTGGGACCAGAGGGTGTTTTGCGTGAGGCGGGAGAGCGCAGAAGGAATGAGCCCGAGGGCATATGCGCCCAGCGTGAACCAGATCAGCAAGGTGTCGTCGCTCGTGAAATTTCCGCGCTCGAACAGCGTGGCGACGATTTTGTCGCCGAGCAGGATGTAGGCAACTGCGGTGAATGAGACGAAGAAGGCGATCTGGGCGAACCCGCCCTCCCCGCGGGTGCGGATCTTCTCGGGATCTTTGAGGCGGCTCAACTCGGGGAGTTCGGCCGCGGCGACGCTCACGGCGAAGACGCTGATTGGGAGGATGTAGAGGATCTGTGAAGTTCCGACGGCGGTCACGGCTCCGACGGTGATGGCGTTGGCGAGAATGGTGTCGGCAAAGGCAGAAATCTGAATCACGCCTCGTCCGAACACGGATTCGCCAAACCGTTTGAGCACGGCTTGTACGCCTTCGCGGCCGAGATCAAGTTTGAAGCGCAAGCCCCTGGCAACCTTCGCAACGAAGGGAAGCTGTACGCCGAACTGCAACGCTGAGCCAACCAAGAATCCCCATGATGCGACTCGGGCGACTTCGCCCAAGATGTCGATGTTGGTCTGATCGTCTTCGAGCTGCCGATTGATTTGCTCCGTGGTGTCTCCAAGTGCGGACGTGTCGCCGATGCTGAAGAAGACGACGCCGCCAACAACCGCGGCGATCTGTGCGATGTTCCACAGCACCGGTGCCACGTAGGACAGAAAGAACTGCCGGTGGCTGTTCAGGATGCCGAGGCACCAACCCGAGAGCACGAGCAGCCCAGCCGACGGGAAGATGATCCGTAGTAGGGCGACCGTGAGGTCGAACCGCACATCGTCTGAATTTCCGAGCAGCACAACCCAAGCGATCTGCTCGGCAAAGATCGTGCTGAGGATGACGATGACTGCTGCGACCAGTGCGAGTAACGAGGCGACCGCGCCAGCGATGCGTCCGGCTTCCTCTTCGTCTCGTTCGATCTCGGTTGAGTAGACGGGGATAAACGAGGCGGAGAGGGTGCCCTCGCCCAGCAGCATCTGGAGGACGTTTGGAATCCGTGTCGCGGTGATGAAAGCGTCGTTTGCACCTCCCACGCCGAGAAACGCTGCGAATACCGATGTCCGGATGACGCCGGCCAGGCGCGACAGCAGAATGCCAGCGGCGACCAGAACGGATGCCGAGCGCTTTGGCGTATCGCCGGACGCGGGCGAAGTGTCGGAGGGGGGTGAATCAGCCACGGAAGATCACTCAAAAGGTACTTGCATAAAGCAGCCGTTAGCGTGGATGTCCATGGCAGAACTGACTTCGCTCACGCCCGGTATGCAAGTGATCTACGGCGGCAACAGGGTCACCACTGTTTCTCCCGAGCTCGCGAACGCGTTCAACGCGGGCGACGAACTGGTCGTGGTGCAAACGACCGGCGACTTGATCCACATCCCGGCTGACGTGGCAACTATTGCCCGCGATGCAGTCGGACGAGCAGCTACTGCGTTCTCGGCGATGAACGCCGTCTCCGACGACGCCATCACCGACTTTTACAATGCGTTCGCTGATCGACTCGCCGATGACGAAACGTTTGCCCCGATTGCGGCGGCGAACCAGGCCGATATCGCCTCGGCTAAGGAGCGCGGCCGAAGCACGACCCGTCTAGAACTCACCGACACGATGCGGGCCGACATGATCTCGGGGTTGCGCGGCTGGGCGACTCAACCCCCCGGACGTGGGGAGGTGGTCGAGTCGGTCGACCACGATGGTTGGCAGGTAGAGCAGGTCCGAGCAGGACTGGGCGTCGTCGGTTTCGTGTTCGAAGGCCGGCCGAACGTCTTCGCCGACGCCTCTGGTGTGCTCCGGTCGGGGAACACCGTGGTGTTTCGCATCGGCAGCGACGCGCTGGGAACAGCGAAAGCCATCGTTGAACACGCTCTCGATCCGGCGCTCAAGGCAGCCGGACTCCCCGCAGGAGCAGCGTCGCTCGTGGCCAGCGCTTCTCGTGCTGCGGGCCACGCCATGTTCTCCGACACCCGCCTGTCGCTTGCTGTGGCGCGTGGGAGCGGCGCTGCGGTCGCTCAGCTCGGTTCGGTCGCACGCCAGGCGGGCATTGCGGTGAGCCTGCACGGAACTGGAGGTGCGTGGATGGTCGCTTCTGCATCGGCCGACGCAGACCGGTTCACCGCCGTTGTGGAGAACAGCTTGGATCGCAAGGTTTGTAACACGTTGAACACCTGTTGCATTGTGCGTTCCGACGCCGAGCGGCTGGTGCCAGCGCTGCTCGCTGGGCTAGACAAAGCGGGCGAGAACCGTGGTACCTCACCCAAGCTCCACGTCGTCGGCGATGCTGCCGACCATCTCCCCGAAGCGTGGTTCGCTGATACCCAGATCGCTCGCGCCGAAGGGAACGTTACCGAACCCAAAGCCTCGCCGATTAGCGCTGATGCGCTGGGTCAGGAGTGGGAGTGGGAAGAGAGCCCTGAAGTAACGCTGGTACTGGTCGACACGGTTGACGACGCGGTTGAGGCCTTCAACGATCAGGCTCCCGGCTTTGTTGCCAGCCTCATCTCCGACGATGCCGGAGAGTTCGAAAGCTTCTTCAACGCTGTCAACGCTCCGTTCGTCTGCGACGGGTTCACCCGATGGGTCGACGGGCAATACGCCTACGACCGTCCGGAACTCGGTCTGTCGAATTGGGAGTTCGGACGTCTCTTCGGCCGCGGCGGCGTTCTAAGCGGTGACAGCGTCTACACGCTCCGCGCTCGGGTTAAGCAAACAGATCCCACAGTCCGGCGCTAGCGGGAAACACGCATTCGGAGACAGCGCATAGTTTCCACGGCGTTAGGCTTCTCCCAATGACTCATCGCTTTGATAGTGCTGCTGAGGTTCGCGACAAACTGGCCTCTGTCGATTACCTGGCCGACGACGCTATCGCCAGCATTGTGCACCTCGCCGATCGGCTCGACAAGCCGATTCTGATCGAGGGTCCCGCTGGGACGGGCAAAACTCAGCTGGCAAAATCGGTGGCCGAGATGATGGGTGCGAGGCTCATCCGATTGCAGTGCTACGAAGGCCTCGACGAGGCAAAGGCGCTATACGAATGGAACTACAAGAAGCAGCTGCTTCGCATCCAGGCCGACCGCAGCGGCGATACCGACTGGAATGATCTTGAGGATGACATCTTCTCCGAAGAGTTCCTGCTCGAGCGGCCCCTGCTCGAAGCGATCCGTTCGGACGAACAAGTCGTTCTGCTGATCGACGAGGTTGACCGAGTCGAGATCGAGACCGAAGCGCTGCTCTTGGAAATCCTGTCGGAGTACCAGGTATCGATTCCTGAACTGGGAACGGTGACGGCCAAGAACATCCCGCTCGTGTTCTTGACCTCGAACAACACACGTGAGCTCTCCGAGGCGCTGAAACGACGTGCTCTTTACCTCCACCTCGACTATCCCGAGATGGAGCGCGAGAAGCAGATCGTCACCACACGGGTCCCCGAGATCAGCGATCATCTCGCCAACCAGGTCGCTCGTGTCGTTCGTTCAATCCGCCAGCTTGAGCTGAAGAAGCACCCGTCGGTCAGCGAAACGATCGACTGGGCTCGGACCCTCGTGCTGTTGGGCATCGACCAGATCGACGCGGAGACGGCAACCGAGACCGTCAACATTTTGTTGAAGTACCAGACCGACATCGACAAGGCGGTCAAAGACATGAACGCCAACGCCGACAGCTACGCCGGCACTAGCTGACATGACCACGATGCCGTCCGCTGTCGATGAGAACGGCGCTGGCGACGGACCATCCTCTCCGCTGCTCGACCTGCTGTCGGGCTTCATCGTCGAGCTTCGAAACGCTGGGTTGCCGGTCAGCTTGACCGAGAACCTCGACGCAATGGAGGCAATTCAGCACATTCCTCTCGAGGACCGTACGGCGCTTAAGTACGCACTCGCTGCGACGTTGGTGAAGAACAACTCACACTGGAAGGCCTTCGAGATCGTCTTCGACGTCTACTTCTCGCTGCGCGGCGAAGAGTACGCAATCGACGGCGACCTCCTCGATGCCCCGCTCGACGAGGACGAGGAGGAAGACCCTGAGGCGCCTGGAGGGCGCGGGCAGGGCGAGAAGGGTCAAGGTGGTTCCGGTCGAGGCATGACCCCCGAGGAACTCGCCGAGATGCTCTACAACGCGCTCCAGCAGGGCGATCAGGCCATGATGCGGTCGATGGCCCGCGAGTCGGTTCGGCGGTACGCGGGTATGGAGCCCGGTCGACCTGTCGGCGGCACGTACTACCTGTACCGAACGCTGCGGAATCTCGATCTCGATGGTGTGCTCGAAAAGCTCATGGAAGCCGAACAGGACACGTCGGAGGACACGAGCCAGTTTGAGCAGCGTCTTCAGCGAGACGAGTACAAGGACCGTATCGAGGCGCTCAAGAAGGAGATCGAGGCCGAGATCCGTCGACGCCTCGTTGCGGATCGTGGTGTCGAGGCGATGGCCAAAACGCTTCGCAAGCCGCTGCCCGAAGATGTCGACTTCATGCACGCGAGTCGCGACGAGATGGCCAATCTGCGCAAGGCGATCTATCCGCTCACCCGAAAGCTGGCGGTTCGCCTGGCACGTAAGCGCCGTCGGGGTCGCAAAGGGCCGCTCGACTTCCGCCACACAATTCGCACGTCGCTGTCATATGGCGGTGTGCCGGCCGAGCCGAAGTTCCGGAACCCTCGACCCAAGAAGCCCGAGATCATGGTCATCGCCGACATCTCCGGCTCGGTCGCTGCCTTCGCCCGCTTCACGCTGCACCTGGTGTACGCGCTGTCGAGTCAATTCACCCAGGTGCGATCGTTCGTGTTCATCGACGGACTCGACGAGGTCACCGAGTTCTTCGAACAGACCGACGACATCACCGAGGCAATCCACCGGGTCAACAGCGAAGCCGATGTGGTGTGGGTAGACGGCCACTCCGACTACGGCCACGCGCTCGAGGTCTTCTGGAACAACTACGGCAAAGACGTCGGCCCGAAGACATCGGTGCTGATCCTCGGTGATGCCCGCAACAACTA
>CAYUKM010000133.1:0-7253 GCA_964445255.1 uncultured Acidimicrobiales bacterium
CCACGCAGGCGAACGTTCGAACATGCTTCAACTTGTACTGCACTAACTTGTCGGGGACCTATGTGCCGTCGAGTGGTGTCGCGGTCAGGCCGTCGAGCCCCGCTCCCTCGAGGGTATGGAACCACTCCATGGCGACCTCGCGATCCGTTGTCATGGGTGCGAGGTGTACCGGTGCCTGGAATGCCCGCGCGGCGACCTCAAGCGCTTTGCGTCGTTCGGCGAACGGAGTCTCCAAGAGGGAATCGTCGTCGTGAGCTAAAAGGTCGAAAGCAATGAACGACACCGGAGACTTTTCGGCGAGCATATTTACTCGACTCTCAGCGGGGTGGATCCGCTGCCCGAGAGCATCAAAGTCGAGTTTGCCGTCAATTGTGACAATCAGTTCGCCATCGACCACGCACCGATCGGGAAGGCTCGTGCGCAGCGGTTCAAGGATGTCGGGGAAGTAGCGGTTGAACGGTTTCTGGTTGCGGCTTCCGAGCACAACCTCGTCGCCGTCTCGGAACACGATGCAGCGAAAGCCGTCCCACTTCGGCTCGAGCGCAAGTTCGCCTTCGGGCAACTCGTCCCGTGCTTTAGCGAGCATTGGCTTCAGCGGCGGCATCACCGGAAGATCCATGTCCCGAACTGTATTCGCTCGACACTGCCGGTCGCGAAGTACGACCAGGAGCAAACCCAGAAACTTGGTACGCCTCGACGTACCCACACGTACTCGCTGCAGTCCAAGTCGTCTGCGGCATTCATGACGCGGAAGACGCGACTTACCTGGCATGCATTCGCGGTTCTGGGCGGAAGCCCCAGCGAATTATGGCTTCACGCCCTTCGGTTCTTTGGGGAGACCGAGGACTAGCTCGCCGACGATGTTGCGTTGTACTTCGGAGGTACCGGCGTAGATCGTTCCAGCTCGTGCGTTGTAGAACGCCCCGATCCAAGAGGCTGCGTCGTTTGGGGCGCCTGGGAGATCGGTATGGAACGAGGTCTTGGCGATTCCGTCAGGAGTTGTCGCGGCCGCACCCAAGATGTCGACGGCCAACTCGGTGATTCGCTGGTGGTATTCGCTCCAGTAGAGCTTGAAGGTCGATTCTCCGGGGCCGGGATGCTGGCCGTCGAGGAACTTGGTCAGCGACCGCATGCCCTGCAACCGCATGATCTCGACTTCGCAGTACAGCTTGGCGATCCGGTCGCGAATGATGGGGTCGTTGGAGACGCCCTGCTGCTTGGCCAACTCGATCAGTTTGTCGAACTCGGCGCGGAACATGATCGGCATCGTGGCTGCGGCCTCGCCACGCTCGTAGCCGAGCAAGGTCATGGCGACACCCCAACCGGCGTTGACCTCACCGATGACGTTGTCTTTGTGGGTGCGGGCGTCGGTGAAGAAGGTTTCGTTGAAGTCGGCGTCGCCGCTGAGCATTTCGATCGGGCGAACCTCGACACCCTCCTGGTCCATTGGGCACAAGAGGAAGCTGATGCCGCGATGTTTCGGCGCGTCGGGGTCGGTTCGGCATAGGACGAAGATCCAGTTGGCCCACTGACCAGCCGATGTCCAAATCTTTTGGCCGTTGATGATCCACTCGTCGCCATCGAGTTCGGCTCGACAACCGAGACCGGCGAGGTCAGAACCAGCATCTGGCTCGGAGTAGCCCTGGCACCAGATGTCTTCCCCGCTGATGATGCGGGGGAGGAAGTGTTTCTTTTGCTCTTGCGTGCCCCACTGGAGAATCGTGTTGCCGACCATCTGGATGCTGAAGGCATCGTTCGAGCCACCCGTTGGCGCACCGGCTCGCTGGAACTCTTCAGCGAGGACGACCTGTTCGAGCTCGGAGAGGCCTCCGCCACCGTAGTCGGTTGGCCATGCGGGAGCGAGCAAGCCGTTGGCTGCGAGCTTTTGGCGCCACTCTTTTTGGAAGACCAGGATCTCTTCTCGGTCGAGCGCGCCGATGCCTTGCCAACCCTCGGGAAGGTTGGCGCTCAAGAATTCCTTGATGCGCGTACGGAACGCCTCGGCCTCATCGGAATAGGTCGGGTCCATTCGCTGCCTCCCCCTGGGGCCAATCTGGCGTAGCTACTTCACGGTAACCTAGCTCCGCTTAGGGGCTTGGGTCGAACGAGATCGCGATCTAGCTGATGGCAGCAAGTTTGCTAGTGACGTCTTCCATGACCGGTCCGCCACCATGGCCGAACGCGGCCACCTGAGGCATGAGCGCAGCCATCTTTGCGACGGAGGCGTTTGCTTCGGCGAGGTCCTCGGAGAAGTTGGCGTTCGCTCCGGTAATTCCGCCCGAACCGTCACCATTGATCGCGTCGCCGGCGACGAGCAGGCCTGTGTCGGTGTCGAAGACGGAAATACTTCCGACCGTGTGACCAGGGGTGTTAACAATGCCCAAGCCGAAGACCTCGTCGCCGTCGCCGACTTCTGAAAGTGTGAGCGAAGTTCGGATGCTGTCCACGTCACCGGTACCGGCGTAGACGGTGGCGTTGGTCATTGCGCCTTCCAGTTCGCCAAGGCCCCCAACATGATCGCCATGGTTGTGCGTCAAGATGATGCTGCGGACATCTGCTGGCGCCAGTCCGAGGTCTGTTAGAGCGGTATTGATCGCCGCGCCACTGCCGGCGACGCCGGTGTCGACAATGGCTGCTTCGGAGCCGCGCACGAGCACGTAGGCCGACACGAATCCGAGTTCAACCCACTGCATCTGAAGCCCTGGCGCGGCCGCTTCGGTTTCTTCGGCCGGCGCTGACTCCTCCGCAGGTGCCTCGGCCTCTGCGGCTTCAGCTGCAGCCTCGGTTGTGGCGGGCTCGCTTGCCGGAGCTGCTGTTGAGGTGGTGCTAGATGCTGTGGTCTCCGTTCCTGAGCCACAGGCGGCCAAGATTGCCATGCTCGCCGTACCGAGACCGCCGTTCACCAACAGCCGGCGTCGACTCCATCGCGAAGGTTGCGTGATTCGCGCCAACGGGATCCTTGTGATCGTCGGTGTGATCTCATGATGGTGATGGCCATGACGCTGATGTTCGGTGCACATCCCGTAAACGCTACGCACAGCTGGGTGGGCGGTCCAGGGATCGCCGATACCCGTTCACCAAACGTTCTCGCCCCCTTTTGATTCTGTGGTCCGAAATCAGGTCATGGCGCTGAAAACGGACCACAGAACCGGTGAGTAGAGAATCTGTGGTCTGAAATCAGGTCATGGCGCTGAAAACGGACCACAGATTTCTTGGCTAGGTGTGGTTGGCGAGGGTGTCGAGCAGGGCTTGGGGCTCGGTGTGGGCGAACACGACGGGCTTTTCGCCGCCTCCGCCGGGGTTAGAAGACGACAGGAGTTGGTTCTTCGAGCGGATAAAGCCGTCGGTGACGGCCTGGTTCAACCATGTGATCAAGCCGTCGTAGTAGCCGTCGATGTTGAGCACGCCGACGGGCTTTGCCTGAACGCCGATCTGGTTCCAGGTAGCGGTCTCGGCGAGTTCGTCGAGGGTGCCAATACCGCCGGGCAGGGCGATAAACGCGTCGGATCGGTCGTACATGAGTGCCTTGCGCTCGTGCATGCCGTCGGTCTCGATTAGCTCGGTGTTGCCTTGGTGGGCAACCTCTTTGCCGAAAAGGTTGCGCGGGATAACACCGATGACTTCGCCGCCTCCTTCGAGGACGGTGTCGGCGAGGAGCCCCATCAGCCCGACTGCGCCTCCGCCGTAGACGAGGGTGATGCCGCGAGCTACGAGTTCGTTCGAAAGAGCGACGGTCGCCTCGGCATGTGCCGGGTTCGTGCCGGTGGAGGAGCCGAGGAAGACGCCGACCGAGTTGAGTGTGCCCATATCAGTCGCCCGTAACCCGGTTGATGTGGCCCATCTTGCGACCGGGCTTGGTGTCGGCTTTGCCGTAGGCGTGGAGCGCGACCGTTGGGTCCTGGCCGAGTTCGCCAAGTTGGTCGATCTCGTCGCCGATCAAGTTTTCCATCACCACATCTGCATAGCGGCTGCCATCACCAAGTGGCCAGCCGGTGATCGCGCGAATGTGCTGCTCGAACTGGTCAACGGTGCATCCATCTTGGGTCCAGTGGCCCGAGTTGTGGACCCGCGGGGCGATCTCGTTGACGAGCAGCGAGTCGCCATCGACGAAGAACTCGACACCGAGGACGCCGACATAGCCGAGCGATTCGAGAATCGTCGTGGCGGCGGCGATGGCGTTGTCCACCGCCTCGGAACTTGCTCCAGAAGGAATCGTCGTCGTGCGGAGGATCCCATCGACGTGCACATTGTGGCCGGGGTCGTACGCGCTGACCGAACCGTCGAGTCCGCGGGCGGCGATCACCGATATCTCCAGGTCGAAGTCGACGAAACCTTCGAGCACGGCTGACGCTCCCGCGATCGACTCAATCGCCGCGGCCAGGGTGGCGTCGTCGTTGTCGGTGAGGCGAACCTGGCCCTTGCCGTCGTAGCCGAAGCGGCGAGTCTTAAGGATCGACGGGGTGCCCATGTCCTCGACTGCAATCTGCAGATCGGTGAGCGAGTCGATCTCAGCAAAGGGTGCAACCTCGAGGCCGATCTCCTTGAGGAACTCCTTTTCGACCAGTCGGTCTTGGCTCGTGGCGAGCGCGTTTCGGCCGGGCCGAATAGGGGCCAAGGACTCGAGCAGGTCGAGCGCGGACGTCGGCACGTTCTCGAATTCATAGGTGATGACATCGACCGACTCGCCGAAGGCTCGAAGCGCCGCGGCGTCTTCGTAGCTGGCGGTCGTGACGTGGCGGGCGACGTGGCCAGCCGGAGGTTCGGCTCCGGGTTCAAAGATGTGGCAGATGTAGCCGAGCCGTGACGCGGCGACCGAGAGCATTCGGCCGAGTTGGCCGCCACCCAGGATCCCGATCGTTGATCCTGGCGCGAGTGCCTCAGTCATCGGAGGGGACTTCGGGGATCGATGCCGACAACGCGGCGCGCCACGCGTCGAGGCGTTCGCCCACCGCAGGGTCGGAGGTGGCGATGATGGCCGCTGCCATCAACGCAGCGTTCGGTGCACCAGCGGAACCGATCGCCATGGTGGCGACCGGGAAGCCCTTGGGCATCTGCACGATCGAGTACAGGCTGTCGACCCCCGACAACGCCTTGGTTTGGACCGGTACACCAATGACCGGAACGCGAGTCTTCGACGCCATCATCCCTGGCAAGTGGGCTGCGCCACCGGCGCCAGCGATAATCGCTTTGAGCCCTCGGTCGACCGCGCTCGCGCCGTAGTCCCACAAGCGGTCCGGCGTACGGTGTGCGGACACGATCTTGGTTTCGTACGCCAGGCCGAGTTCATCAAGGATCTCGGCGGCGCCTTTCATGGTCGGCCAATCGGATTGGCTCCCCATGATGATCCCGATTTGTATGTCTGCCATGACCTCTCCGAACCGTGCAGCAAAGCGCTGATTCTAGTGCCAGAGGCTTCGAGCATCCTGACTATGAGCACGGGGTACATAATGATCGCGAATACGACCAGCCCGACGGCCAACCCTCGGTAGATCGTTTCCGACTCCGCGAAAGCAACTCCGTACGCTCCGAGTATCAGCGCGATGAATGGTCCCGTTCCTCCAAAGCCAATTGAAGGCGAGGAACGCGCCGAGAAAGAGGTACCAATGCCGCACAGCTTGGCGAAGGATGTGCGCCGCCGACTCCATAGTGACCGAGTCTAGGGTCGACGAACGAAGATACGGTGGGCGGGGTGAACGCGTCTACCTCCGCCTTGGTGCTTGAACGGCTGTGGTTGACCGACTTTCGTTCGCATCGCAGCTTGGAGCTCGACTTCGATGCGGGCGTTACCGCGCTCATCGGGCCGAACGGGTCGGGCAAGACAAATATCGTCGAGTCGATCGGCTGGCTTACGACGATGCGGTCGTTCCGTGGCGCGCCGAACGACGCGCTCATTCACCGAGACAGCGACGTCGCGATCGCCCGCGCCCAACTGCGTAGCGATCAACGAGAGCTGCTGCTCGAGGCGGAGCTTCCGCGCACCGGACGTATCCGGGTCCAGATGAACAAGCAACGGATGCAGCGCAAGGATCTTCTTGGGGTTATGTCGGTAACCGTGTTCGCTCCGGATGACTTGGAACTCATCAAGGGCTCGCCCGGGGAACGCCGGAGCTATCTAGACCACGTGGTCGTCGGCTTGCAGCCGCGCAACGAGTCGGTTCGGGCGAAGGTCGACAAGGTGCTGAAGCAGCGCAATGCTCTTTTGAAGGGAGTCCATGGGCGTCTCGATAACGACGCCGCCTTCACGCTCGATGTTTGGGACGCAAAGCTCACCGAGGTGGCCGATCAGCTTGGTGCTCTACGCGCTGACGCGATCTCGCGACTCACCCCGCTCGTTACCCGGGCGCTGAAAGCCGTCGCCGGGGGAGAGCACGAGGTTGGACTCCGTTACGTGGCACCGTGGTTCGAGACCGGTCTCGCAGCAGCGCTAACCGATGCTCGAAAAGACGACGTGCGCCGGGGCATCACTACGGTGGGCCCGCACCGCGACGAGATCGAAGTGATGCTCAACGGCATGCCTGCCCGAACCCACGCCTCGCAAGGCGAGCAACGGTCGCTGGCTCTGGCGCTGCGACTCGCTGGTCACGAGCTGGTTCGCGAAACGACCGGGGTTGCCCCGCTGCTCGTGCTCGACGACGTTTTCTCCGAACTCGACGACAACCGATCGACAGCGCTGATCGAAGCGTTGCCAGCGGGCCAGACGTTGGTGACCTCTGCGATCGATCTTCCTGATGGGGCGCTCGCCGACCGGGTGCTTCGCCTCGATTCGCTGGGGGCGGTCCATGCCGGGGTTTGATGAGGGACGCTCCGATCGTCCACGACGGTCCCGCTACGAGAACCGTTTTTGGGATGGTCCTCAAAAGGTTGGCTTCGGTGTAGATCGAGTGATGAAGCACCTCGATGCCCCCGAGCCATCGGTGGTGGAGGCCGTCTTTGCCCGGTGGCCCGAACTCGTTGGAGACGTGATCGCCGACAACTGTCGTCCGGCACGCATCACCGATGGTGTCCTCGTGATCGAGGCGGAGTCGCCGGCCTGGGTCTCCGAACTCGGATGGATGGGCGAGGAGATTCTGAATCAGATCTGCACGAAGCTTGAGACCAACGAGATCGCCGCGGTGACGGCGGTGCTGGCGAAACCCCGCTAACCAACACGACCACACGTAACAGTTGTAACCAAATAGCAACGTGTAAGACCTCTCTCCATATGGCGTCATCACTCACGGTGATGTATTTTTGTCCTAGGCCAACACCCTGAT